>PBYV01000054.1 GCA_002729765.1 Acidimicrobiaceae bacterium
ACTCCCGGAGGTCGGAGGATCTATCGAAGTGTGGGGTGACGGTGAGCAGACTCGCTCCTTCCTGTATGTTGATGAGTGCGTCGAAGCGACTAGAAGGTTAATGGATTCGGAGTTTATTGGACCAGTTAATATTGGTTCAGAAGAGATGGTTAGTATTAATGAGTTGGTAGATATTGTTGGTAGGGTTGCTGATAAGGTTGTGAGAAAGGTTTATAAACTTGATGCTCCTTTAGGTGTTAGAGGACGTAATTCTAATAATGATCTTATTCGTGCCAAGTTGGATTGGGATTATGAACTATCTCTTGAAGAGGGTATTCGTAAAACATATTATTGGATTGATCAACAGGTGAGTGGCTCATGATTGGATATGATAGATTAGGTTCTAATGGAAGATTTGGAAATCAACTCTTCCAGTTTTGTGCGTTAAGAGGTATTGCTTCCCATCATGGATATGATTGGTGTGTTCCTCCTGATGATCATGTTTCCTTTGGAAACTATGGAGTTCTCTTTCCATTTAAGATGGAGAGTATGTCAGAAAAGAATATTGGTTTTATTAATGGGGAAGTAGGTCCAGAGGCAATGCGTAGTTTTGGTGCTCTTGCATCACTCAATCCTAATATAAATAATCTCCCTGAACAAGTTCAGAAGTTTGATATTGATTTTGTTGATAGAGTAACTGATGGTAGTAACATTGATGGATACTTCCAGACAGAGAAGTATTTTAAACATATTGAAGATGAACTTCGTAGGGATTTGAAGTTTAAGGATGACATCCTAGAACCATGTAATGATTTTATCTCTCAATTTGAGAATATAATTTTCCTTCATGTAAGGCGTAGTGACTATATTAATATTCAAGAGAGTCATCCTCTACTTAGTTTCAAATACTATGAAGAGGCACTGAAACATTTTGATGATGATTCTTATGTTCTAGTATGTTCTGATGACATTGAATGGTGTGCTGAACAGGAGTTCTTTGAGAGCGACAGGTTCCTTATGTCTAATCATAATGAAACTTATCAACATGGACACCTAGATGCTGATGGACAGGTGAGAAAATCACCATTACCTTTTACAGATATGTGTATGATGTCTTTATGTAATGGAGCTATTATTGCTAACAGTTCTATGAGTTGGTGGGGAGCTTGGTTACAAGCTAACCCAGATAAGAAAGTTATTGCTCCTGCTGAATGGTATGGACCCAACTTGGCTCATGTAGATGATTCTGATTTAGTTCCCGATACTTGGATTAAGATAGATGAAAAATGATTTAAAGGATACAACTTTTATTATCCCTATTAGGATTGAGTCAGTTGATAGGCTCAGAAATGTTATTACCGTATGTTGTTTTCTTCTAGAAACCTTTGACACAAAAGTAATCATTAAAGAGGTAGATAAGGCATCTGTTTTTGTAGAGCAGGCTCTTCCACAGATTACTGAGTATGTTGGTGAGGATATTAAAAATCTAACTCATGTCTTTGAGCAATCAGAAGACCAAGTGTTTTATAGGATGAGATATCTCAATGAGATGTTAGACATGTGTGAGACACCAGTGGTTGCTAACTATGATTGTGATGTATTACTTCCTATAGATACATGTCTACAAGCCCAACAAATGCTTACTAGTTTAGGACATGATGTAGTATATCCTTATGGACAGGGTGTGTGGCAGAAGAGAATTTACGCTGATGATGAGATGGTATCAGAGTTTCTTTCTAATGATTGTGATTTTTCTATTCTAGAAAGAAAGCATGACTTGGATAATGCTGAGAGTGGACATGTTCAGTTCTTTAGGGCAGATGCCTATAGAGCTGGTGGAATGGAGAATGAGAACTTCCAAGGATCATCACCAGAGGATAAAGAAAGGATATACAGATTCCTTAAGTTGGGTTATAATGTAGGTAGGGTAGTTAGTTGGGTATATCATTTGGAACATAGTCGTGGTCCTAACTCATGGCCAGTTTCTTATCAACAGAACCCACATATGCAGGACAATATTAATCTCTGGAACTATCTTCAGACATTAGATACAGATAAGTTGAGAGAGTATTATAATGAGCAAAAGTATCTGAAGAAGTATAGAAGATGATTGGACTTAATTACCTAGGGAAACTAGGACAACTTGGGAATCAGATGTTCCAGTATGCTACTGCTATGGGAGTAGCCAATAAGCTTAATACGGAAGTTAGTATTCCCAATCATAGAGATGCTGTTGTAGATCATCTAGGTAATACATTAAGGATTGAACTGTTTGATGCCTTTAAAATCAATCCAAACATTGGATTTGTACATGGAACGGACTTTCAAGAGGCTTACTTCCACTATAGTTCTAAGTTGTTTGAGTTAGATAGAGAGAGGCAGTATTGTTTGATTGGATTCTTTCAGAGTGAAAAGTACTTCAAACATATTGGGGATGAAGTTAGAAAGGAGTTTACATTTTTAGATGATATTGTAAAGGATTGTCAGGGTGCTCTAGAGATATTTGATAACCCTGTTGCTCTTCATATTAGAAGAGGAGATTTTCTTATTAACTCAGGCAATCACCACAATGTAAGTATGGAATATTATCAGGAGGCACTTAAAGAGTTTCCTGATAGACAGGTAGTTATATTCTCTGATGATCCTTTATGGTGTCATGATGAACCTACCTTTGCTGATGATAGATTCCTTGTATCAGATGCTGATAGTCCCTACCATGACCTTTATTTGATGAGTCAGTGTAGTGATTTTATTATTGCTTGTTCTACCTTTAGTTGGTGGGGAGCATGGTTAGCTAATAAAGGAACAGTAATAGCACCAAACAAATGGTTTGGTCCTAACAATGCAGACAAAGACATCAAAGATTTGTATCCAGAACACTGGAAAGTAATACCTTTTTCATAGGAGTTTAAAATGACTTGGAACTTAGTTACCTTTGCTTATGGAGGTAAACTTTATAACATTTATCAGGATTATATTTCAAGATTAGTTACTACACATGGATTAAACTCCTTTAAGTATAGTGTAGAAGACATTCAGAATACAGAAGTATATAAACAGAATCCAGATTATTTTGTAGAAGATAATAAGTATGGATGGTGTGCTTGGAAGCCATTACTTCTTCTAGAGACAATGAAGAAGTTGGATGATGGAGATAAGATCGTTCTTTGTGACACAGAAGATGTTTTACATCCTCAATTATTTTCTTATGTTGATGGTGTGATGGGTGATGATCCCTGTCTGTTAGTGATGGGCGATCCTAATCCTCAGAAGAAGACAGTCAAAAGAGACTGTTTTGTTTATATGGATTGTGATGAAGAAGCTTATTGGGATTCTCCACAACTAGAAGCAGGTATTACATTCTGGAGAGTGTGTGATGAAGCTAAGGCTATCCTAGAAGAATATCTGAAATGGTGTCTAGATGAAAGAGTTAATGGAGAGGATTCTAACTTCTCTGGTAAGGGTAACTTCTCTGAGTTTGGTGGGTATTCTGCTAAGGATCAAGCTATTCTTACTAACCTTGCATTGAGGGATGGTTTATCTGTTGATAGTGGTGCTATTAGAAATTATGTTGAGTGTAATGCTGACTATTGGTATCAACGTAATCAACAGAGTGGATATACTTTACATAGACCAGTAGATGAGTATATGGTATCCATTGAGGATGGTTGTCCTTATGCTAATAATAATTCTATCAAACATAGTTTAATTCTTACAGTACATAATAAGGAGTGGTTGATTGATAGAGTTGTTAAGGGTATTTGTAACAATACTGTGGGTGACTATGAACTTATCTTTGTCTTTGATGGGTGTAGTGATAACTCTCAAGAGGTAGCACTTAAGGCACTGAAGAAAGGAGTTGATCATAAGGTGTTGACTGCCCCTGATGTCTTTGAAACCAAAGCAAATAACATTGGGTTAAGAGAGGCAACAGGTGATTTAGCTATCATCATTCAAGATGATATGGTGATTGGAGAGAAGGGTTGGAATAGAAGGATGCAGAAACCATTCCTCAAGTTTGATGATGTGTTTGCTGTGACTGCTAGGACAGCTCATAACTATGTCTTCAATCCTAATTCACAACATGTAAATATGGAGGAGGATTTAGATACTGGTTGGTGTGATATTCTTAGGTCTTGTGATGAGGCAGATAAGAGTAATACACCTAGAGATACATTTGCTATTAGGAGCACAGTAAATCGTGGTCCATTGATGATTGATCTTGCTGATCTTAAGAAATTGAATTATCTTGATGAAGAATATTCTCCTCAAGATATGGATGACCATGATCTAATGTATAGGGCATGGAAGGAACTTAAGAAAGTATGTGGATGTTATTGGATTGACATGAGATCAGATACTGAATGGGGTGGTACTAGAGCAGCAAGTGGTGGAACAGAACCTGCCCCTTGGTTGTATAAGACACAACACAAGAATAGTAAAATCTTCTACAAGAGGAATGGGGACATTTTGAATGATAGAAAAATTGTTGTAAATAGGAAAGTCAGTTAGGAGGGCCAATGGAAATTAGTTATGAGAGATGGCAACAAGCTCAAGAGGCTGAGTTTAAAGAGTACTGGGATCACCGAGTATCAATTGCCTTTGGTGGTTTTGACAATGTATTCAACTATCTGGGAGTAGATCCAAAGAACGATCTAAAGGATAAAGTTATTGTAGAAGTTGCTTCTGGTTCTGTTCCTGCACTGATGATGGTTGAAGGAGCAAAGAGAAGAGTTGCTATTGAACCTTTGATGGATAAGTGGCAAAAACAAAAAGAAACATGTGAGGCAGCTGGTGTAGAAGTTGTGGCTGCTCCTTATGAGCATATTGATATTGGAGAGGAGGTTGATGAGACCTGGTTATTCAATTGTCTTCAACATGTTATTAGTCCAGAAGGTCAACTGAAGAAGGCTATGGAAACCTCTAAGGTTGTTCGTGTCTTTGAGCCTATTGGATGGGGTAATGGACAACCATTAACTGCTAATACTGCACATCCTCATATCATTACTAAAGAAACTTTCACATCTGTTATGGGTGATTTTGGTAAGACATATAATGGTAGAGAAGTGGCTCACTTCCATGAGGCTGATTGTTATTATGGAACTTGGGTGAAGGGATGACATATTCAAAAAGATTTAGTAGTAAATTCTTTTCAAGGTTATTAAAACCAGCTCATCCTGATAATCCTATTAGAGATAGAGCAACTTCTTTTGAGATTGTATTTGAACATTTGGATCAAAAGAATGTTAAGAACTTTACTATTGTAGAAACAGGATGTATGAGGGCGGATCATGGTGAATTGGCAATGGGTGATGATGGTGCTAGTACCTATATCTTTGATGATTTTATTAACTATTACGATGGTCAGGTCCTATCGGTAGATATTTGTCAGGCAAATGTTGATCATGCTAATGGGATGACATCAGATAAAACTAAAGTTCATTGTCAGGACTCTGTAGATTTTCTTTGGAACTTACCTAAGAAACAGATTGACTTCCTATATCTTGACTCTTATGATATTGTTAGAGAGAATCCTCACCCATCTCAACTACATCATATGAAGGAGATGTGTGCTGTGATAGATAAGTTAGGTAAAGGTTCTATTGTTTGTGTTGATGATCATGATGCATTCTTTACTGGTGACGGTAAGATTGCTAAAGGATCATATGTGAAAGATTTTATGGATGATATTGGATATGAACCTATTCATGAGGGATATCAAATAGTTTGGGTGATGTAACTATGGATGATGTAATTTTAAGTGCTTGGCATGGTGGACTGGGTGATTCATTACAGTTTTCTACTCTTCCAGAAGAGTTTCATAAACAACAAGGAAGAGATACTTATATTTTGGAGAATGCTCCTTTCAGAAATCCTGAGATCTATGATTTAGTATGGGGTGAAAATCCATATGTTAAAGGTAAGAAATCAGGGACTAGGAATGCTGGAGATATTCCAGAGATTCCATATCAAGAATGGGTAGCAGAAGGTAAAGGGACTGGTAAAGCCATTTCTAATTGGGAATTATTCCATGGACTTGAACCAGTAAATACTTATCCTAAAATTTATTATGAGCCAGAGAAACATGAGGGGTTTGATGATGCATTCATTGTTGATTTCTCATCTATAAGTATAGGTTATGATAAGAATCAATTGAAGAATATTTTTGAAGATATGAAGAGGGAATATCCTGATAAGAAGTTTCTCTCTGTTTATTTTAAGAATGATCTTTTTGTTGAAAAG
Organism: Acidimicrobiaceae bacterium; assembly: GCA_002729765.1. Taxonomy (GTDB): domain Bacteria; phylum Actinomycetota; class Acidimicrobiia; order Acidimicrobiales; family MedAcidi-G1; genus MedAcidi-G1. The sequence goes on from PBYV01000054.1 coordinate 6,223, forward strand.
GATGTTGACAATGTTAAACATAATGTATATGATATAGGGTTTGAGGGGTATGTTGAAATAGAAAATATTTTTAAGTATTGTGATTTGATGTCTTCCGCATATGGTGTTCTCACTCTTAGTAGTGGAGCTAGTCATTTGAGTTCAGCTTTACAACAATACTCACCAGACCTTAAAAGCTTTTGTGTTATGCCAGAAAAGTGGTATAATAAACATAAGAAGATGGGAATCTTTTTGTTTGATAACATTCAACATTTGACATATTAGTATGGCAAAATTTTTAATTACTGGCATCACTGGATTTGCAGGTCCTCACCTAGCAAATCTTTTACATGCTGAGGGTCATGAAGTTTATGGTTTGATTCGTCGTACTAATGGTATGGAAAGCGACATTCGTGATGTCGTTAATGACGAAGTATATGAGTCCATTAAGTTTTTGTATAGTGATCTTACAAACTATCGTTCTTTAAGAAAGGTATTTGAGAATAATTGGTTTGATGGAGTATTTCACTTAGCAGCACAATCACATCCACCCACTAGTTTCATTGATCCAATAGGGACAATGGATACTAATGTTATGGGTAGTGCTAATCTTTTCCAAGTCATTCAGGATCATCAGAAAGAATGTAAGCTTATGTTCTGTTCTACTTCTGAAGTATATGGAAACGTAGGACAGGATGGACGTAAGATTCATTGGGAAGATAGAATATTCCCTGCTAATCCATATGGAGCATCTAAGGCAGCTACTGATGTATATCTTCAGGAGAGAATGGAGAATGGATACATTAAGGGATTCATTACTCGTGCTTTCTCACATACTGGACCACGTAGAGGAAGGATATTTTCCATCTCCTCTGATGCATATCAGATTGCTAGAATGATTAGGGGTTTACAAGAACCTATTCTTAAGGTTGGTAATCTAGAAACCACACGTGTTGTGATGGATGTCAGGGATACTGTGAGAGCTTACTATTTGGCTATGATTCATCCAGAAGTAACCAATCATATCTTTAATATCTGTGGTGACACTCCACGTAAGATGCAGTTCTTCACTGATAAATTGATTGAACTGTCTGGACTTTCAGAGGTGAGGCAAAAGGTTCATGAACCTTTCTGGAGACCTCATGAGATTCATTATCAACATGGGGATTCAAGTAATCTGGTAGAGATGACAGGGTTTGAGGAAGAGTATGATATTGAAACTACTTTGGATGATCTTTTAATGTATTGGTTAAAGAAGATTGATGAATAAAATTCTTGTTATAGGAGATAGTTGCACAGACATCTATACTTACTGTAAGTCATTCAGATTGGCACCAGATAAGCCTGTACCTATCCTAGAGATAGTGAAGGTGAAAGAGAATCCTGGTATGGCATGTAATGTATTTTGCAATGCTGCATCATTGGTAGGAAAGGATGTTGATATAGTTACCAATGATAATTATACAGAGGTTAAAAAGAATAGGTATGTTGATAGGTCAAGTAATCATATGTTCTTTAGAGTAGATTCTTCTGTGAAGATAGATAGAATCAATTCATTAGAGGATGTTTCATTTGATTATGATACCGTTATTATATCAGATTATGATAAAGGTTTTCTAGCTGAATCTGATATTGAATATATTTGTGAGGAGCATCCAAGAGTATTCTTAGATACTAAAAAGGTATTGGGCCCTTGGGCTAGGGCAGCTACGTATATCAAGATTAATAATAGAGAGTATGAAAGGTCAAAGGATTTTATAGATGATCATCTAAAAAATAAAATCATTCAAACTCTTGGTAGTAAGGGATGTCTTTATAGAGGAGATGTATATCCTACTAAAAGTATTGAAACAATAGACCTGAGTGGAGCCGGAGATACATTCTTAGCTTGTCTAGCTATTAGCTATACAAAACATAAGGATATTAAAAAGGCGATTGAGTTTGGTAATAGATGTGCCACTAAGGTTTGTAAAAAGAAAGGGACTTCTATTATTATAGGAGAGAAATACTAATGACTATAAGTAAAGACAATTGGGTCAGTATTAATTTGAATGAGTTGGCAGATACACGTGCCAACTTTCTTCAAATTAAATTGACTGATGACCAGGTTGATGAAGTGGCTTCAGAGTTAAGAGTGCGTATGACCTTTGATAGTTTGTATGAACAGACAGACATGATGATATGGGAGGTAATGGATTATCCAACAGAGTATGGTAAAATAAGTGAGGGTATTCCAGAGCCATTGAAGATGGAAAAGATTACTTCTATGTCAGGAAGTTGGGAGCTTGAGGTTCCATGTCTAAAATAGTGTGGTTGAATGGTACGTTTGATATTTTGCATCCTGGACATATAGAGTTGTTTAAGGTTGGTAAATCCCTTGGTGATCAGTTGATAGTAGGACTTGATAGTGATTTAAAGGTTAATCGGGATAAGGGTTCTGGTCGTCCTATCAATAATATTTGTTACAGGAAAACTATGTTAGAGGCAATTCGCTACATAGATTTGGTATTGACATTTGGTTCGCGTCAGGAGTTGGAAGATTTGATTAAGCTTTATAATCCTGACATATTATTAGTGGGAGCAGATTGGAAGCATGGAGAAGTCGTCGGTAGGGAATACGCTAAGAAAGTATCTTTCTTTGAAAGGTTCGGGGGATACAGCTCCACAGAAGTCATTAGGAAGTGTAAAGATGCCTGATCCTGGACCAACTCCCATTCTGTGGGTTCCAAAAGGATGGGGAGGAGAGAAGATTGTAGTTAATACTCCTCTCTATTGTGGTAAGATTCTTTATATCATGAGGGGTAAACGTTGCTCATGGCATTATCATGAGTTGAAGGATGAGTGTTTCTATATTCAGAAAGGAGCTGTAGAGATTACTTATGGTTATGATGATAACATTGAAGATGCTAAAACAGATATTCTTATTGAGGGAGATAACTTCTATGTTCCTCCTGGATTGAGACATCAAATGTTAGCATTGAAAGATACTGAACTCTTTGAGTTTAGTACACACCACGAAGATTCTGATAGTCATAGGGTTATAGCAGGAGATTGAATTGATTATTTCGTCATGTCCATTGAGAATATCATTGTTTGGAGGTTCAACAGATAATCCTTATTTTGTTGAGAAGTATGGGTATGGTTCTGTCATATCCTTTGCTTGTAATTTGAAAACCTATGTGACTATCAGTCAGGATAGAATAGGATTCAATCAAGACAAACACAAATACATCCTCAATTATTCTAGGAGAGAGGAAGTATCTACCATAGAAGAAATCCGCAATGAAGTTATTAGAGTAGTACTACAGCACTTCTCTATGCCTCCTGTGCAGGTTACTCTCACTAGTGATGCTTATTCACAAGGTAGTGGGTTGGCATCTTCATCATCTTATATTATCAGCCTTATTAAAGCCTGTACTATTTTTCTGGGTATCCAGATGTCACAGAGTGAGATATGTAAGTTGGCTTATGAGTTAGAGCTTAAGTTTAATCCTTACTGTGGATATCAAGATCCTTATGGATGTGGGATGGGAGGATTTAAGAGGATGGAGTTTATGGGTAAGGATAGGATTAAATATGAATATCTTTCTACAGATTTCTTTGATCAGTATGATACTCATCTTATTTTCACTGGTGTAACTAGAAATTCTAGACCTATACTTAAGGATGTCACTAGTAATCTAGACAAAGTAAAACCTATGTTGGATATATTAGAGTTAGCACATCAAGCTTTAAGAGTAAAGGAGTATGATCTCTTTCTAGATTTTATAAACCAAGGGTGGTATCAGAAGAAACAAACTTGTGATTCTATTATGGAGAATAAATCTCTTGGAGAGATGGAACAAGAATTGTGTGATGATCAAAGTGTCTTGGCTTATAAGTTATGTGGAGCTGGTAATGGTGGATTCTTTCTTGCTTTTTCCGGCAAAGATATGTTGACAACTGATCTAAAAGCAGTTAAAATAAATGTAGTGCCAGACGGAGTTACAGGTGAATCCATTTAAGGAATATGTGGAGACATTGCAGACAGCTCATATGGAAGATGAGTTTGCTAAATTTCAGGAAGAGTTTCATAAACATCAAAGGATTATCATCATAGGTAATGGAGGAAGTAATGCTGTAGCATCACATATCTCTCAGGATTATATGAAGTTTGATGGTAAGAAAGTTTCTATTCTTTCAGACCCATCAATGATTACTATGTTGAGTAATGACTTTGGATATGGTAGAGCATATGAAAAGTTTATAGAGTATTATGCTGAGCCAGAGACTCTTGTTATTCTTATAAGTTCTAGTGGTGAGTCGGAGAATATTTTAAACTGTATGTATCATTGTGATAGAGAAAGTATTGATTATGGTATTCTGACAGGGTTCCATCCATTCAATACTTTGAGGAATAGATCGAAGAAGTCCAAGTGGAATTACCATGTGAATAGTAATTCTTATGGTGTAGTAGAATGTGTTCACCAAATCTTTCTTCATGGAGTAGTATGAGATATTGTTTTGATATAGATGATACTATTTGTAATACTCCTAAGATGAAGGATGGTCGTCCTGGATATATGGATGCTACTCCTATTCCTTTTATGGTAGAGGCTATTAATAAGTTATATGATGAGGGGAATTATATTATTCTCCAGACAGCAAGAGGTAGAGGGTCAGGTCTTGATCAGACAGAACTTACAATGACTCAGTTAGATGAATGGGGTATTAAGTATCATGAGATAGAACCTATGTTCCACAAACCCAATGCTGATTTATTCATTGATGATAAGGGTATTAATGTGGAGGAGTGGAAGAAAAATCAACCCCCAATCAAAGGTATAGTAGCCGGGGCATTTGATTTAATTCATCCAGGATATATTAGGATGTTTAAAGATGCTAAGAAGTATTGTAATCATCTTACGATAGCAGTGCATGAGGATCCATCTATGGCACGTCCTCATAAACTTAAGCCAGTACAATCCTTAGAAGATAGGAAGGAAATACTAAGAGCTATTAGATATGTTGATGATATCGTAGTATACCAGGCAGAGGATACATTCCTATCTTATTTGAGGGATTATGATGTTAGATTTCTAGGCACAGACTATATGGATGGTAGTTATACTGGTAGGAATAATCCTATCAAGATTGTTTGGATGAGTAGAGATCATGAATATTCAACCACTAAGTTGAAGGAAAGTATCTTTCAGTCAATAGAATGGAATTATGAGTTGGTGGGAGGATTGTTATGAATGAAGATAAATCTTTAACTTTTAGTTTGGTAACGGGGGCAGCAGGTTTTATTGGATCTAATCTTGTAGATTATCTTTTAGATAAAGGTCATCAAGTCCTTGCTTTGGATAATGAAAGTGCTAACAATGATAATTTTTATTGGAATGATAAGGCAATAAATGTCAGGGGTGATATGACTGACTATGCATTTATGAAGAATGTGATGAGTAGGAATGTGAATTATGTATTCCACTTAGCAGCAGAGTCAAGACTTCAACCAGCCATTGAGAATCCTATTCAAGCAGTCCAGAGAAACTGTGTAGGTACTACTGTTATGTTGCAGTGTGCTAGAGAAGTAGGTGTGAAGAGGTTTGTTTATTCATCTACTTCTTCTGGGTATGGTAATAACCCTTGGCCAAATGATGAGACACAACCAGATGATTGTTTGAATCCTTATTCAGTATCAAAGGTATCTGCTGAGAAGTTTTGTAAGATGTATTCTAGTTTGTATGGATTAGAAACAGTGGTTCTGAGATACTTTAATGTCTTTGGAGAAAGATGTCCTACAAGAGGTCAGTATGCTCCTGTAATAGGTATATTTGATAGGCAGAAAGAATCAGGTGAGCCTCTTACTATTGTCGGTAACGGGTCACAGAAACGTGATTTTATTTACGTTAAAGATATTGCAAGGGCAAACTATCTTGCTTCACTTATGCCTCTTAAAGGTAAGGTAGGTGAAGTATTTAATGTTGGTAGTGCTAAGAATTATTCTGTTCAACAGATAGCAGATACTATCTCTGATGATCAAGTTTATATTCCTGAACGTAATGGTGAAATGGATACTACTCTTGCTGATATAACTAAGATAGGTGAAACCATAGGATGGGAACCTGAAGTTGATGTTTTGGAATGGATCACTAATCGATGAGATTTTCTATTGTTGGGCCAGGATTTACACCCATACCTCCTGTAGGGTGGGGTGCAGTTGAATCTTTAATATGGGATATGAGAAATGTTCTAATAGAGTTGGGACATGAAGTTGATATTGTTAATACAACAGATCCGAAAGATATTTTAGATCAGATTAATAGTTATCAGCCAGATTTTGTTCATATTCATTATGATGATTGGGTAGGACTCTATCCCTATATTCAGTATCCTTGTGTATGTACAAGTCATTATGGATATTTGGAAAGACCAAATATGTTTGGGGGTTATGTGAACATTGCTAATACGTTTGCAAAAATTCAACCAAGAGTATTTTGTTTATCCGAGGGGATTAAAAAAGTTTATAATATAATGTTTAATATTCCTAATGAAAAATTATATATTAGCCCCAATGGAGTTAATTGTAAATCATTTGAGGTAGTTAATATACCTAGGCATTCTGATCGTTCAATTTATCTTGCGAAGGTAGATTATCGTAAGAGGCAGCATCTCTTTCAGTCAATTGATAGTCTTTGGTATGCTGGTAATATTGCTGATGATAAATTTGATCAGACTAAAAATTATTTGGGAGAATGGTCTAAGGAAACACTCCATAATAGTTTAACAGAGTATGGTAATCTTGTTTTGTTATCTGATGGTGAGGCACATCCATTAGTTTGTATGGAGGCCTTTGCTGCTGGATTAGGTGTGGTTGTATCAGAATGGGGTAAGGCAAATCTTGATATTGATAAGAAATTTATTACAGTAGTTCCTGAGAAACATATTAATGATATTGAATTTATTGAATATGAAATTGTAAAGAATAGAGTATATTCAGTTCAACATCGTGATGAAATATTAGAGTATGCTCAGACATTTGATTGGAAGAACGTTATTCAGAATATATATCTTCCAAATGTTAAACAAGTATTAGGGTAGTAATGATTGGATTTAATCACTTAGGAAGACTAGGAAGAATTGGGAACCAAATGTTTCAGTATGCAGCCTTGAGAGGTATTGCTGCAAATAATAATACAAATTTCTGTTTACCAAAATGGGATAATGAA
>PBYV01000055.1 GCA_002729765.1 Acidimicrobiaceae bacterium
GGTGATGGATCTTTGGGCACTGTTGAAGTTGGTGCTGGTGAAGACATTCAGATCCGTTCGTTGCACGCCATTTCTGGCGATGTTGCGTTCTTAGGTGTACCTATGTCTCGTGCTGTTGATATGGCTGTTGCTGATTACGGCGACATTCATGGTTTCAGTGTGAATGCTGGTACATGGTTGGATGATCTTTGTTCTTCTGATGGTGGTCAGGCTGCTGCTCAGACAATCGTCGCTGATGAAAGCGTGGTTGGTGTTCTGGGTACTTCGTGTTCTGGTGCTGCTACTGCTGCAGCTCCGTTGATCACGGGTGCGGGAATGGTGTTGATCTCTGGTTCTAACACTTCCCCAGCTTTGACTTCTGACTTGGCTGGTACTGCTGGTGACAATTGGAGTGAAGGTTATTACAGAACCGCTCACAACGATTTGTATCAGGGTGCCGCTGCAGCGAAGTTCGCTTATGAAGTTCTTGGAGCTACTACTGCTGCAACCATCCATGATGGTGATCCTTACACTGAGGGTCTAGCTACAGCTTTCGCTAATTCCTTTAGCGATCTTGGTGGCGATTTGCAGACAATAACTGCTGTTAATAAGGGCGACACTGACATGGTTCCAGTTCTCACTGAGGTGGCTGCTGGTTCTCCTGATCTTTTGTTCTTCCCTATCTTCCCACCGGAAGGTAACTTCATTTCACAGCAAATTGGTGAAGTAGCTGGTCTTGAAAACACGACTTTGATGGCCGCTGACGGAATGTTGGTGGACAACTACATGGAAATCCCCGAATCTGAGGGCGTGTTCATGTCAGGTCCAGACCTTAACTTCGAAGGAAACGCTAATGCTGCTACCGGTCAAACCGGTGACGGTTTCTTGGCTGCTTACGAAGCAGAGCATGGTGAAGCACCATCTGCTGCTTTCTGGGCACACGCTTATGACGCAACAACACTTCTTCTTTCAGCTATCGAGGCTGCATCATCTAAAGATGGTGACAATCTTGTAGTTGACCGTGCAGGTGTTCGTGAATTCATGGCAGGTGTTTCAAGCTGGCCTGGAATCATTGGTGACATTTCTTGTGACGACTTTGGTGATTGTGGTTCACAGCGAATTGCTGTAGTACAACACAATGACAGCAGCGATATCGCAGCTGGTAAAAACAATGTTGTATTCACATACGCACCAGGCGGATCCGCAACTGCAGGAGCTATTGCAAGTGGTTCTGCTGATGATGCAGTGCACGGAAATGGAGCAGAGGCATGGGAAAATGCCGTCCTCAATCCTGCTGGCGCTGCTGATGACTCATTGGATCCAATAGTGATAACAATGGCAAACCTTGAAGGTGATGCTATTGGTTCATTCCCTGAAGTTCGTGAAGGGCTTGAAATTGCTATTGATCAGATCAACACTCAGTTGGGAGGTATCGGTGGCCGTGCCATTGATTTCCAGGCTTGTGTGCATGGATTTGATCCAAATGCTGCCATTAACTGTGGTAATGAAATCGCAGAAACCAATCCGCATGTAAATATCAACGGCATTGAGTTCTTCACTCCTGCACTATGGCCGACATTTACAGCGGCCGGTATACCAACACTGCAGACAGTGCCAATTTTCGTTGATGACTTCATTGTTGATGGAAATGGAACGTCTGTTTGGGGTGGTTGTCCAGTTGCCTTCCCAGGTGCTGCGACATTTACCGTCGAATATCAGAAGTACGCTAAAATTGCTGTTCTTTATTCGACCACACCTCCAGGTATGCAGTGCTTTGCTGACACCGAGGAAAGGTTCTGGGATTACTTGCTTACCGAAGACGATCACGACTTCGAATGGCAAGGATTCGGAGACAATTCAGGTGACCCAACAGATGATGATGCTGTTGTACAGCAAATTGCTGAGTTCTTCGGCGATGAGACTAACACGGCAGTCTTCTTTGGAATTCAGTCAGCAGACTGCAACGTTGTTATGAATGCAATAACCGCAGCAGGTCTAGAAACTCAGGTCATTGGCTCGGGTGCTTGCATTGATGATTCAGTGCTTGCTAACCCTGCTTCAACTGGAGCTCTATTCGGTCAACAGAACTGGATAGCTGAACGTCCTGACTTGTACGATGATTTCATTGCGTGGGAGTTAAACACTCGTGAAGCATTGCTTGCGGACAGTTCAATTAGAACAGCTCCTGTATCTTCGTTCCTTAGACTTGGTTATGGAACAGGAATCTTGGTTCATCAAGTTCTAAACGAACTGCATGCTGCTGGAGGAGATGTTGATGATCGTGCGGCGGTGAATGCAGCCTTTGTAGGGCTCGTGAACCAGCACATTGTCAGTGGACCTCCGGTAACTTGTACCGACAACACAGAAGAATTTCCTGCAGTCTGTAAAAAGACTTTGACATACACTCTCTGGAATGGAAGTGAATGGGAAATGGGGTCACTAGATGGCGAACTCATCAATGTAGGTGATATTCAAGCCAGAGTGGCAGCAGGAAATCCAAGAGTCACTGGTTAAATGCAAATAATTTTTAAGTAAAAAGTACTTAAAAAATTTATAAAGAAGGGGTGGCCCATTTATGGGCTGCCCCTTTTTTTTTACTATTGTTGCAGAATGTGTCTATTAGTTGGAATGAGGGAATCTAAGTAGTGGATGTATTATTTGGAGCTTTTGCAGGTCTTGGAGCAGGTGCTGTTTTTGCCATCCTTGGAGTGGGTCTAGTAGTTGCATATCGGGGTTCTGGTGTAATTAATTTTGCACATGGAGCTGTTGCTGCTTACACCGCTTTTACATGGGACGAACTTCGAAATACCACGCACGGCGCTTATGTGAAAGATGATGGTGGTTCAATCTTTCTACCCTGGTTCGACCCGATACCAGAATGGGGTTTCCTAAAAGCTCTACACATAAATAATCTCCCAGTAGAGATTTATATTATGAACGATCCGCCGGTGTGGCTTGCAGCGCTCTTATCTCTTGCTATGGCTGCTTTCATAGGATTCTTGATGCATATTATGGTTTTCAGACCACTCCGCAATGCACCTTTATTAGCGAAAGTTATCGGCTCTGTTGGTGTCATGCTTTATTTACAATCAGTAGCTAATTTAAATTTCGGCGGGGCGAATCGAGCAGATAACGGTTTTTGGGAGTTCACCTCAACAAATGAACCTATAAGAAATTTCTTAGGCATGGATCGTAATTTGGCAGGCTCAACTTTGTATTTGGCAGTAGCAGCTCTAATCATCGGAACAGCTACATGGGCTTTGTATCGGTTTACTCGTTTCGGTTTAGCCACCCGTGCAGCTGATGAAAATGAAAAAGGGGCAACACTCCTTGGATATTCACCACAACTACTTGCTGGTCTCAATTGGGTCATTTCATCGGTGTTAGCTGGAGCTATCGGGATACTATTCATCCACCGTGCAGGTCCGCCGACATTCATCTTGTTTGTAGTTCCTGCACTAGCAGCGGCCCTTGTTGGAAGTTTGACTTCGATCATGGGTGCTCTAGCAGGTGGTTTTGGAATTGGAATGATCGCGAGTATGGGTGTTAATGCAACCAGTTATGACTGGTGGCCTGAATGGTTGCCATCAGATGGGGTGAGAACATTTGCACCAGTGTTAGTGATGATACTAGTTCTCTATTTTAGAGGTGACCGTTTACCAATTCGAGGAACTGTAGGGGTAGGTAGACAACCTAGAGCGCCATTCGCAAAACATCCTTTAGTAGGACTTGGTATTGGTATCGGGATTGTGGTGTTGATGTCTAATATTTTCACCGCGAATTGGGAATCAACTTTGACGACAACTCTTCTCTCAATCATGTTCATGCTTAGTTTGACTGTCTTAGTAGGTTTTCTTGGTCAGATTTCCCTAGTCCAATGGAGTCTTGCAGGGTTCGCCTGTTGGACGTTGATTCGTTTGTCAGCAGATGGAACAAAAATACGAGCAATGGACTTTCTTGCAATTGACGGACCTGGTTGGCCGGATCCTTTAGCTGCTCTTGCGGCAATAATTGCTGCTGTGATTTTGGGTGTACTTATAAGTATCCCTGCTCTTCGCATACGAGGAGTGCAGTTGGCTGTAGTCACTCTTGCAGCAGTAGTTGCGATTGAAGATTTATTACTTCGAAATGAACCACTGATGGGAGCTGGAGCTGCAACCACGAATCCAACTCCAGATCCAAATTGGTTTGGTGTCGAAGTTGGAGCCCTCGATGAGAAAACCTTCCGAACTGATTATTGGAAGTACACGATTTTCGCACTCATATTTGTTGCAATCGGCGGACTAATAGTTGCAAATCTAAGAAGAGGTATTTTAGGTAGAAGATTCCTGGCGATCCGGTCAAATGAGCGAGCCGCTGCAGCTGCAGGAGTTGATGTAGCACGTACTAAGATGATTGGTTTTGGAGTATCCTCATTGCTGGCTGGAATGGCAGGAATTTTAGTTGCCTACAAGGTCCCAGTGATAACCAGCGAGTATTTTAATCCTTTTGTAGGTTTAGGATTCTTAGCTTTTGTGTATTTAGGAGGCATAACAACAGTTTGGGGAGCAATTTTTGGAGGACTGCTTGCTGCCGGTGGCATAATTTCTGAATTTGGGTCTCTTCACTTCGAAGGAATTACACAGGCTTACATAAATGCTGTTGGAGCAATAGGACTGGTTATAAACGCTATCGTTACAAATGGTGAAGGGGTTGCCCTTATGCTTACAAATCGTTCAAAAGAAATGACCGGTGTAATGCGCGGGACTTCTTCAAGTCCGAATGAAGTCTCAGGCTCTATAGATGCAAATACCCAGGAGGTATCGTGAGTGTTTTATTAGAGACAAAAGACTTAACGGTAACTTTTGGAGGTCTTAATGCTAATAACCATGTCGATTTAAAGGTTGATAGTGGCTCATTCGTTGGACTTATAGGACCAAATGGTGCAGGCAAAACCACCTTTATAGATGCTATAACAGGTTTCGTTCCCACTTCAGCTGGTTCAGCGACTTTCGGTGGACAGGATCTTTCTGAACTAAAACCACATCAACGGGCACAACTCGGATTGGTTAGAACATTCCAGTCGTTAGAGCTTTTTGAGGACCTGAGTGTTAGAGACAATCTTTTGGTTGCCGCGTATCCGACACGCTGGTACACACTATTGCAAGATATTTTTTATGTTAAACAAAAGAAAAACGATGTAGAAGAAAAAGTTGACTGGGCACTTGAAGTTGCTGGTATAGCCCATCAGGCAGATATTTTGCCGACCGACCTTCCACATGGACAGAGAAAACTAGTTGGAGTAGCCCGTGCCTTAGCGGCTCAACCAAACCTTGTTTTACTTGATGAACCAGCAGCTGGTCTTGATACCGCCGAAAGTAACTCACTTGGTACTCATTTGCGAGATTTACTTAAACACGACATAACAGTTTTCTTAATTGATCATGACATGGGTTTGGTACTCAGCGTTTGTGACTATATATATGTAATGGATTTTGGCAAGATTATCGCTGAAGGAACACCGTCAGAAATTCGTACAAATCCGGAAGTAATTTCTGCTTACTTGGGAGAAGAAGCTGGAGAGATACAGGCTCGTTCAGCAGAAGAACTAAGAGACATGACTATTGAAGGGAACGAATAAGTGACCGAAAGTAGCGATTTGCTGCGAATAGAGAATCTAGATACCGGTTATGCCGGAGTTCCTGTAGTGCGCGATTTGAATTTATATGTTGCTAAAGGTGAAGTAGTTGCTCTGTTGGGACCAAACGGAGCAGGTAAGTCCACGACACTATTAACAATTTCTGGGTTAATTCCCATACTAAGTGGATCCATTTTCGCTTTGGGTGAAGAAGTGGATTCGCGTAATCCACATTTAATGGCGCGACGTGGTCTAGCGCATGTAGCTGAAGACCGTTCTCTCTTCTTTAACCTCACAGTGAATGAAAATCTAAAGTTGGGTTTACGCCCAGATAAAACTGGAATGGAAGCTGGTCTTGAGAGGGCTCTTGAGATGCTTCCGGCGTTGCGTCCACTTGTGAACAGACGCGCTGGATTGCTTTCGGGAGGAGAGCAACAGATGCTAGCTGTGGCGAGAGCGCTTGTCTCTCGGCCAAAACTTCTACTAGTGGATGAGATGAGTTTAGGTTTAGCACCGATAATAGTTGAACAATTACTACCCATTGTTCGTGATATAGCAGATCAAACAGAGACTGGAGTATTAATCGTTGAACAACATGTCAATCTTGCGCTCAATGTTGCTGATCGAGGTTATGTAATGAATCACGGAGAATTAGTGATGGAGGGTTCAGCAGAGGAACTTCTCGAACGACAGGATCTTCTAGAGGCCAGTTATCTGGGTGGAGAGCTTGAAGGAGAAGGTTGAAACGATGAATGCAGTTCGAGTACTGGCTCTAGTGAGAATTGTCATGTCATCACTATTTCTATGGATGGTTTTAGCGGGAAATTGGGTCAACTACAAGAATGAAAGTTTTAGTGTTTTTGACAGCTCAGGGGGTTCAGGCTTTGGGGTAGTTGTAACAATCCTTGGTGTGCTAATGGTAATTATTTCACTTTTAATGCTTTCAGAACATGAAATTAAGTTAGGCAAACTAGCAGTTGGGGGAGGGCAGATTCTCCTCATACTTTCAGTAGCAGCATTTACGACTATTTTAAGTTTTCTTATAATTGTTCATTCGGGCGCATTTAGAGATTTAAGTGATGTGCGGGGTGCTGGCTGGGGGGCGGCTGGAGCTTGTCTTACAGCGTATATGTTTCCACAAGTTGTCATAATGGGGATTGCTTTTTTAGGAGAAGCGACTTCTACTTCTTTGAAAGATCAAGACAAACAAATTTTTTCCTTTGTGACTCTAGTCTCGGGGATAGTTGTAGTGATTTCTCCCCTGTTCAAATGGTTCGGGAATGAAACAGAGGTTTGGAGTGGATACGAGCCTGGTGCACCAAGAATGGGCTTCTTACTTCTACTTTTGGGAGTAGGAATGGCTTTAGTTGGTGCAATGCGTCTTCGATCAAAGGGTTTAGCAGAGCCAGGGGGTCGACTTTCTCACCCTCACCTACAGATTGTTGCTGGGATGGCTATAGTGTCGCCTGTCTTAGGATGGATCATAACCAACTCTCAGCGTGAAGATTTTTCAATTGGATTTGGACCATGGCTGGCCTTAGTTGCTGGTATAACAATGACCGGTTCTGCCGCATTTGAGTTAACGCGAAGAGAAGTAACTGCGGGTTAGCTTCTAATAGGATCCCCAAGTGCTATAGGAAATTTTTCTCTACCGCGGAGTATTATTCGGGAATTAAACGTTGGTTCTTCGGTGATTGAAATTTCTGGGAAACGCCTTATCAGTTTAGTAATGGCAATTTCTCCTTCCATTTTAGCTAAGGCAGCCCCAAGGCAATAATGGACTCCGCTACCAAAGGAAACATGTCTAGAGGCATCTTGCCTTTTGATATTCAAAACATGTGCAGAGTCTCCCCAGAATCTAGGGTCCCTATTAGCACTACCTAGTGCGGTTAAAACCAGCTCACCAGCTTCAACATGGATGCCCGATAATTTCATGTCTTCTAAGAGTAGTCTTCCTGAATTTTGTACAGGGCTGTCGAAACGTAAAAGCTCATCTGTAATTGTGGAATCAACAGAAGGGTCGTTTAAAACTAAATTAAATTGATCAGGATTGTTCAGAAGAGAATGAGTTCCATTCCCAATGAGATTTACAGTGGTTTCATGACCAGCTACAAAAAGAAGTGAAATCATTGAAAGCAGTTCTGGTTCAGTAAGGCCTTCTCCGCCTTCCTCAACGGCAATTAAATCACTAAGAAGATCATCCCCAGGCTGACTCCGTTTCCATGCAAGAGCTTCAGTTAAATATTCGTTTAACTGAGTACCGCCCCAAATAGCTGCGTCTACCTGTTCCGGACTTATATTCGGTTCGAGAGTTTGCACCAAAGTTTGTGACCATTCTCTAACATTTAGCATGTCCGCATCTGGAAGACCCAACATTGAATGTATGACGACAAAAGGAACGACAAAGGAATAATCTTTTATCAGGTCGATTTCTCTTTTTTCAGCCAGTTGGTCAAGTAAGTCTTCCACGATCTCGGTTGTTGTAGAGCGCATTTTTTCAATACTTCGAGGAGTGAAAGTTCTTTGAACCAGTTTGCGAAGCCGTGTGTGTTCAGGTGGATCAAGCGTAAGTATTGATGGAGGCCTGTCCATAGATGATTCCTGTAGTTTTTTTATGTGCTCAGGCCTGTCCATTTCCCCTGCCGTATTGTTACGGTCGACGGAAGTGTTTGGATTTCTTAAAACTTCAGCAACGTCATCGAAACGTGTGACAACAAGATTTCCAAATGCTGTTCGGTGAACAGGGTCTTGATCACGTAATAGTTCATACTGAGGGTAAGGGTTTATAAGGAAGTCTGGATCAAAAGGATTCCAAGATGCTTCTACAAGTTGTCCCGTTTCTGAATCAATATCGTTTTCTTGTTCCATTTGCTTCCTCAATAAAAGTTCAATTAGAGAAGTCTACCGACTCTGTTTCCCGAGCGTATAGCTCCCTCTATGTATCCAATACTTTCAGCGTCGCCAATAATATGGGTTTCAACCTCTACTCCTGCGAATTTTTCAAGCAGTTTTCTGTCAGCTTCAATGCCCTCAGCAAGGATCACCGAATCTGCGGGTACTTCACATTCACTTTCATCTTTAATGTAAACCACAGAGTTTTTTCTTATTTCGACCACTTGAATATCATTATGAAATTTAACTCCAGACAAAGATGCTTGGTGCAGGCTTCTCCAACGTCGCGGATGGGCCATTTCAGGTGCCATAACTGGTCTTGTTTCGAGTACTGAAACATTTCTTTTTCTTTCGGATAGGAAATGAGATAGTTCCACACCGACCAAACCACCACCTACAATGGTTA
>PBYV01000056.1 GCA_002729765.1 Acidimicrobiaceae bacterium
AGCAAGAGTTTGCTATATCTTTGTTTTTAGTGCTCTGAAACCCGCATTCTTTCGTTGCTTTGACAAATTATGTCACAGGTAAGTTATTGATTTATAACGACTTTTCACTCCCACTCAATAGTTGCAGGTGGTTTACTAGAAATATCATAAGTTACTCTAGATACTTCGGGAATTTCATTAATGATTCTATTAGATACTTTTTCTAAGAAAGAATGAGGAAGTTTCGCTGACTTTGCCGTCATAAAATCAATTGTCTCAACTGCTCTTAATGAAATTACGTACTCATACCTTCTAGAGTCCCCTACTACGCCAACTGACTTAACTGGAAGGAAGACAGCAAAAGCCTGACTGACTTTGTCGTAATAACCTTCTTTAATTAATTCACTGATAAATACGTCATCTGCTAATTGAAGGATCTTTATATAAGGTCTTTTTATCTCACCTAGAATCCTTACTCCCAAGCCTGGGCCCGGGAATGGATGCCTAAAGAGAATTTCTTTAGGTAATCCTAATTCTAAACCTATTTTTCTCACCTCATCTTTAAAGAGATCTTTGAGAGGCTCAATAACTGGTAAATTAAGGTAACTCGGTAAACCGCCTACATTATGATGAGATTTAATTACGTGAGCCGTACCATTTTTTGTGCCGGCTGATTCAATCACATCTGGATAGATAGTTCCTTGAGCTAACCACTTTATTTTCTTGTTCTTCTTGGCTTCTTTAAGAAAAACATCTATAAAAGTTTTGCCAATAGCTTTGCGTTTATGCTCAGGATCTTTTTTTCCTTTAAGATCTTTTAAGAATTGATTGCCAGCGTTTGCTCTCTTCACTTTTATACCAAACCTATCTTTGAAGGTATCCATTACCTGATCTCCTTCATTCAATCGCAAAAGGCCGTTATCAACAAAAATACAAGTTAGTTGATCTCCTATAGCTTTAGATAAGAGAGCGGCCACAACTGCAGAATCTACTCCCCCTGACAAACCGAGTAACACTTCTTGATCGCCTACCTCTTTTTTAATCTCTTCTACTGCTTTGGTAATAATGTTCTTAGAATTCCAAAGACCTTTACAATCTGATATATCTCTTACGAAACTCTTAAGTATTTGTTTCCCTTGGGGGGTGTGGGTTACCTCGGGATGAAATTGAAGCCCAAATATCTTCTTAGTAGGATGATATAAAGCTGCGATAGAACTATTTGAAGTAGTTCCACAAGATTTGAAACCTTTGGGTAATTTCGATACATGATCTCCATGACTCATCCATACATTGATATTTTTGTTCTTAATTTTTTTGAATAATCCAGAAGCTTGATTTTTTATCTTCAAATCGGCATGACCAAATTCTCTTCTGTCAGCTAACTCAACTTTGCCACCTAATTGCTTAGCAATTGACTGCATGCCATAACAAATTCCCAATACAGGAATCCCAAGATCATATAGTTGAGTAGGTACTTTCGGGGATCCTTTTTGTTTTACCGTCTCAGGTCCTCCTGAAAGTATGATTCCTTTGGCATTAAAATCTTTTATGGATCTAAGAGAGCTCTTGTGATGGTATATCTCGCAATAAACTCCAAGCTCTCTAACTCGCCTAGCTATAAGCTGAGTGTATTGAGAGCCAAAATCGATTATAAGAATCTTATCGGCAAGAATGTTCTTTGCCATTTAACTTAACTTATTCTGTAGTTAGGTGCTTCTTTGGTCACACTTACATCATGAACATGACTTTCACTAACACCGGCTGGAGTTATTTGAACAAATTTTGGTTTAGTTCTCATCGTTTCAATGTCTTTAGAGCCGGTATAACCCATACTTTGTCTAAGTCCGCCCAACATTTGATGAACTACGGCTTGCATCCAACCTTTATAAGGAACCCTGCCCTCGATGCCTTCAGGAACTAATTTCTGATTAGCATCAGCGCTGTCTTGGAAATATCTATCCTTAGAACCTTGTTCTCCTGACATAGCGCCCATGGAGCCCATCCCTCTATAAGATTTATAACTCCTACCTTGATACAGCTCAACTTCTCCTGGCGCTTCTTCTGTGCCAGCTAAAATACCTCCTAACATCACAGTGTGACCTCCTGCGGCAATGGCTTTAGAGATATCACCTGAAAACCTTATACCTCCATCAGCAATTAAAGGGACGTCTTGATTTTTTAAGGCATTAGCCACTTCAGCCACAGCTGTAATCTGAGGAACCCCTACTCCAGTGACAATTCTAGTTGTGCATATAGATCCGGGGCCTATTCCCACCTTAACTCCGTCTGCTCCTGCGTTCGCAAGAGCCAAAGCTCCATCTCCAGTAGCGACATTACCTCCTATAACTTGAATATCTTTAAAAGCATTTTTTACTTCTTTTATTTGAGAAAGTACTCCTTCAGAGTGACCGTGGGCGCTATCTAGCACTAAAACATCCACCCCTTCTTGAATTAAAGATTCACATCGCCGCATCGTGTCTGACTTAGTTCCTATGGCAGCACCAACTAACAATCTCCCTTCTTCATCTCTTGCAGCATCCGGAAAGTCCAAAGATTTATTAATATCTTTTAGAGTAACCAAACCAGTCAATCCAAAAGATCCATCAACTAAAAGAATCTTTTCAATCCTATTGTCTTGCAACAGTTTCTTAATTACGTCTAAATCTTCGCCTTCTTTTGCAGTAACGAGTTTGTCTTTAGGTGTCATGATTTCAGATACTTTGGCTGAAAAGTTCTGCTCGTTTCTAAAATCCCTACTAGTAACAATACCCACCAAGTTGCCATTATCCACAACAGGCATGCCCGAAATATTTAATTCATTGGTCAGCTGAATGAGTTCACCAACTTCTTTATCTGATCTAATTGTTATTGGATCTCTAACGATACCACTTTCATATTTTTTTACTTTTCTAACCTCAGAAGCTTGAGATTCTATGGATAAATTTTTATGGATAATTCCAATCCCACCTAATTCACTTAAAGCTATGCTCATGCGTGATTCTGTTACCGTATCCATAGCAGCGGATACCAAAGGAATGTTTAGATTAAGTTTCTTGGTTAATTTAGTTTTTAAGTCAACTTCGTTGGGTAGGACTTCTGAGTGAGCTGGCACTAAAAGGACGTCATCAAAGGTGAGCGCTTTATCTTCAATACGTAACATCTTTAAATTATACAGAAAAGAATAAGCTTTGAAATAGATCAACATTTAGAATCTTATCTACTTCGTCTAGGTTGTAAGATGTATAGTGTCTAAAAAAATAAGGAAGTAATATGATTTCAGACTTACAACAACCACTAGATTCAGGATTTGGAGCTAAGAGCGAACCTAATGAAGTGCTCGAAGGAATAGATTTAAAAGGAAAAACTGCCTTAGTAACTGGAGGTTACTCAGGCATAGGTCTAGAAACAACAAGAGCTCTAGTTGATTGTGGGGCCAGAGTAATTGTTCCAGCAAGAAGGCGTGAGGTTGCAGTAAAAGAGCTCGAGGGCATCATTGATAAAGAAGATGTCCTTAATCTTGATTTAGCAAATCCTAGTTCTGTTACTAAATTCGTAGAAGAGTTTATCGGTAACGGAACCAGTCTTGATATATTAATTAATAATGCTGCTGTGATGGCTTGCCCCCAAATGCCGACTGATAATGGTTGGGATTTGCAATTTGCTGTTAACCACATTGGACACTTCATATTAACTAAAGGACTTATTCCCTCTTTATTACGATCCGGTGAATCAAGAGTAGTAACTCTCTCATCTACAGGACATAAGATTTCTGGGATAAGGTGGGATGATATTCATTTTGAAAACTCTTACGATAAATGGCAATCCTATGGACAATCTAAAACAGCTGCGAGTCTCCTTGCTGTTGAATTAGATGCAAGAATGAAGGATGAAGGCATAAGGGCCTTGTCTGTTCATCCTGGAGGTATTTTTACTCCTCTGCAACGACACCTTCAGCAAGAAGAGATGGTGGCTTTGGGGTGGCTCAATGAGGATGGAGAATTATCTGAGATGGCAGCTGCTGGTTTTAAATCCGCAACACAAGGAGCAAGTACTACTCTCTGGTGTGCTACCAACCCAAAACTTAATGGTATAGGAGGGGTGTATTGCGAGAATTGTGATATAGCACCCAGACAAGATGAAGGTCCTAACGCCAGGTACGTTGGTGTGGCCGACTGGGCTATAGATACAGATGAAGCCTCTAAATTATGGGAAGAAACCGAAAGAACTTTAGCTTCTATATAAATAATATTAATAACTTGTGAAAGCTTTCTTTGGTTGGCGAATGGTAGCTATAGCAATAGCTATAGACTTTTTTGCAGTTGGTTTCGCATTTCAAAGCTACCCAGTTATTCAGTTAAGGTTAGAAGAAGAGCTTGAGCTTTCTAGATTTCTAACCACTTTAACCATTCCTATCTTTATGATTTGCTCATCTCTATTTTATCCATTCGCCGGGAAACTATTAGATATTCATTCTGTAAAAAAAGTTCTTGTTTTTGGAGGTTTTATATACTCCTTAAGCCTTATGTCTTTATATTTTTCAACCTCTTATTTAGCTTTTATATTAATATTTGCTCTTCCTCTTTCCGTGGGTGCCACCTTGATGGGAAACCTGTCTTCTTCGAAGCTGGTCTCTCAATGGTTTGAAAATCAAGCCGGAAGAGCTTTGGGTATAGCTGCGGTAGGTGTTTCTTTTGCTGGTTTTATTTTTCCAAACCTTACCCAATATTTCCTCATGGATATTTTGCAATTGGAATGGAGAGAAGTGTATCTAACTTTTGGCTTATTTCTCTTAGTAATAATTGCTCCTCTTATGTGGATCTTAATTATTGATAAACCTGAGGAAGTTGGACAAGAGGTAGATGGAGATTCAAGTTCAACTAAAGGCACAGACGATCAAGAAGGAGAAGTATGGGAAATACCTGCACTATTGAAGAATAAAGAGTTTTGGATCTTGTCTTTTGTTTTTTCTCTTCAATTCTCTTCTATGATGGCAGTTCTTTCTCACATTACTTTTTATGCTTCAGAAAGAGGTTGGGCCTCTGAGGCAGCTTTCATTTTTGCAATGTATGCGATACCTGCCATGATGAGTAAAGTAATATTTGGCTGGTTGGTAGAAAAGAAATTAGATCCGAGAGCTGCTATTACGTTATCTTTAACAATACAAGCAATCGGAGTTTCTCTGATTTTAATCACTAATAGCCCAGTACAACTAGCTTTTGTAATAGCTTTATTTGGATTTGGAGGAGGAGCTGCCCTGCCTTTAAGCAACATAATGTTTAGAAAAGTCTTTACTCAAAAAAGTTTTGGAACTTCAAGAGGTCTTGCGCAACCATTTATAGCTATAGTTCAAGCAGCAGGAACTCCTATTGTGGCACTCCTTTTTCAAGCCTACGGAAATTATAGCCAGGCCTTTATGCTTCTAATAGTAATGTTGGTAATTGCGATGTCTGCTATCTGGCTTCTAAGAAATACTCAATATTCTTAATTGCTAATTAAGGTTTGTATTAATTCTTTTAGTTTATCTATAAATTCAAGAGGTTTATCCAACATCAAATGATGTTGTGCACCTTTTAACACAGCTATAGGCGAACCTTTGGGTAATAACTCTTTCATCCCATTCACTCCTCTTCTGGCATTAAACTCCATGGTATTTTCTCCATAGAAGAAGCCAACTGGACAGGATAACTCTGATAATATCTTAGAATGATCGGACCCTATGGTTAATCCATCATAAGTTGCTGGATCGAATGTCCACGACCATCCTGTTTCAGTTTTTCTTATTGAATTTTCTGCAATAAAATCCACCAAAAATTGATTTTCACAGTCTTGCGGCGGCATTAATCTAAACCTTTTTAAGAGTTCTTCTCTATCTGAGACTATCCTTGGAGGTCTAGCAGGTTCACGATCTTGATACCACTCAAAATGCTCTTCTGGCTTATATACAACAAAATCAACTAATAAAAGCCCCGCCATGAGATGGCTCCATTTAGAGGCTGTGATAAGAGACGCCATGCCCCCAAAACTATGACCTACAATAACCGGGTTATCCATTTTTGCATCGTTAATAACACCCCAGACATCCTCAACAAAGGTATCTCTGTCATAACTTGAACGCCAATCACTCTCACCCATACCGCTAAAGCTCATGGTCACGAAATGATAGTTTTCTGCCATTAATGCCCCTATGAATTGAAACCAGTGGGCATGAGCATTCGTGCCGTGCAACATAATTACACTTTGGTTCTTAGGATCTCCCCATTCCATGTAATGGATTTTTGCTCCATTAATCTCAACAGTTTTATTCTGATACTGTTTATTAAGAGCTTCTTCAAACCATTCTGGTCTTTCCGTAATAAGTTCCATCTATATATTTATAAAAGATGACGATGTTAGTTGATTATGCGTGTCATTTGAATCTTTTTTAATCTATCCCTATATATTTATGTGTTTGCAGACTAAGACGCCATCTAGGGTTTTCTAAACAATATTGAATAGTCTTTTGAGTATAGTCTTCTTCATCTTTACAATCTTTTGGCTGCAGAAAAAAATGATCAAAATCTAGTTTAAAAAACGTTTCGGGCTTTAACTCTTGTTGAGGAAAAACTAACTTTAATTCATCTCCTTTTTTGACCTTCAGCTCTGAATTTCCTTTAGGGCTAACCGTTATCCAGTCAATATTGGAAGGTAAATCTAAGGTCCCGTTGGTTTCGATAGCAACCTCAAAATCTAATTTATGCAAGGAGTCTATTAATGCCTCAGTTAGTTGAAGTGCGGGCTCACCTCCGGTAAACACTACATATTTATTTGGTTCTTTTTTGGGCCAAACATTATTTATGATCTCTGAAAGACTTACCTCATCTATAAATTTTCCTCCTCCAGGACCGTCTGTTCCAATAAAATCAGTATCGCAGAAGTTACATACTGCTTTTTCTCTATCTACCTCCCTACCTGACCATAAGTTACACCCAGTAAACCTACAAAAAACAGAAGGTCTACCGCTCCTAGCTCCTTCACCTTGGAGGGTGTAATACATTTCTTTTACTTGGAACATGATTAATTGGAATATTCTAGTGGGTCTTCAGATCCATTAATTTTAAAGGCTTCTAGTCTTTCAGCACATGACCCACATACCCCGCAAGCCAACTCCTTACCTTCGTAACAAGTCCATGCTTTGCTGTAATCTAGGCCTAACTTTAACCCAATAGATAGTATTTCGTGCTTAGAGAGGTCAATGAATGGAGCTTTAACAGATATAGGTGAATAATTAGCAACTAACGTCGCTTCATTAATCTTATTTACAAATTCTGGTCTGCAATCAGGATAAATAGCATGATCTCCTCCGTGGGCTCCATACCACACCTCTTCAGCATTAACTGTTACAGCATAAGCAGTTGCCATTGAAATAAGAATCATGTTTCTATTTGGAACAACGGTTGTCTTCATAGACTCATCCTCATAATGACCCTTTGGAACTTCTATATTGTCCGTTAGGGCCGACCCTTTAAGGAGAGAATTAATCTCAGTTATATCAACAACTTTTAAGGCTAATGATTCATCTTGGCAAAAATCCTCAGCGTAAGAAATTTCTTTTTTGTGTTTTTGTCCGTAATCAAAAGTTATAGGGAAAACTTCGTGCCCTAAATCCATCGAATGATTTAACAGTGTAAATGAGTCTAGGCCTCCAGAATAAACTACGACAATTCTAGGCATGCAATTCTAGGTATTTAACTTATCTGTCTTAGCCGCTGCTATGAAATCATTCTTATGAAGTCCACCAATCTTATGTGTCCACCATGTAACTTCCACCCTTCCCCATTCTAATAGTATCGCAGGATGATGATCTTCTTTTTCAGCTAAATCTGTAGTTCTGTTGGTAAAAGTAATTGCATCCGCGTAATTTTCAAAATTAAAGACTTTGCTTAATTTAAGAACCGCATCGTCTGAAATAACTTGCCAATCAGGAATCTCCTTAAGTAACGCAGGCAACTCATCATCAGCCACCCTAGGAGCATCGGCACGACAAGCTTCGCATTTCTGTTCTACCAATGCCGGCATCTTATTTACTTATTCCGCCTTTCGTTAACTTGGCGGGGTCTAGTAATCTTTTGAGTTTAGCTTTCGAAAGATCTGTCTCTTCAAAAGCAACATCAATGATTGGCCTGCCATCTTTATAAGCTTTTTTTGCTATCTCAGCTGCTTTTTCGTAGCCAATAATTGGATTTAAAGCTGTTACTAGAATGGGGTTCATGGCCAGAGAAGCTTCCAGATTCTTTTTGTTAACTTTAAAGGTCTTAATAGCTTTAGAAGAAAGAACATTCATGGCTCCAGCTAATATATTTATACTTTTTAAAAGGTTATAAGCTATCACTGGAAGCATAACATTAAGTTGAAAGTTTCCAGCTTGAGCTGCAACCGTGATAGTTAAATCATTTCCTATTACATCCGCTGACGCCATTGTCACAGCTTCAGGAATTACTGGATTTACTTTTCCTGGCATGATGCTACTTCCTGGCTGTAAAGCTTGAAGCTCAATTTCGGATAATCCTGATAAAGGTCCGCTATTCATCCATCTTAAATCGTTAGAAATTTTCATCAAAATAACAGCCAAATTTCTTAACTCTCCCGATAATTGAACTGAGCAGTCCTGAGCACTTAATTCATGAAAGAAGTTCTCACTAGGCACGCATTTACATTTATTTCCAGAAAGTTTTGTCATTTCTTGTGCGAAATACTTTGCAAAGTGCTTGTGAGCGTTAATACCACTACCTACTGCAGTTCCTCCTTGAGGAAGTTCAAGAAATCTCTTCTCTATAACGCCTAACATCTTTCTTGAAGAGCTAAGTTGGCTATTCCAAGCCCTTAATTCATCAGATAGTTCAACCGGCATAGCGTCCATTAGATGCGTTCTTCCAGTCTTAACTACTCCTTCCATTGATTTTGCTTTCTTCTCAATTTCACTCATTAGCTTATCTAATGCAGGGTATAGTTTTTTTGTGAGGTCCATATGCGCACTTACCTTGATGGCAGTAGGAATCACGTCATTACTACTTTGGCTCATATTGACGTCGTCATTAGCGTTAATTGGAGTTTTAGCATACTTTGTAGCTAAATTAGCTATCACTTCATTAACATTCATATTAGAACTGGTTCCTGAACCGGTTTGAAATACATCAACTGGGAATTCTTTGTTGTGTTTTTCTTGCCAAACTTCTTTAGCAGCTTTGGAGATGGCTTTCGCTTTTTTTCCTGGTAAGAGTTTCAATCTTAAGTTAGCTCTAGCCGCCGCATCTTTAATTAACCCTAAAGAGCTTACAAACGATTTTGTAAAGGGAAAATCCATTCTTATTCCGCTAATGGAAAAATTATTAACCGCTCTTTGGGTCTGCGCTCCCCATAGTGCGGTTTTAGGTACCTTAACTTCTCCTAAGCTATCCTTTTCAATTCTAAATCTCTTTGTGGCCATAGTATTTGTGTCCAGTTCTTTTGATGGGATATATTTTAGCAAATATGCTAGATTATCGTTCTGATTTAATCATCTTAGTTTTTCGGAGGGAAAATGAAGAAAATAGACATTAATTTAGGAAAATTACCTCAAAAGGAAAAAGGCTCTCTAGAACCTATTGTATGCAATACCATTGAAGAAAAGAGACGTCATGGTTTAGAAAGACTAGCTTCAGGTTTCAGAATGTTCTCTCATTTTGGATTTGATGAAGGGGTGGCAGGTCATATAACTTTTAGAGATCCGGAGTTTGAAGATCATTTCTGGGTCAATCCTTTTGGTATGCACTTTGATCAAATATGTGTTTCGGATTTAATTCTAGTTGATAGGGATGGTGAGGTAGCGCAAGGAGATAGGCCCGTTAATACGGCTGCTTTTGCTATTCATTCAAGATTACATGAAGCGAGACCTGACGTAAATGCCGCTGCGCATTCGCATTCTATGTATGGAAAATCATTTTCTTCTATGGGAAGAAAGCTTGAACCCATTACTCAGGATTCTTGTGCCTTTTTTGATGATCATGTTTTGTTTGATGATTTTACAGGAGTTGTTTTAGCGACTGAGGAAGGCGATAGAATAGCTAAAGCTTTAGGAGATAATAGAGCTGCCATATTAAAAAACCACGGCTTATTGACTACAGGGGAAACGGTAGATGCTGCTTTATGGGGATTCCTCTCAATGGATAGATGCTGCCAATCACAAATGATCGCTGAGTCTGTTGGTCAAATGGAAAGAATTTCTGATGAAACTGCAGCCATGACTAAAGAACAAGTTGGTTCTGAATTAGGTATGTGGGTTATGTATCAACCTATATATGACCTAATGTTAGAAAAGGATGATAGTTTCTTGAATTAAGCCTTTTTAAGAGCTTCTTTCATTAAATCGACAGAACCATCTACAAAACCCCAAGTGGACATGTATTCAATAAACTTAGGTGAAAGCCCTTCTTTTGTTAAATAATCAACAGAAACTGGAATTTCAGCAGGAGTAAATTGGTTGTCATTCTTATACAAGATAGGGAAATCATGATGCAATATCGCTGCTCTACCAAGCATAATCCAGTCCACTCCTTCTTCCATTGCCTTGGTTACGTCTTGAGGTGTTCTCAGATTTCCGGCTACTCCTAGTCTAGTGGTTCCTCTCTCTAGTTCGCAAAAATGTTGAATTAGAGTCTTACCTTTAAACTCTTCTTCTTGAGGTTCTTTAAAACAATCCCATAAAGACATATCTAAAAAGTCTATGTCTCCTGAAACCATAAGATCAGAAGCAAGTTCTTTTGACTCAGCAAGCAAGATACCAAACCTCTCAGAAGAAAGCCTAACTCCTAACATGAAATCATCTCCACATTCTGAACGTATGCCTTCTATTATTTCTTTCAGCAATCTAATTCTATTTTCAAAACTACCACCATACTCGTCATCTCTAAGGTTTACTTCTCCACTTAAGAATTGACACAATATATAGCCATGAGCTCCGTGAAGTTCCACTCCATCAAAACCTGCTTTCTCAGACCTCACCGCTGCTTCAATAAAATCATCTCTCAATCGGTGCACTTCATCTAAAGTCAAAGCTCGTGCAGAAAATTCTTCATTATCCGAAGGGCAAACAGGATCTTCACCTATCAAATCCTTAGGTGATCTCATTCCGGCATGATGAAGTTGGACAATTGACACGCTGTTATGCGATTTAATCTCGTTCGCTAGTCTCGTTAAACCTTCTAAATGGTCATCAGAAAATACTCCTAACTGACCCGGAAACCCTTTTCCTACTGCTTGCACATGAGCCGCACAAGTCATAGTTAATCCAAATCCACCTTTGGACCTAAGGGTAAGCCAATGGAATTCTTCTTCAGACATCACTCCATCTTCATGACTTTGACTATTTGTAAGCGGAGCTAGCATGAATCTATTTTTCATGTCAGGCCCTCTATCGAAAGTTAAGGGGCTAAGTACTTTAGTCATTTAACAACTCCTCAACTTCCCATAATCTATCTTTTCCAAAGAACATCTCATCTCCAACGAAAAATGTAGGTATACCAAAAACACCCCTTTCAACTGCCTCTTCTGTATTAGAAATTAATTTTGCTTTAACTTCTGGGTCTTGCATTTGCTCCATCAGTTTATTAGCGTCAAAACCAGATTCTTCAAACGCCGCTTTAATGATTTCGGGATCGTCCATCTTCTTTGGCTCTTCCCACATATGCACAAGCACTTTATCTATATAGTCTTCTAGATATCCATCGTTTTCTGCACCTATAGCTCCTCTAATAATTTGCAGACTAATAACCGGAAAATGCGGATTCATCTGAAATGAATGCAGATCATATCTATCAATAAACCTCTGCATTTCTAGATTTTGGTATTCATTTTTATTCTTAACTCCAAAGAACTGTTCCATAGGAGGTTTATTATTGGTACCTTTAAAAATACCACCCAACAAAACTGGTATGTAATTCACCGTAGCGCCAGTTCTTTCCTTAATGGAATGCATCACTTTATGACTTAAGTAAGCATTAGGACTAGCAAAATCAAAATAGAAATCAACTTTCTTGCTCATTATCTTCTCCTGTTCTTTCAATCATTTTAAGAATATCCGAATAATCCAATGATAAACAATACCCTCCTTCAAAACCACTAAAGGATTCTTCAGGAATATCTCCACCATAAGATAAAGAAAATAAAGTTTGACACTTTTCGTCTTTAGTCAT
>PBYV01000057.1 GCA_002729765.1 Acidimicrobiaceae bacterium
GACTTACTCGCCGAACTCGAAGCGATACAAAATCCTTACGGTGTAGCTCCCGTCTCGTTTTCCTTGACGGTTGTAGAAACTGAATAAGGTGGGCTAGGGGCACCTGTGGGGCACCAGCCACTGGGTAACAACACAAAACAACCATCACCAACCAGTACCCAAAACCGCATAAACACTGGGGTAGGTCCCGCAAAGCCCATGTATTCAAGGCACCGTTTATTTCTTACAAGGAGGATGTCGGGGGTTCAAGTCCCTCACGGCCCACCATGAAAACCCTCACAGTATAAGATTTATCATAGATATATATGAGGGGAAACTATGTCCAGACTTCAACTAGCCTTAAATGTTTCAAATCTCCAAGAAGCGATCCAGTTTTATTCACGGATGTTTGAAGTGTCTCCGATAAAAATTAAACCAGGGTATGCAAATTATGTAATTGATGACCCTCCATTAAAACTTGTTCTTTTTGAATCAACAGAAGCGGGCACCATAAACCACTTAGGAGTTGAAGTTGAAACAGTTGAGGATGTTTTATCCGCGGAAAAACGTTTGGCAAATGCAGAACTTGATACGACAGGAATCGAAGAAACAATTTGCTGCTTTGCAGAAAAAACTGAAACCTGGGTGACAGATCCAGATGATCTTCGATGGGAATGGTATGTAAAGAAAAACGACAATGAAAAACAGTTTGATAATGTTGTTTTAAACAAGTCTGATGGGGATAAAGACGACCAGATTGCGACATCAGGGAGGCATCTCTGAAAAGCAGAATTATTAAGTGTGTTTACGTAAAATATCTGGACGTATCTATACGTAGCAGTAGCCGACGGGTGCCACCCCCATACGGTGTGCCAGACTGGTAGGTATGAGAAAGTTGGGGGCAGTTGTTTGTTTGCTTTTGCTCGCTTCTGCTTGTAGCGGTTCTTCTGAAACTTCAGAGACACCGACAACAACAGTTACTCCAACAACAGTTCCTCCAACAACAGTTACTACAACAACAGTTCCTCCAACAACAGTTCCTCCAACAACAGTTCCTCCAACAACAGTTCCTACAACAACTATTACTGTTCCGACAACCACTACCTCTGCTGGAATCATAATTGTGGGACCTGATGATGTTGAAGACAACAGCGGTGCAGATATTCCAACAACTAATACCGACACGACAGCGTTTCCTGTAACTACGAGCACTACAGTCCCACCTACAAAAGTGAGTGAGTCAATTCAATTGGAGTTGCCAGATGATATTGGTGTAAGTCATTTCGGGCACTTAACTGCAGGCAGGGATGGGGGTCCTGGGGGGTGGCGTAGACCTCATCCAGGTGTTTTCGTCTGGGGGTTAATAGAGAAGACTCCAGGTGAGTATGACTGGAAAAGGTCGGATTCTTTGGTGACTGCTATTCAGCAAGACAGGGTTGGAGTCCTAACAACTATTTGGCCGTTTGCCGAATGGGATCAAAATACATGTCACGCGGACAAACCAAAAGCGCAACCCGTTTTTCCTATTCTCACTGATTCCCTTTACAAGCCGTGTGATATTGACGCTTATATTGCTTGGTTGGAAGCAACTATTGAACGATATGACGGCGATGGTTTAAATGATATGCCAGGACTTGAATACCCGTTACGGCATTGGGAGGTTTCTAATGAACCTTCGATGCAGCAACCTGATCTAACTTTTTTTATGGGAGAACCAGAGGATTATCTAGAACTTTTACAAGTTTCATATACAGCGATCAAATCTGTTGATCCTTTAGCGGTAGTCTTTCCTGCTGGTCAGGCTGGTATGCATGAAAGCGCAGCAGATTTCTGGCAACCGATCTTGGAGGAAGGCAATGAGTTCTTTGATGTTGGTAATATTCACTCAATTTCGAGCAGTGACACTTTCTTTTCGGAAGAATACCGAAATTATTTAAACGATTTTGGACACCAAACAAAACCTTTCTGGGTTACTGAAGCGGCGGTTGGTGAAAGACTTTTGAAAGACAGATCAGAAGAGGAAATAGCAGAGATTCCATTTATAGGGTCAGTAACTTCGTTTGTGAATGGAGCAGAAGTTGTTATAGCCGCTGCTCTAAACAAAAGTCCGCAGAAGGTTCTGGATGCATGGAATGTTGTTATTTCAACAATCGGTGATTTCGAAATGTTTGAGTCTTTAACTGCTACTTCAGTTCGGTTTGATATGAGGGATGGTAAGACTATCTACGCTTTATGGGGAGGTGCGAAACTCCCTGAAGATGTGGTTGGTGCAGTTGTGGCACGTCGCTACGACGGTATTGAAACAGTTCTTGACGTCTCTCAAGTCAACTCAGATTTACCTATGTTTGTCATTATCGATTAATCAATAATTATTTCTTTCTTCTACTGGTTACTTTGCGTATCTATACGTAGCAGTATCCGACGGGTGGCATCCCAACACGGGTGTGGTTAGACGGCTGCTCCGCATGCAGAGCAGAACTTTGCTCCGATAGTTAACTTCTCCCCGCTCATTAGTTTATTTTTTTGTTAGAGAGACTTTTCTACATCTGTCAAACTCTGAACTTTCAATAAGACTGACTCCTATAAGGGTGGGTACTTTTTTTGAAAGATGATTCCACAAGTTTCTTGTTATTTCTTCAACAGTAGGTTCTTTCGTCCATATCAGTGGCTTGTACCCTTTCCATATTCCAACATCTTTTTTAGTTAAGTAATGTCCTGACCAAGGTTCTACTGCATCGGTAAGAATTTTCTCTAGATCATCTGCTGGGTAAACTTTTTTGCTGTCCAGTGGGCCTTCTAAAGTTGCCTCTACTGTCCAAGCATGTGTATGAATTAAATTATCGACTCTGTGGCCCCAACGGGCATGAATGGAGGCTGTAATTGTAAGTTTCATCTGATCTCCCCTTTAGTAATTAGACATGATTGATTTTTACTTCTTTTATATGAAATAGCAAACGTACTATACGTAGCAGTATCCGACAGGCGTCACCCCCACACGCTGTGACAGACTGGTAGGTATGAAAAAGTTAGGGGCAGTTGTTTGTTTACTTTTGCTCGCCTCTGCTTGCGGCGGTAGTTCTGATTCTGATGAGTTGACAGCATTGCGTGAAGAAGTTTCGATGCTTGAGGAGCAGATAACTACGACTGTTGTTCCTAGTACGACTGTTGTTCCTAGTACGACTGAGATTCCTAGTACGACTGAGGTTCCTAGTGCGACTGTTGTTCCTAGTACGACTGAGGTTCCGGATATGCAGGTTGCACCGAATACGACTGTGATCCCAAGTATTACTGAGGCTCCGGTTTTGACTTTCGATTTATCTGAAACTGAAGTGTCTGTTGTAGATGGCATTGAAAATTCTAGTAGTAAAGAATTACCCGAGGAAACTGAGTTGGTTAAGGATCACCAACCAGGTTGCTCCGACATTCCACGCCGTCAGCCAAGTTTTGAAGCAGGAATTGCTAAGCATGAATTGTGGATAGGACGAGTTGCGGATGATGTGATTATTGATCAAAAAATGTTAGGACAGGGATTCTCGGTTGCCGACGGTCTAATGATTGATGGCAAACCGCATCTATGGATGATGGCAGCCTCAGATCATGTGCTTCACCACGCTATTATTGACCGAGGTAATTTTATTGACCTCGGCCCTATTTCAATTGATGGAGATATTTTTCAAGGAGTTATTGATCCCGATATCTTTCTTTTGCCAGATGGGAGTTTCGGACTTGTAGCAGTCAATGGAACCAATAGAAAAGCGGGCCCTATTTGTCTGTTTAAGTCATATGACGGTCAGAATTTTGAGACTATTCGTATAGTTTTAGATGAGATAGGAGTGCAAGACCCCTCGGTCGTTATTCTCGATGACTGGGTTATGGCAGTTAAGACGGTTGACAAGCAAGAAATAAGAGTTCTTATTGGAAATCCTGACAAGGGTTTTATTGAAATGCATACTCTAGAAGGCGGTGATCCAGATTTAACAATCAGTAAGGAAGGGACTTTAAAGTTAACAGTGTGTTCAGAAGGAATGTTAATAGTTTATTCTTCAACGACTGGAAATTCTTGGGAGTTTCATAAACGAATCAGAAGTCAAACTTGTGGTCCTGCGACTATCTCTGGGAGTAATTTGATACTTCATTTACCTAAACCGGGTCAAGGCGGTGCTATTGAAGTGCTTGAAGGCCCTTCACAACCGGCCCCATCTATAACCACAAGTGTCAATTAATTAAAAAGCCTTAGAGCGTTTCCCAGAATTTTTTCTCTCTGCATAAAACATTTCTATCCTAGATGTGAATACAGATCATAATTTGAATTGATTACAGCATCCATCTGTTTTGCATGTGGCACCGTAGGACGAACAGCACGCACATAACAACTGCGCATATCTAATATCAAAGACAATGCACGAAAAAACCCCCTGCAAGCAGAGGGCTTCACGCACGGTGGGAAAACCGTGTCCGACAAAAACTCCTCAGCTTTTGTCATGGGATAAGGCTACAAGATTTGTCTCCAAACCATTCTTCTTCTCACTCATCAGGAGTGAATTTGTTTCTTTTTACTGCAGATCCGTTTATTAAGGAGCTGCCAGTCCAGGGACCCCCTGAGTTAATGATTCATATGACGGTATGCCAAACTGCAGGTGTGAAAAAGACGGGAATGCTCGTTTGTTTATTTTTGTTCGCTTCTGCTTGTGGGGGCGCTTCAGAGACGCAGGCTTCAACGAGTATTCCTGACGCTCCAACTGCGAAAGTTGTTCCGACCACGACTGAAACTTCGACTACTGCTTCTGTTACGACTACGACAGTTTCGACTGCAACTACTTCTATGACGACTCCGGCTACTTCTGTTGCGACTGCAACTACTTCTATAACGACTCCGACTACTTCTGTTGCGACTACAACTACTGCAGACACGCCAACAATGTCGATAGCAGATATTACTAATGGAATTGATTTCGAAATTATTGACAGTTCGGGAGTTAATTTGCATATCTCATTTTCGTGTATCGCAAAGGAACTTGGCGGAGAAACATGGTTTTCACTTTGGAATCGTTCAATTACATCCGAAGAAAGTCAGAAAATACAACATTGCCCAACTCCAAGTCATAATTTTCCTTGTGTCGACAACGTTCTTGGAATGAACAAGTCAGATGCTCTCATTCAAGATAGATATGAACCCACCGAAGAAGACATTGAACTAATCAATGTGTGCAAGATAGGTTCCTCGAATGATGATGACTCTTCAGAGAGCAGAGCAGAATCTAATGACGAAATATCATCAACAGATACCTCTGCGGATATAAGTGAAATACCGCCAATGACTCAAAACTCGGATGATTCTGAAGTAGTTGAATCAAGTCAAAAACTTTTTCTAGGGACACTCATTGATGTTCAAACACCTTCTGTCGATTACCAAATTGACGCATCGGGTGAATGTTCAACGTTTACAGATGGAGAATGTGCAGAACTCCAGTGGGAAAGAGTCACGGGGTTGCGAACCGGAGTGGTTGGAGCATTAACAATTTCACCGTCAAACCCTGATGTTGTCTACGCTGGATTTGACTCCAACGACATGAGCGTTTGGAGATCTGACGATGCAGGAGGTACATGGGTCCATGTTGCAGAAAGTGCTCATGTCAGCGGACTTGCTGTAAAACCAACAGATTCAAATACGGTCATTCATGGTGTGATCGAAGGCGACCTTCTTTTCAGTTCGGAAGGAGGGTCGAGATCTGACATTGCATTATCTCTTAGAGGTACAGATAATTACCGATTTTCAGCTGTTGCTTATGCGCCAAGTTCCCCAGAAACAGCTTACTCTTCGTCCAGTGGTCGACGAGAAGGATCACAAGGCCGTAGAGGGGATTCGGCGGAAGTCTATGTGAGCTCTGATAGTGGTCAGAACTGGGTATTGTCGGGAACCTGTGGAGGGTGTGGAGTTTTTTATGCAATCGTTGTTGACCCTTTAGACAAGAATCTTCTTTATGCTGCGACACACACAGGAGTAAGACGAAGCTCGGATGGAGGTTCGACATGGAGTAGTAATCTCCTTACCGGACTTGATGGCGGAGGATCCGAAGTTCTTGGAATATCTCTTAAACCTGATTCAACAGGTCATATATTGGCAGCAACTTCAGAACGTGGAGTATTTCGTAGTGATGATTCTGGAATGAGTTGGGTGGAATCAAACCAAGGGCTCGAAACGAATATGACTCACAAAGTCACTTATTCAACTAGTGATCCAAGCGTTGCTTATCTCACTACTCACAATGGTGTCTACCGCAGTGGGGACGGAGGTAGAAACTGGAAACACCGTTCAAATGGTCTTGTGTATGAGTTTGTAAGCGCAATTGCTGTCGATCCGCGAAATGCTGACGTCGCTTACGTGGGAACGGCATCAGAGTTACATCTTTTTCATTCACGACACCAACAGGAAGGACTTCACCGAGGCGAGGGTATTTACAAGACAGTTGATGGGGGGCTTAATTGGTTTCTTAGTGACAGAGACATTGAAGAATCTAATTTGATTGTCATGACACCTCACCCCAAGCTTCCTTTTGAGATGTGGACGGGTGCTAGTGCTGGAAGGGGAGGTTTTGTAACTACCTCAGCAGGTGGGTCTTGGTTGTTTTCTGCATCAGATGCTGCTCATTATCCGATGGTTTTTGCTTACAGTCATTCCTTCCCGACTACCCAGTATTTGACGAGCTTGTATCCGTACAGTGAATTCATTCGTAGTGATGATGGTGGATATACATGGCAAAAACTGGGAGAACGCTTAAGAGACGGAGTAAGTCAACAAACACGAGACAGTGGTCTTTATGATCCAAACAAGTCTTGGCGAGTTCATAGTCATGGACTCGCTGTCGCCTCTTCTGATTCAAATATTGTATATGTAGGAACAATCTCACATTCTGGTGGTAGAGAGGATTACAGCCTTTCAGGTGCTCATATTTTCCGTTCTAAAGATGGTGGTGAAACATTTACCGAAGTTGGTGATGGTTTTCCGACAGAAACAGCAACTTCCATTAACTCTATTATCATCCATCCGACAAATCCCGAGATTGTGTATTTGATGACGTCCAGTTTTGAATCAGAAAAGGGAATCGGAATTTATAAAACCGTCACAGGAGGTAATGAATGGTTCTCTGTTAACAATGGATTGGATCGTGAGACCAACGATCTTCAGATTGATCCTATAAATCCAGAAATCTTGTATGCGGCGACAGCTAATGGAGTTTATAAAACTGTTAATGGCGGCAATTCTTGGGAAAGTAAATCAGATGGCCTTTTAGAAGGTGTTACAGGCTTCCCGGAACGCAGAGAGCGGGAAGTGTTTGATCTTGCTGTAAATCCACTAAATCCTCTAGTTCTCTATGCAGCTGGCTACATGGGCGTTTATAAAAGTAAAAATGGTGGTGATAGTTGGTATCTCGTAAATAGAGATTTGCCGATTTATGCTTCCCGTGATGAAAGTGTATTTGATCATGACCGAGTTCTTGAGATAGATGCTAGCGGCAAGGTGATTTATGCCGTTGTTGGAGCAAGAGAAAAAGACAGAATTGACACGATGGTCTTGTACAGGGCAATCCTTGGAACACCCGAACCTTTCTTATATAAGTTTTTGATTGACGGAGAACTTGTAAATATCCACTCAACCTCTCATCTCAGTGGTTTAATTTTCAATAAAGAAACACAAGGACTCGGCATCACTGCTTCCGGTCCAGTTGGGACTACCGGAAATTTCTCAATTGTTCTACCAGAAGTTTTAGTATCTGGCCCATTATCAGTTGAAGTCGATGGTCGTAGCGTGGCTGCAGACAATGAAGGGCAGACAACAAGTTTTTCTTTCTCTCATGCAGGTGAAGATCAGGTCATTATTTTAAGTTCCAATTAAAAGCACTGTTGTGAGTGAATGGTCTTCTGCTCATACTTATGTTTTTACTCTTGATGAGTAAATATTCATGGGGATGTACGAATGGATAATGCTTTGTTTGGAAATGGGATTCCGGGATTACTGCCTGTCATACTCATCGATTGGCAAAATATTATGATCTCCAACCCTTTATATGACATTGGATGGATGATGTTTACGAGTCTTCCAGTCGAGACTCGGCGTGAATGTGAAAAAGATGTTCTGGAACGATATGTGGCACAGTTGGAAGCAGAAGGCGTTCAAAATTATTCAATTGAGCAATGTGAAAAAGATTATGATGTAGCCCTGCTTTTCATAATTCATTTCACAATACTGATAGCAGGTTTATTTGATATCAGCACAGAAGAGAAGAGACGTTTAGCTGAAACCGGTCTCGAACGTTCAATCGCAGCTTTTTTTGATCGAGATTGTTTAAAGCTGATTCCTTAAGCTTATTTAACGAATTGTGTTACCAGAAATTTAAAGTTCTTCCAGCAGCAGCAATGATAAAGAAACAGGTAACAACATGCATCACTATCCAAAAGGTCCTAAAGCCTAATGCACGTTTCACACTTGTTTGAGTAATAGGCAAGAACTCCGGTTTATCATCGTCAGTTACACCCAACGGCATACCCACAGTCCTCGACCAGGTCCTCAACCATCTACTATGACTACTCATCACTCATTTATAACTTAAAAAAATAAAAACCCCCCTTCTAAAATGAGATGGAAGGGAGGTTTTATATCCAATGTTTATTGAAGCAACACTGGACTTATAAATCTATCAACCTTAGAAAACAAAACCGCAAACTCGGCCCTTAGAGGGGTTCAGCAACAAAAAGGTCATACTTGAAGATGATTGACTTTAAAGAAATTTTTCATATCGGAATTCGAGTCCCAAACATTGAAGTAGCGATGGCGGAAATGGGTGAATCATTAAATGTAACGTGGGCAGAGTTGGTAGAAAATCCTTCACAGGGTCTCTGGACCCCAGGAGACGGCCAGCAAAACATTCCTCTAAAATTTGTGTACTCATGTGAAGGAGATCAACACCTTGAGCTGCTTGAAGGACCACCCGGTTCTTTCTGGGATGGGAAAGAAAATCCCGGTGTTCATCATTTTGGTGTTTGGGTGGATGACGTAAAAGTAGAAACTGAAAAACTTCTAGGGCTTGACTGGGAGTTGCTGGGAGCTGCTAAATCTCCAGCAGAAGGCTTTGGAAATATGACGTATCTTGCTCCTTCTAATGGAACAATATTGGAACTTGTCGCTTCTACTAACAAACCTCGATTTGAGCGATGGTGGAGCGGAGGATCGTTTTACGATTGAAGTGAGAAAGCTGATAGAGGGCCTTGGTTACTCCAAATTCAATAATTTTCTTTTCCCTCTGGAGAGATTTTCAGCCACCTCGTACCAACTTTCATAAACTAAATCTTTAATTTCTTGTTTTCTATTTACTGTTTTCAAGTCGACTGAAATCCAATTTTTCCAAATTCTAAGTGGAGTGATTCCATCGAGAGTGTCAGATATATCAAAAAAATCACTGGACACCCTCACATTCAAGATGCTTTTTCTCTCTGAAATCATTGCAAAGATTGGGCCTTTTTTGTCGAAAATTCTAAACACGACAATTTCTTCACCAAATGGTCGATCCTCAATCGCTTGTGGCATAGAGAATGCTGCTACACGAACTTCTTCCACATAGTTACATTAGTAGGTTGAAGAAGTTCATAATGGAAGACCTGTGACCGGTATTCTCTTTGCGTGAGAGTGGTGTCTATATTGAATTAGCATGAAACTCGTAACTATTTTTCGAACACTGCCAAAGCTAATATGGGCGCCAGTAAAGATTCGCAAATCCGTAAATGAACCCCCAAATGGTAAGGAACACTTCAATCCACCAAAGCTTTCTGATTCTCTATCGACAACAACTGTAAAAGCAACAGATGTACCGGTTGTTCACACACCACCCGGCGGATATCGAGAATTTCCACCACCAATTCTTCTCGAATGTGATGAACCAATTGTTTCCGGGGCGCCTGACCTTAGAGGTGTATGGCAGGTTTATAAAGGACCTTTAAAAGGACATATCGAACGAGTGGAACAAGCCGGAAACAGAGTTGTTATCACAGCTGGGGGAGTCATTCACGATATGCATGCAGATGGAACTCTCGAAGGTGGAGTGAATGATGTGCACGCAGATAAAAGGGTGCGAATTTCCGTCGCAGCACGTTTTGAAAAGGGGCGTCTGAATCTTTACCCCGGAGGGAGAAGAATAGCGTTGGTGACACGTTATTTGGATGGAGAAGAAATGATATGGCGATATGGCCCATATAAGAACCGTCTGAAACGCCTCAAATTTACAGAACTTGAAAATAGTTAATTTCAGCCGATTTGTATCCGTTT
Source organism: Acidimicrobiaceae bacterium (assembly GCA_002729765.1). Classification (GTDB taxonomy): domain Bacteria; phylum Actinomycetota; class Acidimicrobiia; order Acidimicrobiales; family MedAcidi-G1; genus MedAcidi-G1. The sequence continues at coordinate 10,298 of PBYV01000057.1, forward strand.
TGAGTTTTCTGTTTTCATTCGTTTTGAACAGAAAGGAAATTAAATGCGTTCAGATTTATTAGTATCAGTTACTGGCAATCGTGCAGGTGATGCACGTGCAATTCTTCTACCATTTTCCCTGGCACATACTGCCCTTGGAATAATCCTTGCGTGGAGTCCAGCAGGATTAGAGGATTCAAGTGTTCAACTTGCTATCGCAGCATGGACAGTTCTTGGGTCTCTTTGGAGTGCAATGACCATGGATGGTGTTTTAGCTGACATGGGTGCAGGAGCCAAAGACATGGATGAAGAAATGGCAAACAGTCATATTGGTCGCAACTGGGCAAAGATTCCATTTGGAGCTTTAAGGGCTGTCAGTGTGGTAATTGTCGTTCTTCTTGTTGTTGCAGAGTTGATGGCTATTTACTAAACGAACTTTTAAAAGAATTTGGAGTGTCATCGTTACTGATGGCACTCCATTTTTTATCTCATAAACCTTTTTAGAGCGGCTTGTCTTCTTTTTACGAGAAGCTCACCTCTTTTAATGGGATCGACTCCCTCAATTGAAGATGGGAGAAAATCATTGAGTTTCTCGAACGGTACAAGTTTGAGATTGGGGACAGGGGTTGATTCTGCTTGATTCCATCTGTAAGTGATACAACCTTGAGTAGCTCCAGTGGTATCAAGCCAGTTGAGTATCCCAGGATCTTCATGAGATATAACGGCTCTGAAAACACCGTCTGCATCAATTGAAGCTTGATGCCCGTTGAGACTGGACTGACGGTTTACCCAATCAAGTGACTGGTACCAAATGTCGCCGAGTTGAACCCCCCAGTAAACACACTCAGGTATTTCCACTTCATATATAAGAGCTTCATCTTGTTCTACTTTCCACCAACATTGTCCGTATGCTTGCTCGGGGCTTCCTCCCTTAGAAACATGGTCACTTTTATTGTGATCTATATGATCGAAAGAATTTATTTGGCCGGCTGTCAAGTGGTTTTGTCCAAAATCCTTCCAGAAGTCAACCATTTCCAAAGCTTGAGGAAGAGTGCTGTTTAGATGTTTAAGCATGGTGTGGGATTCCATTCGACTAGTAGGGTTTTGTGAGTCCAAACAGTCGAGATGAAAGTTACCGGCTTTTTCGCTTTCCCAATCTGAGAAAAATTGCCGGATGAAAAGTGAACATTTTTTCTCTGGAAGAGCAAACCAAGAATTTTCATCGTTCTCGTTGGGACATTTTTGCGAACTAAAATAGAGTTCCAGATTTCCGGAATCGTCAACTGGAACATCGCTTGTATTGATTGTTAAAAGTTGTTCAATGGGGCCTTCGGCGAAATCCATACTCATCAGAGTTATGCCGACATAGCAGACGGTGCCTACATTTCCCGAAAGTCGGTAAGTGTTTTCAAGATTGATATCTGATGTCTGATACAGGCCGTCTGGGTTGTCTTGACCGAACTTGAAAGGGTGAAGCCAAGCCAATTCTGGAAAATTGACATCACTTGATTCGACGGATAACCCCACGCTTCTATATAGGGACCTAAGAAGGTGACGTAGTCCTTCAACTTTGTCAATGTCATCGCCAAGTGTTGAAGGGTCAAGTACCGAATCTCCAGCGTCGGAAAGTTTTTTGCAAAAACTTTGCCACGCTTCACGTAGTTGAACTTGAATGTCATCCATTGCCGAAAACTATTACATGGATGGATCTGGTTCTATTTGGTTAGCTATTTTTATGTAAACAAACCTGAACCGAGAACCTCACCCGATTCGATAAGTGTCATTTTTTCAGTGATAATTGGATTAGTTCGAGGAGGCTTTCATGACTACTAAAGATTTTCCAAGCACAATTGAAGATGTCACGACGAGTTGGCTTACTGGTGTGCTGCAAGGTTCAGGATTTCCCGGAGTTGAGATCACAGACATGCAGGTTGAAGTGATAGGTGAAGGTGTGGGAATAATGGGTCTTTTGTACAGGGTGAAACTCTCTTATAGTGATTCCTCCTCAAAAGAAGCTCCTAGTTCTGTGGTTATCAAAGTACCTTCACCACACGAACAGACAAGACACATAGCTCGTGCATTCATGTTTTACGGAAAGGAAATTGGCTTTTATCGAGATGCAGCAAAAGACACACCTCTTGGCACACCCAAATGTCATGCGGCATACCATGATCCTGAATCCGATGACTTTGTATTAGTCCTCGAAGATCTTGATGGAACGGAAGTCATAAGTCAGTTAGACGGCTGCCCTTTAGGTAAAGCTGAAATTGCAATAGAAGCACTAGCGAGACATCATGCAGCATTTTGGGAAAGCGAACGTTTCAACGAAGACCTGTCATGGGTCCCATATGGATGGGATGTTCCGTTCCCGCAAGCTATAGCTCAAGGGTTTTCTGAAGCATGGCCAAGTTGTATGGAAATGTTTCCGGATGGAGTATCCGACCGTATAAGAAAAGTAGGAGAAAAATTTCCAACAGTAACAAGTGAAATGATGGAGTTAGCCGACAGTCCAATCACATTGGCACACGGGGATTTCCGACTAGATAACCTTTTTTTCCAAAATGAAAATCTCAAAGTTATTGATTGGCAGATTTGCATAAAAACTGTTGGAGGGTACGACGTTGGATATTTCCTAAGTCAAAGCCTGACAATCGAAGACCGGCGAAACCATGAAATCGAATTGTTGGACAGATATCGAAATACTTTAAGTGATATAGGTCTGGACTACCCACAAGATCGACTGATGGAAGACTACAGGCGGTCCATATTGTTCTGCTTGGCTTACCCCGTACAAGCTTCCGCAGCAGCGCTAGTGAATGAACGAGCAGTGCAACTCGTGACGGAAATGTTTGCACGAGTATCCACTGCCATCGAAGATCTTGATGCTGATGAATTCTTGCCTGAATAACTGATTCAACAAGTTAATTTAAGTGGTTACTTTCTTAGCGTTAACAGCGGCTGTACTAGCAGGAACCGGAGATTTTTTCGGAGGTAAAGCCACAAGGAAAACGAACGTTGTCTCTGTGTTGGCGATCTCACATTTCCTTGGACTAATAATCATTCTGGTTCTAGCCCCATTAATGGCCGACGAATTTAAAACTCACGATTTCTTCTTAGGAGTTTTGGCATCAAGTTTCGGTTTATGTGGCTTAACTCTTTTATATAGAGGTTTAGCAAAGGGACCAATGGCAATAGTTGCTCCAATAACAGCAGTTGCGTGTGCAACTCTGCCTGTCATTTGGGGTTTATTTTCAGGAGAGAAACTTTCAACACAACAGATCATAGGAGTATTCATTGGACTATTAGCAATATTTTTAGTTTCCTGGACACCGGGTGAACGAACGGCAATTAAAAGTGTATTGATATTAGAGGCCTTGATAGCTGGACTGGCTTTTGGAGCTTTCTTTATTGTCATTGATGGAACTTCTGAGGCAACAGCACCATGGCCTGTTGTTGGTTCAAGAGTCTTTTCGGTGGTTGCGATTTTTCTTTTTGTAATTATCGGACGGAAAAAAATCAAACCCGAAAAAAACTCTACGCCTTACATTATTGGAGCAGGATTTTTTGACACACTCGCAAACGTCGTTTTATTGGCTGCATTAAACAAAGGGTTACTTAGTCTAGTTTCGGTCCTGGCCTCCTTTTATCCGGCAGTAACAGTTTTACTAGCAAGATTTTTCCTAAAAGAAATGATGTTAAAGAGTCAGATCATTGGATTAGCTTTAGGTTTAACCTCAATAGCACTCTTAGCGGCCAGTTAATTCGAATCTAAAAATGATCGAAGAAGTACCACCGTCTTACTTCTTCCACTAATCGACACTTCTGAAAGGTTGAGAAAACTAGAAAGTTCTTTAATTTCTTCTGCAAGTTCAGAAAGAACCATTTCTGGCTCCGTTCCCGCTTCCAAATAGACCCCTTTAATAAGTAACTTTCCTTCCGAACGTACAGTTTTTAAATCCACACGAGCTACTAGATTTTCATTTAACAGAAAAGGCAAAACGTAGTAACCATATTTCCTTTTCTCTTGGGGGACATATATTTCTAATCGGTACTTGAAATCAAAAAGTCTTTCAAGTCTAGGTCGACACCAAACCAGAGAATCAAAAGGTGACAGTAGGGCCCTGGATACGATTTTTTCAGGTATGGAAACAGAAGGAAGAAGATATGCATTTTCACCCCACCCTTCGACACATGCAGAAAGTAATTTTTTCTTTTCCAAAAGAGAAGGAATAGCTTTATGCACAAATGAAGGTTTCATCCTGAAATAATCAGCGATGTCGTTGACAGTCCCAACTCCATTACAACGCGCGGCTATCAGAATTAGCTGCTCGATAGATTCACTTTCCAGAGGGTCGGGAAGAGAAAAGGTCGCATTTGGAATAAGTGAATTAAATGGCACGTAACTTCTTGAAAAATTTTTGTCCCTTTTCACACCTATTTCACCAATTCTGAAAAGCCAATCAAGTGTTTTCTGTCCATCTGAACGGCCGCTCCACCAGGAACCAGAACGACTCCGCGGCTCACTCAATTCAGAAGCTTTAATGGGAGACGCCGATAGTAAGACTTGATCTTTTACGTCGCTAACATATTTCTTCTGTGAGTTAGCCAACTCGAAAAGACCTTTCCACGTTTCTCCTTCAAGTGCTCTGCTTTTTTTCCAGCGAACGAAAGGTTCCGTTTCGACAGGGAGAATTGATGCCTCATGAGCCCATGATTCAAAAATTTCTCCTGATTGCCAAATCCAGTCATCTAGTTTGAATCGGTCATATTTTCCTAAACGACTGAAAAAAACTAAATAATGAGATCGGCAGACTGCTTGAACCGAATCAAGTTGTACAAGGCCCGTGTCACCGAAAACGCGCCGGAAATGCCTTCGATCAACTTTCCCTTTGGGCCTCGGACGGTGCAAACCCTGTGCAGCTACGGCAATACGTTTCGCTGAAACCGCATCAATCTCTAAATCAGTTTTTCTATTCATAAAATACCGAAACATTTAATCAGATCTTTCGAAATAACAACTAAATCGGGATAAGTGCCGTACGCTTCGTGAATGTCTAACGAGCATGGAATGAATGAGTCGCTGCAATTTGCTGACCTGCAGAAACGAACTCTTAGAACTCTCATGTCAGGTTTGGTACCAGCAGGTGCGGCCATAACAAGTGCCTACTCAGCCGCTGCGGTTCTAGGAGAGGAAATAACAGGGAATGAAACGCTTGGAGCGCTCGCCGCTGCATGTCTAACCACAGGAGCGGCGCTATCAACCTTACCTTTAGCCAAAATAATGACAGCAAAAGGAAGACGTCCAGGGATAGTTACTGGCTACGCGGTTGCTGTACTTGGAGCGATTTTAGCAATGACAGCAGCTATAACAGAGATATATATATTTCTGCCACTTGGCATTCTTGGAGTCGGAGTGGGCAACGGCGCCAACTTAGCGGCACGTTTCGCAGCAGCAGATTTAGCACCCGAAGAAAGTAAAGCTTCAGCGATTGGTAACTTGGTTTGGGCATCCACAATCGGCTCAGTACTCGGACCTTCTCTCGGCTTAGGCCCCGCAAAAAAACTAGGAGACTTTCTCGGCGCTCCGGAACTAGCAGGCCCTTATATTGTTTCAGGTTTACTTTTCTTACTGGCTGCACTAACTATTCGAAGATGGCTCAGGCCAGACCCACTAGTTGTAATAGGAGGCATCGGCTCCGAAGGAGAGCAGCAGACTTCAATAAAAAAAGCCTTCAAGATGCTTTTCTCATCAAAAATAGGACGCCTTTCTGTTGGCTCTATGGTCGTTGGACATGTTGTCATGGTCGGAGTTATGACAATGACGCCGTTGCATCTCAAAGATGGTGGCCACCAACTCGAAATAGTTGGCTTCGTAATATCGCTTCACATAATTGGCATGTACGCTTTCTCACCACTTGTCGGCGTTCTAACCGGAAAGATTGGATCAAAAGCTGTTATTGCTCTCGGCGGAGCATTATTAGTAATCGGATCTGAGCTGGCATCTCACACTGAACCACAAGATTCACTTGGTGTTTTCATGGGCCTTTTCCTTATAGGTCTCGGATGGAGTTTCGGATTAGTCGCAAGCTCAGCACTAATTGCAAGTGAATTTGATGGGCCGGAGAAAGTTCGAATCCAAGGTTTAGCGGACCTTTCAATGACGGCATCCGGAGGTCTAGCAGGTCTTGGCTCTGGGTTGGTGGTAACAGTGACCGATTATCAAACTCTTAGTCACTACAGTGGAATTCTGGGTTTGTATCCAGTAATGACCGTAGTATTTTTCTTTCTTGTGGAGAAAAAGCGACAAAGTTCCATAAAAGACCGTCTTTAGGGCAATCAAATAAGTAGAGAAGTTCCAAGAACGGTAAGGATTGCACCAAACCATGCAAACGCACCGGGCATTTTCTTCGTAACTATCGACTGAAGAGGTAACAGTAAAACCGGCGTAGTTGCTGAAAGTATGGAGACAATACCTGCATCACCATTACCAAGGGCGTAAAGAAGAAGAGTCATTCCACACACCATTGCAATTAGAGCACTGGTAGCCAATTTAAGATGATCATGTTTCAGAAGAGGAGTTTTCTTTACAGAACGAGTCAACTTGTCGGTCAAATCAGGAACTAGCCACATGGCTGCTGTGGCAATCAGAGCTCTCAAAGCTGCAACAGCAAGTGTGTCGGCACCATCGTCCAGAATTGGTTTTGCTGCTAAGGCACCTCCGGCCTGTCCTAATGCGCCAATGGTTGCCCAAAAAATTCCTACAAAAAGAGAACCCTGAATACGTTCAAACACTCCAGTTTCCTCAGAGGGATTTCCATATACGACTGCCAAGGTGATACCGAGAAGAATAAGAGCAGAACCAGTGAATGACGAGGCAGACAATCTTTCTTCAAAGAAAATCACTCCACCTATTGCTGCCATTGGTGCATTCAAGGTGAAGAGCATTCCGGTTCTTCGCGGTCCGATCCTGGCCATAGCTGTGAATAAAGCGACATCGCCGACAAAGATTCCTATAAGACCCGATATGGCTACGAGCGCAGTGTCACTAAAATTTAGAGTACTCCAACCATCAGAAATTGTCGCCGCTATTACCAACATGACACTTACATAAAGCATTCTTATTCGGCAAAATCTCGCACCTCCGAGACGGCGCGAAGGTTCAGCAGCGATCAAACTGCTTAAAGCCCATGAGGTAGCAGCAAGTAGAGCGGCAAGTTGATAAGACAGAAACTAAAGTAGACACGCATAGAGGTAAAAATGCAAAAGCGGGCAAATGAAAGGTAAATACTGGAGATTCATCTAACATTCAAGAGTGAAATTATCCAGACTCATCAAAGTTCTAACAGCGCTTTTAATTAGCACTTCTCTTTTATTTTCACAGGTAGAAAAGGTAACAGCAGATGAAGTAACCGTTGAAACGGGCTATCCAACAGAAGGACTGGAAGATCTTATTTGGGCTGCTGAATATCTTGGATATGAAAATCCCGGAGAACTGCAAAAAGCAGGTGTCGAAGTTTTACGGTTTTTACTTGTAGCTATAGCTCAGGTAACCGGAGACGACTGTGAAAGTAACCTAGGTGAAGATCTTGATCCAACAGGGCCGAATCGCTTTAAAACGGCTTGGGATGAACAAGAAATAGACGCCCTTAACTGGGTGACTGATTATTACTGCTTAAGTGAATCGCAAGCGCAGATGCTAGGTGGAAGCCTTCTCACGTTTTTAGCAAAACTTGACGCTTCTCTGAACGAAGGAGACATAGCGGAAACTGAATCATCAGAAACTGTTGAAAGTAATAATACTGAAGCTATAGCTAATGAAATTTCTAATACGGGACCGATACAACTTGGTGTCTCAACAGGAATAGGTTCAGCAAAGTTGAATTGGAAAACAACAGAAGAGTTCCAACAAGAAGGCACAGAATTCACAATTCGCTATCGACAGACTTATCCAGCTCCATATGAACTCATAGCGGAACCGAGCATTCCTGGTGAGATACTTTTTATGAGTGACCGAGACGGAGATTGGGAGCTTTATACAGTTAATGCTGACGGAACCGGTCTAAACCAGATAACTAACAATGAAGTAGATGACTGGTCTGGTGTTTACTCACCTGATGGAACAAAGATAGCTTTCGACGCTAAGCATGGCACGGCACCAGGGGACATTTTCGTCGTTAATTCAGATGGAACTGGTTTAAAGAATCTGACCAGCAGTTTCTCAGAAGATGCGTTTGCGACATGGTCACCTGATGGAAAGCAGATAGTTTTCGAAAGAAAAATAAATGACACCTACCGGCTTCACATAATGAACTCTGACGGCAGTAAGTCACGACTTTTGAATGAGGTTAATACAGGAGGATGGTCTATACCGGCGTGGTCGCCCACAGGAAGCAAAATCGCATTTTCTGGAGGAATGGATGGAGACACCGAAATTTACATTCTCGACACTCAAGACGATTCCATCACGCAAATAACTAAAAATGAAGGTTTTGGTGATGTCTGGCCCACTTGGTCACCTGATGGGGAAAAGATCGCATTTTTGAGCAACAGTGATGGGTCTGAGAACATTTTCACAATAAATACGGACGGTACCGATAGACGTCAAATAACTGACGACGATTTTCTCAAAACGGAACCGGCCTGGTCGCATGATGGTAAATACATTGCATTCACAAGAGGAGAAGGAACAAGTAGTTCAGGTAGAAGCCAAAGCGAGATATTTTTGGTCACAACGGACGGTGTAGAAACATTTGGTCCGATAACTGTCGGAGAACAGGCGAATTGGAAGCCAACAACTTCAACTACTGCTACTAAATCATCCGATAGAAATAAGCAGATAATCGATTCGGATATTCCAAAAATAACTCCTCTTATAGTTGGCGCAGAAGAAGAAAAACCTGGAGACACGTCTTTTCAAGTTGGAATAATGGATGGAGGGAATCCTCTGCAGGATCAATTCTGTGGTGGAGCTTTGATAAAACCTGAATGGGTTTTAACCGCAGCCCACTGTCTCGTAGATGAAGGTACTGGATACCTGCAAGCATCTGAATTAAAAGTTGCAGTTGGAAGAAACGTGCTTTCAACAGTCGGTAACGAAGACATATTTGAAGTCAAAGCCATTTATCCGCACCCGTCGTACGACAGAAACGTAAATAATGACATAGGTCTAATGCGTTTATCGAAACCCGTGCCTTCACAAATGGCTACGCCAATACCATGGCTTGACGATCTGACACTGCCAATTGACGGAACCCCAATTCTTAAAACAGGGTGGGGTAGTATGGATGTAGTTAATAAGGGACCATACCCTGATGCCCTTAAGTCAACTGTCGCAAACGTAATTGGAAGTTATGATTATGATTTCTGCGGCTCTGATATTGATTTTGTAGCTGCAAGTAGAATTTGTTCTAATTCACCTGCTCGAAAAGGAGCCTGCTCTGGAGATAGCGGTGGTCCAAATGTGGTAGAAGTTGATGACGCTTGGTTCCTAGCAGGAATTACTTCATATGGAATGACGGATGACACGAACAAGTGTGCAGAGGATGTGGAAGTAATGACAAGGGTGAGTTATTACACGGATTGGATAACTTCGCACGTTGGTTGGCAGTGGACGTGGATATCCGGAATAGAAGGAAGCGAATACGAAATAGAGGATATTGAAAGTGGCTTAAGCTACATTTTTCAAATACTCGCCCAAAATGGATCAGCTAAAACACCATATTCCGAACCAGTTGTTACTCAAATTGACACTCCAAGAACGACTCTTTTAGATACTCCGTTCTCACCTATTAATGTTAAGGCAGAAAGTAAATCCGGAGAAGTTCTAATCAGTTGGGACTATGCGGAAAAATTGAATGGGGTCAGTTTCTCGATTGAGCATTATGAATCAGGAGGATTGAAAAACACTCCTCTTAATATTTGGCCAGATGATGTTCGTGAAAGTGCTGTTCGGAATGGAAGACAGAGTCCTGAAAAAATGATCATAGGTGGTGAAAAAGCTGAAATTTCAGATAATTCCCACATCGTGGCACTTTTAACTCCTGGAGTAACAGATGCAACACAGGCAAGATTCTGCGCTGGAAGTTTGATTGCTCCGACATGGGTGATTACCGCAGCTCATTGTGTCGATGGAGGAAAAACGTCATCGAATATCGAAGTGGCAACTGGCACAGCAGACCTATCAACAGTTCGACAGCAAGATCGGCTACAGGTGGAAGAAATACACATACATAATGGGTACTTATCTGATCCTTTAAGACACGACTTGGCTCTTCTTGAACTTTCAACACCTGTTAGTTCGACTCAAGCAAATTGGCTTCCCTGGGAAACAAACATCCAACTACCGTTAGATGGAACAGAAATAAAAACAGCTGGTTGGGGATCAACAATTGCTGGCGAAGCAGGAAAAGAAACAATACTTCGAGAAGCACAAGGCTCAATTCTTTTTAACCCAGGTACAAACCGTTGCGGACAGTGGTCGACATTCGACCCATCACAGTGGCTTTGTGTTGGAGGAGAAGAAAAGATAGGTTCATGCCTCGGAGACGGAGGGGGTCCTGTAACCACAGGGTCGGTATTGCCAGTACTGCTCGGAGTTATAGCATGGGGCCCATCAGGTGACTGTGCGAGCACGAGGCTTCCAAATGTGGCGGTGAGGCTAAGCACCTACAACGACTGGATATCGCAAAAGGTAGGAAACCCTTGGAAAAGAGCTGAAGGAATAACCTGGTTCAATCATGCTATAAAAAATTTACAGGTAGGTCAGAGTTACACATTTTTCGTTACTGCAAATGACCAGTTCGGGAGACGCTCTGAGTCTGTTCCTGTAAATATCACGGTTAAAGATTAAGAAAAATTAAGTTCTGACTCGTTATTGGCTCCCATCTCTGGAATAATGTCGGAATGAAGAAATCTCTAGTTCCAACTGCCATACTTATAAGCCTCTCCGTTGTTGCCACTGGATGTGGCCTTTTCGAAAGTAATGATGACGAAATTCAAACTCTTAGAGCCGAACTGGTACAACTCAGAGAAGATGTACTCGACTTGGAAACCGAAATTGAACTTCTAGCAGTTGCTCCACCACAACCAGAACCACTGATTGTTACCACAACCACGATGTCTGAAGTGGAAGATGTGCAGGTGACAACAACTACAGCTCAACTTCCAACACTCCCATCAATCATCGACACTGTTGTTAATGACAGTGAAGTGGAAGCAATATTAGTCGCCTCGTATCAATGGGGACCCAGTTCTGTCACCGAAGCACTTCAAACGGTTCTCGGAATAGAGGCAGATGGATGGTATGGAAATGGCACGAAGGCAGCACATGTTGCCGCTCTTGAAGAAAGAGGTCTGGCCACTGATGGAGTTCCAAGTGTTCCAACTACAACCACCACTACAGAAGTACAAGAAGAAGGCACCGAAACAGAAACTTCTACTGAAACACCTGTCGAAACCACAACGACAGTGGCTGA
>PBYV01000058.1 GCA_002729765.1 Acidimicrobiaceae bacterium
AATGAGTGAAGTTCTTTCATCTGGGGAGGCGAGGTCTCCGGGTATCTCTTATCAGGAACTTCTTGATACTGACACTCATGAAGTCCCAGACGTTCTCCGTCTTGAATCCCCTCGTTTCTTAGGTGACGAAGACATACCCATTACTCGTTACACGACACGAGAATGGCATGACATTGAAGTGGAAAAACTTTGGAGTCGTGTCTGGCAGTACACATGTCGCGAAGAAGAAATTCCTGAAGTAGGCGATTACTACGTGTATGACATCGCAAAAGCTTCTTACATAGTTATGCGTTCAGCGCCTGATGAGATAAAGGCTTATCCAAATGCTTGTCTTCATCGTGGTAGAAAATTAAAAGACTACGACGGTAATTGCTCAGAGATTCGTTGTCTTTTTCATGGACATTGCTGGGAAATAGGTGGCGAGTTGAAAGACATTCCAGCATCATGGGATTTTCCACATCTAGAAGCACGAGGTTCTGATTATCACCTTCCAGAGATCCAAGTAGGAACTTGGGCTGGTTTTGTATTTATTAACCCAGACCCTAACTGCGAACCTCTTGAAGATTTTATTGGAGACATGGATAGCCATTTTGAAGGCTGGGATCTAGCAAACCGTTACAAACAAGCCCATGTTGCCAAAGTGATTGATTGTAATTGGAAGATAACTCAGGAAGCTTTCTGTGAGGCTTACCATGTGAACGCCACCCACCCAAACATCATGTTGACCCTTGGGGATACAAACTCTCAAATTGATGTATGGGATAACTTTGCACGTGTCATTACTGCTGGTGGAACTCCAAGTCCAAATCTCGACTACGAAGTAACTGAAGAAGAAATAATACGTTGTGCAATGGACACGCGCCATGATCAGGATACACCTCTCGAAATTCCCGAAGGTTCAACTGCCAGAGCTACGGCCGCAGATGGAGGACGAGAACGTTGGCGCGAAGATGCTGGTGACTGGGTAGACAGACTTTCCGACGCTGAAATGATGGACAGTATCGACTACACGTTGTTTCCTAATTTTCACCCATGGGGAGCATTTAACAGAATCGTCTACCGCTTCAGACCAAATGGAGATGACCACCGCTCTTCAATCATGGAATGCATCTTCGTCGCACCATTCATAGGTGAACGCCCTCCACCAGCTCCAATACACTGGCTAGAAGAACACGAAACCTTCAGTGATGCCACTGAGCTAGGAATGTTAGGAAAAGTATTCAACCAAGACCTTTTCAACATGGCGAAAGTGCAAACAGGTTTAGAAGCAACCCACAAACCAGGAATGTCTCTAGGAAACTACCAAGAATCAAAAGTTCGCTGGCTTCACCAAAAGCTAAGCGAATGGTGTGATTGAAACCTAGTTTTCGTTATCTTTTGCTTGCTTGACTAACGCACTGTCTTTCAGGTGACTAGTTAATGCAATGTCCACCCCTCTGGGGGGTCGAAACCAAACTCTATTCCGGCATCAGCAAGAGCTACAAACAGGTAACGACCAAAAGATCTTTCACAGGTCAGTAAATAAGAACGACCTTCTGTCTGGTCATTCCGGATTAGGTCGCATGAAACTCCGGCTACCGCTGCAGAAAAAACCGCACCATCTGGGATCATGTCATCAGCGAAATCAATGTTACAAACCTTTGCAAGGGCGAGACTAGAACATGACCCCGAGATCCGAATCATCGCCCTCCCATGAGTAATGTCTAAAACAGTTACAAATCCCTCCTCTGGAATAGTTCCAATCACCTCATTGGCCATTTCAGGAGCTGCATAAAGAGTCCACTCATCTGGACGAGTGCCGCATACAAGTACCCCATCAATAATTTCTCGACTACAACCGAACGAGGTTGATAGATAAGTGGCAGCCGTTGTCTCAGATCCTGCTCGAACTAAAATCTTCGTTGCAGCTCCAACATCAGTCAGGGTAAGAGCACCGTTCAGTGTCGTTAGCTGTTCAGCGTTTATTGGGCTTAAAAACTTTAGTTCAGACACGTTGGCGTTCTCCTTCCGGATCAACATGAGCGTGATTCTCCATCACGGTTACGGGAATACGTGACCCATCAACAAGGAGAACAGTGACAATCGTGCCAGATATTGCAAACGTTGGATGCACTTGTCCAAGACATATAGACCGGCCCAATGTCGGCGACATGCGACTAGAAGTTATACGACCCAAGATTTTATTGGAGTCTTCTGCAACTATTTGACATGCCTCATCAGGAACAATCGAACCATCAACCGGTTGAAGGCTAACGAGTACAGGCAAATCATTGCGCGCATAAGCAGCTCGTAATTCGGGCAACCCAAGAGTGTCAGCTTTATCCAGTTTTACCAGACTGTCGAGACCAACTGACGGCGCTTTAGTAAGCCCATCTGTGTCTTGACCCACTATGTAATGACCTTTCTCAAGTCTAAGAATTCGTTGAGCTTCGACACCAAAAGGTGAAATACCAAGATCAGCTCCAACTTCTAAAAGAGTTTCCCATACATGAATGGCAAACCCTGAAGGAACGTGAAGTTCATAAGATAGTTCGCCGGTAAAACCAATTCGCCAAATAATACAATTATCGACAGAAGCTACGGTTCCTTTACGAACGCTAAAATACGGGAACGCTTCAGAACTGAGGTCGATACCTGTTACCAATCTCTCTAACAGAGTCCGTGACTTCGGCCCAGCAACGTTGATGCTAGTTAGACCACCGGTTACCGGAGTGACATGGACATTCCATTCGGGATGCGCTGTTTGTAGCCAATCCTCTAGCATTTCCCAGACTGCTCCTGCTCCAGAAGAAGTGGTGGTCATTAACCAATGATCTGAACTCAGGCGTCCGGTGACACCATCATCTAACACCACTCCATCTTCGGCAACCATCGTTCCATAACGGACACGACCAATCTCTAACTTCTGCCATCGATTTACATACACCAACTCGAGAAGTTTTGGAACATCAGGACCCCGAAGGTCAAGTTTTCCTAGTGGAGTGACATCAATAATACCTACGTTGCTCCTTACATTCTCCGCTTCACTATAAGCATCTCCGTAATGGTCAGGGCGAATCCACAGTCCTGCGAGAAGAGGAGTTGCATCATGCGCTTCATGCCAGTCCTGGAGTGCAGATCGTCTGATTGGTTCATGAATACGTCCAGCTAGAGCACCGAGCGTAACCGGTGCAAATGGAGGCCTCCATACCGTGGTGCCAATGTCTGCCAGTGGTACATCATGACTCTCAGCTAGAACAGCCGCCGCGTTAACTGTCTCGAGTTTTCCTTGGGCTGACCCCATAGTCACTGTGGTGTAACGCTTCATTAATTCAATCGAATCAAAACCTTCGGTGGCAGCCTGCATTAAATCCTTAGAAGAAACATCTTCAGACATATCAACCATCCCGTGGGTCGTACTTCGGTAACACTCTGGGTGAGGTGATCTCAATAATTGTGACCTGTTATCAGGTATTTCATCAGGTGCTGGATGATCGGGGTTATTTGCCCAGATTAATGACTTTCTACGTTTATGCCGTAAACGAAGTGCTCGATTAGCAGCTAGATCTCCAGTCGATTTCCCATGTTCAACTAGCTCTTCGATGCTTCCATCACCAACAATTCCACCAGTAGCTAGCACTTCGTTAGGAAGTGAAACAGGGAAGTATCGGGCGGCTATCGGATCATAAACCGGTCGATCTCCGGCCATATTTAGCAGTGAGGTTGGTGCAGTCCATCCAGTAGCTACTACTAAGAGGTCCGCATTTACGGTTCTCCCGTCGCCCAACGTAACCTTACTAACTCGCCCTCGCCCTTGAGCAGCAATAATGGTCCCACCTTTTCTAGCGTCAAGTTCAGCTACAATCTCAACTCCAGCATCTCGTAAATCAGCGATAGTCTCATCCCCTTGAGAGTTTGCCGACAGGATCACAGCTCTCTGACCGGGTTTAACTGCCCATAGATTAATAAGGCGTCTAACTGCTCCAGAGAGCATTACTCCTGGAAGATCATTTCCAGCAAATATATAGGGGCGTTCTAGTAGTCCTGGCGCAACAACTAACGAGCCGGCTCGGGCTCTGATAAGACGTTCAGGAAATTCAGGATGGCTTCGATCAATAACTGAAACCCAGTTATGGTCATAACGGCCGGTTACCGTCGAGTTAACAAGGATCTCTATATTCCTATGATCGCGTACAGATGACTCAAGAACCGCTGCTGTCATCCGGTCACTGGAACATCCCCAAAGAAGATGGCCACCAAGTTGATACTCATGTTCGACGAGCATCACAGAGGCTCCTTTATCTGCTGCAGCTAATGCTGCTGCCATACCAGCGGGGCCACCTCCAGCAACCAGTACGTCAGGGTGAGAATAACGCTTATCGTATATATCATGAGAACTGTTTTCCCAGTAAACGCGCCCTCCAGGAGCAAAGCGACTTAAAATCTTCTGGTACAACGGTCTCATAAATTTCGGTCTCATAAATGTCTTGTAGTAGAAACCCGCTGACAAAAACCGGCCGACAATCTGGTTTAAAGAGCCAAGATCTAATCGGAGGCTAGGCCACACATTTTGAGCAGAAACAGACATTCCATCAGTCAAACGGCGATGACCGGCACGGACATTAGGTTCGTCTCCAACCTGAACCAGGAGATTCGGATCCCAATGGTCGGCTGAAAGAATTCCACGCCGTCGGTGATATTTCATCCCTCTTGAAAATACATCCACACCATCTGCAGCAAGAGCCGAAGCTATGGTGTCTCCAGAAAATCCAGAGTAAGTTCGACCATTCCATGTGAAAGTCAGGCACTCAGAACGGTTTATTATCTCACCATCGCGTTCAGGAAGACGGTTACAGGATGTCACGAGTTGTTCTCCCGGATCTCGTTAGTAGACGTATTTCGTTCAATAGTGAAATATCGGCGACATCCATTACGACAGTACCAAGTTTCTGTTAGCCATCCAGCTGGGTTTTCACGGATGTATAAGTATGTTCGCCACTCTCTCAATGAAGTCGTACTCGGATTTGGCCGGACAACCGTCTCCCCGCAATTCCGAAGATCAGAAGCGTTACGCGGTCCGCAGTTTGGACAAGGAACAACAATCATTAGTGTCCCACCGCCGCTGCACCTTTTTCGCCAACCAGATCGCCTTCCGTAAATCGCTCAATACCAAACGAAGCAATCAAATCAGCGTTTCGCCCGATTGCTATAGACTCAGCCATCGTCTCCCCAGACACAGGGCCCGCTTTAAAGCCATAGGTACCCCAACCGACATCCACTAAATATCCGGCTACCTGGGTGTACCCCATGACAGGAGAATAATCGGGTGTCATATCGCAGAGTCCTGACCACTGGCGTAGTAATCGCATTTTTGAAATTCCTGGCATCAACTCAAGTACATGTCCGGCCAACTCCTCAATAAATTCAAGGGTGCCATTAACCCGATATGTACCTACAGGGTCCACAGAGGCTCCAAAGACAAGTTCACCGCGATCCGTCTGACTCACATAAACATGAAGGGATCCTGAAACGACAACGGTAGGAAGAAATACTTTACAAGGTTCTGTAACCGCTGCCTGCAAAGGGTGAGTGGTGATCGGTAACGGAACACCAGCCATATTGGATATAAGAGAAGCCCATCCAGCAGTGCAGTTCACAACCACAGGGCTGCTGATATCACCACGATTGGTACGAATCCCCGTAACCTTGCCTCCATGACCCTTACCATCTGGACCTTCGCCCCCAGTCACTAAAATGTCGAGAACTTCAGTTTCTTGGTGGAGTTCTACACCAAGATGATCGGCAGCTCGGGCATAACCCCAGACAACAGCATCGTGCCTAACGATTCCGCCAGGTGGATGATAAAGAGCTCCTAAAATCGGGTAACGGGTGCCAGTTGAAACATCCAAACTAGGAGCAAGCTCTTTGACTTCCTGCGGTCCGATTACACTAGAGTCAACGCCCGCCAACTTGTTCACCTCGGCGCGCCAGTTCATAGTGCGTAAAGCCGAATCTGTATGAGCCAAGGTCAAGTGTCCCCTGCGAGAAAACATCACATTCAGATTGAGATCGGTCGCCATAGTGTTGTAAAGCTCAAGTGAACGATCGTAGAAAGCCACACCCTCAGGTGTCAGATAGTTTGACCTCACAATAGCTGTGTTGCGGCCTGAACCACCACCACCGAGATAGCCCTTATCCACAACAGCCACGTTAGTAATTCCATGGTTCTTGGCGAGATAATACGCTGTAGCTAACCCGTGAATCCCCCCACCAATGATGATCACATCGTAATGACTCTTAAGAGTATGACGACGCCACATTCGAGACCATGAACCACTGTTGAGGCCTTGTCGAATTAAGGAAGCTGCAGAATAGCGATAATAACTTTGGGCACTCACCAGACACACACTACACAACTAGTCATTACCTGCTACCTCTTTTGCTTGTTTGATCCATGCTTGAGTATCGATCCCCATTTTTTCTCCGTCGTAAGCAATACGTTGCGTGGGTTCCACTTCAAGAACTACTCTTCTAGGAGAATCAAGGAACTTAGCGAACCATTCAGCGGCTTCCCCATCACCACGAAGCGCTTTTGATAGTTCCGGATAAAACCAGTCTTTAATTTCTTCAGAGTCGTGAATGGTGCACAATCCCTTCCATGTAACTGTCTTATTTCTAGGTAAAGGAGATCCGGTGCTCGTTACACATATTGAGACTCTGGGATCTCGGCGAACAGCATGAATACGGGCCCGTTGAGAGGATGCTGTAAGCCAAAATTTTCCCTTTCGCCATACATATGACATTATTACGCCCACAGGCCAACCTTCTTTGTTAGCCCACATGAACGTACATTCATTATGAGCTAAAAGAAGTTCTTCTTCGGCACTTGCATCTAAATCATAAATGGTTACATCTTCATAGTTCTCTGGATGTGTATTCATGGTTTCTCCTTTGGAAGGAATTGTCCTGCGTTTGCACTCATACCCCCGTCTGCTGTGACTATCGCTCCCGTAACAATGCTTGCTTGAGTTGAAATTAAAAAGCTGATTACTGACGCAATTTCATCAGAGGTACCCCATCTCTGCAATGGCATTCGTCGGCGTAAGGATTCATATGACTCGATGTCATTCATTGCTCTCTCAGTCATTCCGGTCTCTGTAGGTCCTGGGCAAACTGCATTTACTCTTATTCCCCTTGGTCCCAGATCAACTGCCGTAGCCCTTACTAAATTTATTACGGCAGCCTTCGAAGTGTTATAGGCCCACATTTCCGGATCTCCTCTTAAACCTGATGTTGAAGCAGTTACAGCTATTGAACCATCATTTCCTGTTCGTAATAATTCAGGGACAACAGCTTTTAAACCTAAAACCACTGCCCGGACATTAACTGCAATAGTGTTATCAAAAATTTTCATATCACTTTCTAGAATGTCGCCACGCGCTGGCACTCCAGCATTAAATACAGCAGCATGAAGTCCTCCATAAATTTCCTTCGCTTTCCTTACTGCATGGTCATTTAATTCACTGTCAGTTACATCACCAACAATCGGAAAAATCCTGTCATCACTTTCAGCCCAACCAATAGAATCAGTATCTTTATCAACAGCAACGACCGAACCTCCTTCGGAAATAAACCGTTCAGTTGTGGACCTGCCGATTCCCGAACCTGCTCCCGTAACTATGGCAACTCTTCCTTTGTGTAATCCTGAACTCATAAAACTCCAATCACTCTTTGACAGGTGTATTACATCAAACCCGATAACGTCAAACCATGGATGTTTATGAAGCAATTTACACTACTCGAGCGATGCGAAGAGTTAAGCCAGATCCAATCCCAGAAGACGTTTTAAAAAAGATAATGGATGCCGCCGTTCGCGGTCCATCCGGCGGCAACGCTCAGACTTTTAAGATGATATGTGTCACTGATCCTGAAATTAAGTCAAAAATGCAAAAATTTTACCGTGCATGTCTTGATGAATTAAACGCTACTCAATATGCAAGCGTTCAAGACCAGATAAAAGAAGATGAAAAAAATGCGGAAAGATCTACTCCTGCACGCATCAATGACTCAGCACAATGGCTCGCTGACAACCTTCATAATGTTCCAATGCTGATTTTCTTTTTTGGAAAACTTGGAGGAGAGTCAACAACTTTTCCAGTTCTTTGGAATCTTTGTCTGTCAGCTAGAGCAGAGGGCTTGGGCACGTGTATAACAACTTTGTTGAAGCTTAAAAAAGATGAAGTTGAAAAAGTTTTAGACACGCCAGAAGATGGTTTTTGGCATATGCATGCGATGATCCCAATAGGTTATCCAATGGGTAATTGGGGAATCGCTCAAAGGAAACCTGCAAACCTGTCTACATTTCAGGATCGTTGGGGTAACCCTGTTTCTTGGGAAATTCCTGAACCGCTTTGGCCTAACTCTTAACTAGAGAACCAAGTTTTAATTTGGTTCTCTTAAAATCGGAACCAAGGATCCCGCTTGGGAGTCGTATCGCAGCGAATAAAAGAAGTAACCCGCTGAAAGTCATTTGGTTGGCTGATCCGGAATCGCTCAGTTGTCCAAGAAGTACCGTAAGCACACCTCCGGAAGCTAAAACACCTGCTAGTAGCGCACCTGATGGCATCGATATTCCTGCCAAATAAACGATAGCAATTACAATCATTGAGTCGAATAAACCAAACGAACGCGCTGAAATAATTTGTCGCTGATAGCCGATTAAAGAACCTCCCACTCCTGCTAAAAATGCCGATAAGCCAAATGCTGTTAGTTTTGCTCTAGCTACATTAATACCAACCGAAGATGCTGCACGCTCATTAGCTCTTACCGCTAACCACTGTCGACCAGTTATTCCACTTCGAACACTGAAAAGCAAAAACAAACATAAAGCTAAAGCTATGAGAACAAGTATCACAAATGAACGTCTGGGATAGTCCATCCCTACTGCACTAATGCCTAGGTCAAATCCAAATATTGAAGGTGTCGGCATTCGTGTTCCGAAATCTCCTCCTGTTAGCCATGGCCAACGAAACAGAAGTTCTTCAATCGCAACTGATGCGGCTAAAGTAGCAACTGCGAGTTGAAGACCGCGAACTCTTACCGCTATGAGCCCTACTGAAACTCCAACTATTACTGCAAAAATTGATGCAATAAGAGGAGCTAGCGGAAATGGTAAAATATCTAGTCGAACTGTCATAAACGCAGCTATACCAGCAAAGGCATAAGTCGCAAGAGATACCTGACCTACGAAACCAGTTATAACAACTATCGATGAGGAAATGATAGCTACACAACCTGAGATTGCAATTGCTAATCGCCACTCACTTCCTGTTAAGAAAGTTGCAACTACTGCTGCGATTAGAAAGAAAAAAGGCTTAACAGGAATATTTTTTACATCTGGCACCTTCGGTAAATTAGACGCAAATTCTGTTCCTCTTAAAGGAAGAGTTTCTCCCCAGAAAGCTAAAACAAACAAAATTATTAGAAGTGGAACTCCCTGTTGAATCCCAATATCAGGTAACCACGACCACTCAACTTGGATGTTCATTAACTCTGACTGGAGCATCCCTATCGATAAACCCGCAAAAGCCGCCATCAAAAATGAAGTGAGTCTGGCTAATAGTGCAGCTGCTAGAGCTGGAACGATTAAGAAACTTGCAGCATTGACATCTAATCGTGTTGCCGGTCCTGCAAGAATCATTAAAAACCCACATGACATTGAAGCAAGGATCCAGTTAATTGCCCCAATTTTTTTAGATGAAATCCCTAATAAATAAGCACCGCGCTCATTTTCGGCAACTGCTCGACTCTCTCTACCGAATTTTGTATACCTGTAGGTAGCCGCAAGTATTAAGGCCAGAACGAAAGTCACTACAACCATCCATATCCTGTCCTGGTTGATTCTTATATCACCAATTTGGGTCAAACCCTCTGGAAGAATTCCATCAATCACTAATCCGGTTGCACCTTGTGCCCCAATTCTGAGTCTTGCGATTTCCATCAGATATATGAGCAAACCCAATGATGCAACTAGTGCACTTAATGGCGGTGAGTTTCTTAGTGGTCTTACGATAAAGAAATAAATAACAATGCCCATGACTGCGGCCAAAATCATGCACGCAATTAATGCGGTCGCAACAGTTGGTGATGAAATTATCGGAAGTCGGTCCGGTAAACCTAAAATAGGAAGAATCAATTCACCTGTAGATCTCAATTCGTAAAACGCAACTGCTATGTACATCCCCATTGCAGCATGGGCTAGATTCAAAATTCCACTGGCCCGATGCGTTAAAACTAACCCGATCGCTATTGACCCAATTACCGCTCCCGTCCCGCAACCAAGAAAAAGATAGGTTAAATGTTGACTAATTAGATTTCCTATCAACCAATTTCTGCAAATAAGGCAGGTGTGTCAATCCAACCTTCATGTGCGGGTACAAGTTCACCGTCTTCTATTGAGAAAAGTTTTTGTTGCGGTGCGCATAAGGCTGGAAGTCCGGGTATCTGATTACCGTCACAGGTGTATGGATGCCCCCAGAAACTAGGTCTTTGATTCGAGCTTTGAATAAGGTTAATCAGCGACTCGCTACTCATCTCAGATCCAGTTTGATCCAACTCAAGCAAAAGATCATACAGATTCAACAATCCTCGCATGGTAACTGTTCCCACGCCGCCTGCAGGTTCATCTGCATATTGTTCTACTACTTCTTCATAAATACTTCCTTCTAGACCTTCTGCAAGCGGACCTTCAGAATTGAAAAGAACTGATTCAATGGCACTTCCGGCTACTTCTTGGATTTCTTCTGCTGCACAAGCTCCAACTAAATAAAGTTGAGCTTCAATGCCAAGTTCAACCATCAATTGCATTATCGGTGCACAAGAAAGATCAGCAGCAGCGACCACTATCGCATCTGGATTAAATTCTGCTGCTTTTGTGAGAACTGGGAGAAAATCAAGACTAAATAGGGGAAAAGGAATAACCTCAACTTCAAGACCGAGAGTTTTAGCAAGCTCAGCCCCATACTCCCTCGTAGCGATAGTGAAAGATTCGAATTCACCATGTGCAAGAACGATTCTAGATGCGTCTAAATATTCAATTGCATGTCCAATAAAGCCTCCGTATCCACCGGGTGTAGCACCACTGAAATAAAAGGCAATTGGCGACTTCATCTCACCCATATTGGCAGGTATCCCGCCGACTATTGGAATTCCGTTTTGTTCAAGAATCGGTAAGGACCCGTTACTGCCCACGTCGATTCCCGTAGTTATTGCGACTACACCAGCCATAACCATTTCCTGAGCACAAGATTGAGACTTCTCTATTGAAAAATCAGTTATGCAAGTTACAAGCTCAATTGGCCTCCCATTGATTCCACCAAGTTCTGAATTAACCCAATCTGTAGCAGCTTCGATCGCTACACGTGCTTCTGGGAAAGAACCAGCGGGTGAATTTTCCATATTGATTAGACCAACCAAAACAGGATCAAGGTCAAAATCAGCCTCTACTGCCTCAACGGGCAACTGACCCATAAACCAATTACCATCCCAGTCTTGTGACAAGCGACCTACGACAGTCTCTAAGTCAGGAATAAACGTGGTCGTAGTCGGAGCAACAGTCGTAGTCGAAGCAACAGTCGTAGTCGAAGCAACAGTCGTAGTCGGAGCAACAGTCGTAGTCGAAGCAACAGTCGTAGTAGTAGCTACTGGTTCAGACACCTCAGTTTCCGAACTCTCACTGCAAGCGACAAGAACGAAGAAAACTGACGCGGCTAATAACTTTTTACTGGCAACTAACATCAATGCCCCCTCTGTCTTGATGTCCTTACTTTTCTACATTAGCGGTGCATATAACTTTTCTTCTGATCGTGGAATTACAAATTCTCTTAAATGAGATGAATATGAACTGGATTTGAAAAAAAGTTTTAGAAACTACCTGAGCTTATCTGTACTTCCGATTTGGAATTTTAGGATGTCCTGATCATACACTCCCCAACTGGCCATCGAACTACGAAAAGGTTCCATATGAGGTGCTGAAAAATGCGCCTGTAGTGATTCATCGTTTTCCCATCTCTCATACACATGAATGACAGTTGGATCTATTGGATCAACACTGAATACATAATCAATACAACCACTTTCTTCATGAGTGGCTTTCATCATTTTTCGGCATGCTTCTAAAACTTCTTCTGTCGCTGGTTTTTCGATTCTTAATGTTCCTGCGATTATTAGCATTAGATCAGACTAGATTTAAAAACTAATTATGACTATTTGGAGTTTTTAAACGATAGTTTATTTTCGTTGCTCAAGACGTATGAGTTATTAAGGTTGAAACACTTAACAGGTAGGAAGAAAATGACTAGCAACATCACCCTCGAAGAGTTTGAAGTTACAGCAAAAAAATGGCTTGATGAAAACGCTCAAAAAAAACCAAACACCACAGAAAAAGAAGCTGTTTGGGGAGAAGGAGAGTTCAGTGTTGCAGTTTTTCATAATCTGACATTTGAAGAAGAAAGAGATCTCCTCCAAGAAGCGGCTGCATGGCAAATAGCTAAAGCGGAACATGGCTATCATGCGATTACTTGGCCAACTTTATATGGCGGTTTAGATTTACCAATCGAATACGCCAGAGCTTTTTCACGTCTGGAATCCGGTTATATAACACCTTCACGACATGAAACATTCAGCGTCACAACGCGCTTAATTGCTCCAACTGTTCTCCACTATGGAACTGACGACCAAAAAAACGAACTACTTCCAGACCTTTTCAGTGCGAAAACCTTCTGCTGTCAACTTTTTTCTGAACCGGGCACAGGAAGCGATCTTGCCGGTTTAGG
The DNA here is from genome assembly GCA_002729765.1 of Acidimicrobiaceae bacterium. GTDB lineage: Bacteria > Actinomycetota > Acidimicrobiia > Acidimicrobiales > MedAcidi-G1 > MedAcidi-G1. Next base: position 12,813 of record PBYV01000058.1, read on the forward strand.
TTGCAAAGCAGTTAAAGATGGGGATGAGTGGATCATAAACGGCCAAAAAGTATGGAGCTCAGGTGCACAATTCAGTGAATGGGGTGAGCTAATCGCTCGAACACATTTTGATCAGCCAAAACATAAAGGCATGACTGCATTTATGGTTCCAATGGATTTACCTGGAATAGAAGTAAGACAAATAAGACAAATGAGTGGTGGCACTTCATTCAATGAAGTTTTCTTCAGTGACGTAAGAGTCCCTGACCGTCTTCGCCTAGGTCCCGAAGGAGAAGGCTGGGGAGTTGCTCTAACTACTTTGAGCTTTGAAAGAGACCACTCTGATTCTGATGGAGGAGGAAGAGCAGGCGGAACTTGGAGCCAACTTCTTGGTACTGCTAAATCTTTAGGTCTTCTCAAAGACCCTCAATTTCGCCAACGCCTTATGGAGGTATACATTCAGACTCAAGTCCAGCGCTTAGTTAACAGAAGAGCCGCTGACTTGAGAAAATCTGGAAAACCCCCTGGACCTGAAGGGTCACTTGGGAAACTTCTCTGGACAGAAGGAATGAAACTTATGTCCGACGTTGCAAGTGAAGCACTGGGACCACTTTTGATAGCAGATACCAAAATCTGGGGAACTTACGAATGGGGTGAACATGTTTTGGGCGCGCCAGGTTACAGAATCGCAGGTGGATCTGATGAAATTCAACGCAACATCATTGGCGAAAGAGTTTTAGGCCTACCTAAAGAACCAGACCCTTATAAAGGTCTCCCATGGGAAGAAGTTCCAAAAAATTAGCAATTTAAAATACTGAATTTTATGCAGGGTTAATTTCTATCTCCAATGACTTCAAACCTCTGAGCATAAAACTAGGCAAGTACTCAAAATCGTTTGATTCGGAGAGCTCAAAAGAATCTATTTTTTTAACCAATTCCTCTAAAGCGACTCGAAGCTCAAGTCTGGCCAAACTCGCACCCAGGCAATAATGAGCTCCTTTGCCGAAAGCTAGATGGCTGAACAAATCAGACCTATCCGGATCGAAAGTATTCCCATCAGGAAAAATATTTTCATCGCGATTAGCTGAAGCAAACATGACAACCAGTCTCGTGCCTGCTGGAATTTTTGTACCTGAAATCTCAACATCATTCTTAGCGAAACGCCAAAATCCTTGTGTTGGAGTGGTCATTCTGACCGTTTCCTCTACCACTTTTCCTGCTCGCTCAGGATCCTCTTTCAGCATTCTCCATTGCTCTGGATTTTCTGCCAATAAAAGCATCATCTCGGTTAACGTTTTGGTACTAGTTTCATTTCCCGCCACTACAAGCTGAGAGATGATACTAAGCATTTCTTCCATAGTAAGTGGTTCATCAGGAAGATCTGGGTCCTCATCTTTATCTATTCGCGCGTTGAGTAAATTAGTGAGAATGTCTTCTTGAGGGTTTTGTCGTCGTTGCTCAAATTGTTCTGCAAAATAATGCTGGAATTCGATAATCCCTCTTTCATGAACCAACCGTTGATCATCTGAGAGTGCAGTACCAATAGGTGCAATATTGTCATCACTCCAACGTTTGAAATCTGCCAAGCGGTCTTCAGGAACGTTCAGTGCTTTAGCAATTGTTCTTACAGGTAACGGAACTGCAAACTCTTTGACAAACTCAACTTTTCCTTTAGTATCAAAAGAGTCGATCAAACCTGCAGAAATTTCTCTTATTACAGGTTCTAAAGAACTCACAGCACGAGCAGTAAACGCCTTGTTTACCAACTTTCGATAGCGAGTTTGCTCCGGCGGATCAATGGTTAACATTGTTCCCACCCGGTTGTAGCCACCTTCTTCTTTATAAAGTTGTCTAATCTTGTCAGCTAATTCAGCATTAACTGGCAGTGCAGCACCACCACCGGTTTGTGATGAGAAAGTATCTGTGTCCTTAATAATTTCAAGCACATCCTCATACTTGGTCACCAAAACAATCGGTATGTCTTCGACTTCAGTAGCGTAAACTGGACACTCTTCTCGCATCTTTTCGTAATAAAGATGTGGACACTGTTGAACAGCAGGATCTAGAAGTTTGAAATTCTCAATATCAACAGTCACGTCACTCATTTAGAACCCTTCATTTTATAAAAGCTATTAAAAGTTAACCGCTTATTAATAGATTAAACAATTTTTCGTGCTTAAAAATTAAATTAGTGACAAAGGTCCCTTAGTTCTATTTTCAACAGTAACTAATTAGTTTTCAATACAGTTACTTGGCCCGTGTCTCCATTTACTTCAATTTCTGCTCCATCAGGTATTCGTTTTGTAGCATCAGTTGCAGCTACTACACATGGCAATCCAAGCTCACGACTGACTATGACAGCATGGCTTATCTGACCACCTACGTTCACTACAACTGCTCCTGCGGTCATGAACAAAGGAGTCCAAGCAGGATCTGTTAGTGGAGCTATCAAAATTTCTCCAGGTTCCAAACCACGAGGATCTGCAGGATCAGTCACGACTCTGGCTTTACCACGATAGGTTCCCGTACACCCTGGAACACCTTGAAGAACTTCTCCTGCCGAAGCTGCTTCCATTTTCTCTTCACCACGTACCTTCCATTCAGTCATAGGAGGAACGACTCCATCCTTTACAAAAAATGGGGGTTCAATCGTCCATAACTGTTCATAATCACTTGCACGTTGTGCCAACTGCTCGGTGAAATCTGAAGGGTTGGAAACAAAAGATTCAAGCTCTTCATCTAAAAGCATGAAAATATGAGTTGGTTCTTTAAGATGACCTTCAGTTGCCATCCGATTACCCAGCTCATAGAAGATGACACGTGACTCGTTAATGACTCTGACCAAATTGGTTTTAGTTCTCTCACGAAACTCCATCATGTTCCCGGCTACTAAAGCGCCTTCGAACATGCCTATCAATTCTTCATTACCCATCTCAGCAAGAGTTGCTCTAACGCCTTCAACTACTTCTTGACGTTCGGCAGTTTTTGCCGATTGCCGAATTTCAGGCGCTTCACTATCATCTTGCAATCTGACCCGATCAAGAAGAGCCAACGCTAGCTCAGGTTTAGTCTCCCAGCTATTAGCACTTACTTCCCATTCATTTGGACCTCGACAACCAAAACGGACAATAAAATCATTCCAATCATCTAGAAAATCCGCTACATCAGCATTGTTTGAAGAAGCCAAGCGATCCAAAAGACCCTCCACACCTGCATCAAATTCACCAGTAAGAAACTCAGAGTTGCGCACCTTACGAGAAATATCCCAGAGTACAAATGAGGGCTCTGCTGAATCAACACTACCTAAACCTGCCAATACCTTCATTGGCATTGTCGGATCACCAATTGCCTCACCAACTGCAAAAAGCAATCCTGGAGCCAACCCAGATCCAGATGAAGTTAAACAGTGCAATGTGAAACCAGAATGATGTAGTGGTTGAACCTCTCTTATTCTTGCTAAAAGTTCACTTGATGAAGTTGAAGAAATATCAGGCCTATTTGCACGAAGCGCTATAGTTTCCTCTCTTCCCTGGTCAAGTTCCGGCCACTCATTAAGAGTCATTATCCAACCAGTATGAGCGTTTATATCATCTACTAAATCAGGTCGATCATCATCTGGATGTGGTTCATACGGTGGAACGTCTGGATGGTCACCAAAAAATGCCATATCAAGTTGCTCGACAGTTAATGCAGGATTTCTAACACCCTGCATTCGGACATTCGAAAGATTTATGTAGAAATAACCACCAAAAAATCCAACCGCTTCAGGTCTTACTTGAGCCATTTCTCCTTCGGCTATGTTTCCTGTTCTAACATAGCCATCTCTCCAACCTTGGAGCATTGCATTTTCCCAAGAATAAGTTTGTCCTAATGGAGTTGCTGGTGTAGCTAAAACTTCACCTGCATTCGCTCTCGTGTAATGGGGCCACCGCTCACTTGGCGTCCAATCACAAAACCATTTTTCGATCATTTTTTCTCCCTCCCGAGAATTAAAGATTATCTTCACTCGAGTCACAGTAGCTATCCGGCGGGATTATTATATTAATGTCTTACAAGGAGTGAAAAATATGGTCTCTTCAACAAGTAGAACTTTTTGTCGCATCTGTCATGCAGCTTGCCCGGTCGAAGTAGAAATTGAAGAGAATAAGGTTATTTCGGTTCGAGGTGTGAAAGAAGATCCTCTCTTTAAGGGATACACGTGTATTAAGGGAAGACAAATTCCTGATCAAATAAATTCACAAGAAAGACTACGTTTCCACCTTCGAAAAGCTCAAGATGGACATTTCGAGGAAGTTGCAAGAGATAAAGGACTTGACGAAGTCGCAAAAAAACTTGAAGAAATCATTGAACAATACGGCCCGGGTGCAGTTGCGAGTTATACAGGCACAGGTGGATATCAAAGTTCCTGCGCATTAGCGACTGCTGAAGCTTGGCATAAGGGAATTGGATCACATCAGTTGTACACATCCGTAACAATAGACCAACCTGCTAAAACTACTGCCCCTATGAGAACAGGTTCTTGGGGTGCAGGTATTCACAACTTTCGTGACTCAGATATTTTTCTGGCGGTTGGTAATAACCCAATGGTTTCTAGTTATAGCCCTCTTGGTGGTCTTCAAGGCACTGACCCCTTTACAAAAATGCGAGAAGCGAAGAAAAGAGGGATGAAACTTATCGTTATCGATCCTAGAAAAACTGAATTTGCTTCTTCTGCCGACATACATTTACAACCTATTCCTGGTGAAGATCCAACTCTTTTAGCAGGGATTTTAAATGTGATTTTTGAGAACTCCGTTTACGACCATGATTTTTGCGATAAATGGGTTGAGCTTTCAACACTAAATAGTTTGATTAACTCGGTTTCAAGATTCACTCCTGAATATGTTTCGAAACGTTGCGATGTTGATCAAGGTGAAATGATTGAAGCGGCTTTGATGTTTGCAAATGAGGTAAAAGGAGGTGCGGGAACAGGAACAGGGCCAAGTATGGCTCCCCATTCGAGTCTTACAGAACATCTAATAATCAGCCTCAATGTAGTCTGCGGGCGCTACAACCGTGAAGGTGATTTAGTAGAGAGTGGCAATTTCCTATATCCCGACTCTCCAAGATTGGCTCAAGTAATACCTGCAAAAGACCCAACTCCTGGACCTTCTTCTAGATTTCGGAATTTACACGGTTATAGAGGTCAAATGCCTTGTTCCACTTTGGCTGATGAAATCCTTGAACCAGGAGAAGGCCAAATACGTGCATTGATAGTTAGTGGAGGTAATCCTGTTGTAGCTTTTCCTGATCATGAACTAACGATAAATGCACTTAAAGACTTAGACCTGTTAATTGTTTTGGATCATCGTATGACAGCTACTGCAGAATTAGCTGACTATGTGTTCGCTCCTAGGTTGGCTTTAGAAAGAGCTGACGTGCCTCACCTGATGGATCGTTGGTTTGCTGCCCCCTACACTAATTACACCGATGCTGTCGTAGAGGCTGATTCTGAGCTCATTGCGGAATGGGAATTCTTCTGGGAAGTTGCATCTCGAATGAACACGCCTATTTCCCTACCTGGTGGGGAATTGGCACTTGATCATAAACCTACAGATGATGATGTAATTGACCTTGTCTACTCGAATTCAAGAATGCCTATTGACCAAATCAGAGAAAACCGAGGGGTTATTCACTCTGGTGAAGAATATGTAGTACAACCTGCAGATCCCGATTGCACTTCAAAATTTAACCTCATGCCCGATGGAATTGAGTCAGAACTTGATGAGGTTTTTATGGAATCAACAGGAGCGGAGCTATGGCCAGGATTTGATCCTGCTATTCATACTTTTCGCCTCACAAGCCGTCGCCTTAAAGATGTACTTAACTCTTTGGGAACTGAACTACCCCAGATCGCAGCAAGGTCCACTACCAACTACGCGCACATGAACCCTGATGACATGAAAGATCTACAAATCAATAATGACGATTTGATCGATATTAGTTCTCCTAGATCGACTATCACTGGTGTGGCAAAAACAGATGAAACTCTTAGACGTGGAATAGTTTCAATGGCACATTCTTGGGGTGGTGTATCTCTAACCGATGAAAAGGTTAGAGATATAGGAACACCTACTAGCCGTTTAACTTCCGCAAGAGAGGCAATCGATCCGATCAACGGCATGGTCGTATCCAGCGCTATACCAGTAGAAGTACAACCTGCTAAAGAACTTTCTTCAAACTGACTTTAGAGAATAACCTCTTCTGCCCGAAGTCTGTCGATTGTTTCCTTGTCTCGGTTTAGCTCACTCAATATTTCATCATTATGTTGCCCTAATAATGCAGCCGACTCTCGCATTTCCGCTGGTGTATCCGAAAATCTAGCTGCCGGGACTGGTTGTCGGATTTTTCCTGCTTCTGGATGTTCCCAAATTCTCAATACTTCATTATGTAGAACCTGAGGATCTTCTAGTGTTTCTTCACCCTCCAAAATAGGTCCACATGGAACTTGGTGCTCTATAAGCTTTGGGATGATTTCATCATTGGTAACTTTTTCAAATTCTTTTGCAACGACTTCTCCTAGTGCAGCAAAATTTTCTGGATTAGAAATTGCTGCCAAACTGCTAAATCTTTCATCTTCACAAAGCTCGCCTCTTCCCAAGGCACGTAAAAGCCCAAATCTTTGTTTGTCAGTGGCTGCAAAGTAAATCAGTTGACCGTCTGAAGTGTTGGTAATGTTGTATACCTTTGCGAGTGTTATGCCTGGACTTACATCCTCATCCAACATCGTTAGATCCATCATGCCGTCAACCCAGAAAAAATACAGACATGAATCAAGCATAGGAATTTGCAAAAACTGACCCTCTCCCGTTCTTTCGCGTGAAAAAAGAGCTGCTGTAATTGCTTGAGCAGATGTAAAAGCAGTGCTTTTATCTGCAACAAGATTTCTCACCAAATCTGGGAACGGAATCTGTGGATTTAATTGACGGCTGACCATACCAGTTAAGCCTTGTATAACTGGATCTAAAACAGGTCTGTCTGAGTATGGTCCATCGGGACCAAAGCCGCTTATTGAACAATAAATTAACTTTGAATTAACTGCTTTTAATTCGTCATAGCTGAGACCCAAACGTTCGATAGCCCCTGGACGAAAATTCTGAATGAATACGTCAGCTTGTTCTACCAAGTCAATAACAATCTGCTTACCCTCTTCTTTCGTGAGGTCAATCGCTAAAGAACGCTTACCACGATTGTTGTTAACAAAAAAAGATGAAATTCCGCCTTTTGCGAATGAGGGCAACCTTGTTACATCGCCTCCGACCCCAAGTGGCTCTACTTTGATGACCTCAGCTCCTTGATCAGCAAGCAACATGGTAGCTAAAGGGCCGGAAACAACTTGTGTAAGATCCACAATACGAATTCCTTCTAAAGGTCCTGTCATATCATCTCCTCTTTATTTGTTTGTATTTGTTGATACTACTTATCTGCTGAATCTTTAAAGAAAGTGGAGACCTCATCATTATTTGTATTTAACATTTTTTCTAGAGACTGATGAAATCTTTGACCTCCACCTTCATTCAGACCAAAATTTACAAACTCTTTCATTCCGGTATTTAAAGCTCGTTGTAAACGAAGACCTGTGAAATAATCTTCATCTTCAACAACAATGCGTAAAAAATCCATCTGTTTTTTAACTACATCAGCTTGTTCATCATCTGGAGGTTGAGTGTGTAAAAAAGTTTGAATCGTTTTCGAACTTCCTGGCGTTGGCCCTGGAAACAATTGCGAAAGCATGTATATCTTTCCATTCGCATCAAAACCAGCGATTGAAACATGAGGGAAAATTGTCCACACCCCACCAACTAACTCCGAGATTAGCCAATCGTCTTCATCTCTTCCTTCAAGTTTTGAAAAATAAACATCGGGTCTTGTTGCTCTCTGGTGAGGTCCCCATGAATCATAGACTGCATGACCGCCTCCTTCAGGGCCAAAAGTATTTCTATGAAGAATCGGAAGATGATAAAGATCCAAATATCCGTCATATGCAACTTTCCAGTTAGGCCCTTCAAGAACCTGTCTCCCAACTACATGACAATCAGCCAGTCCGAGATATTCCAACATTTCTCCATAGCCGCACAAGAAAGTGTCAATATCAACTACTGAGTTGGTATTTAGAGTCACCCAAATAAGTCCAGCACGTTCATCACAAGGGAGCTCAACTAAACCGTTGCATTCGTAGTCAACTTGACCAAAGTGTTCTTCTTCATAAACTCCAACTAACTCACCTTGAGAATTGAATGTCCATGCATGATATGGGCAAGCATGACGTCTCGAAGATCCTGTTCCCTCTGGAACAACCACTGCTCCTCTATGCGTACAAGAGTTTAGAAATGCTCTTATAACTCTGTCTTCCCCTCGGGTTACTAAAACAGGGACTCCTAAAACCTCAATTGAGTGATAGGAACCGGGTTCACTGAGCTCTGATGAGCAACTCAAAACGAGAGGTAACCGACGAAAAACATTTTCTATTTCTAAATTCCATTTATCGGAATTTGTGTAATTTTCTGCTGGAACCTGAAATATTTGGTCTACACGGTCTTGCGTCCCATTTTGGAAGTGCTCAAGCCCTCTTTGACCGAAAGCTACTAGACGTTCTTTGCTCATACTCACACCTCCCAACAATCAGTATTCTAATTTTAAACTATGGCTAAACAAATTTAACTTCTATCACAAACCTTCTAACAAAATCTTTTCATTCAGCTAAGGTCTCTGCCAAGTCTCTCTATAAATCATGTCCTCTAGTGGCACCCGGGGATGAGATCGAGACGTTTTAGAACTATTTGTAGGAAAACCTATACCTACAACCATCGGTACGTCATAGTCGTCAGGAATGCTGAGTGCATCTCTGAGCTCTTGTTGACGATAAACAGTCATAGGGCAACTTGACAGACCTTCAGAATTAGCAACAATCATTGCGTTCTGAGCCATTCTTCCTATATCAAAATCTGGTCTGAGCCCACCATCCGAATGAATTGCAAATACTAATGCAACTGCAGCTTCCTTTATCCAGTCACCAAAATCGCCACTTTCAGCAACAGAATTTCTACCTTCTTGATCTGCTACAACCACAATTCGACCCGTTTGCCTATTCTTTCCGCTCCCTGCCATCCTTGTCGCTTGAAGCACTTTCGATAAAACTTCTTCAGGAATAGGACGACTCTCAAATTCTCTTTTATCGCGTTTTTCTATAACAGCTTTATACGCATCCATGCCTAATATTCTCATTAGTAGCAGCACACTGCCCAGATCGGGCATGATAGAAACTTACAAATCAAATATTTCACGAGGAGTTACGATGTCGTCGAATTTGGAAAACGCTTTTAGTCAACTAAAAGAACTAGAGGGCTCAGATCAAGGTTATGGAGAGTGGTTTGAAGTAGACCAAAATAGAATCAATGATTTTGCTGATGCGACAATCGACCACCAATTCATTCATATCGACCCTGAAAGAGCTTTAGCAGAAACACCTTTTGGCGGAACAATAGCTCACGGTTTCCTTTCCCTTTCTCTTCTTGTCCACCTGACAACAAGCCTTCCTGTTGAAATACCTAAAATGGAAGGTCAAGTTATGGGTATTAATTATGGGTTTGAAAAAATTCGTTTCATTAACCCCGTATTAGCTGGATCACGCGTAAGGGCACAAAGCATTATTTCATCAGTGGAGTTGAAAGAGCCAACTGCTGTGAATATCACTAGAACAATTACCGTTGAAATAGAAGGAGAAAACAAACCTGCGTTAG
>PBYV01000059.1 GCA_002729765.1 Acidimicrobiaceae bacterium
AGAAACACCAGAAGAAACACCAGAAGAAACACCAGAAGAAACACCAGAAGAAACACCAGAAGAAACACCAGAAGAAACAAAAGATTAAACAAAGTCTGAATCTTGACTACCATCCCTAATCTCATCGAAAATGCCGTAAAAAAATTTCAAGATCAGGAAGCTGTCGTAGATGAAAATTTAAGATGGACCTTTAAGGAATACGGCGAACAGATAAATTCAGCTACCAAAGCTTTCATGAGTAAAGGGATTAAACCCGGAGATCGTGTAGCGATCTGGGCTCCAAACGCCGCAGAGTGGCCAGTAGCAGCTCTCGGAGCTCATTGTGCAGGTGCTGTCTTAGTTCCTATCAATACACGATTCAAAGGTGAAGAAGCTAGTTACATATTGAGTCGCACCTCAGCAAAAATTCTTTTTACCGTTACTGATTTCCTCGATACCAACTACGTAGATTTGCTAAATGGAGTGAGTAGCCAACTTGATATAAAAGAAATTGTTATATTAAGAGGCTCAACTCCCAACAATTGCACAACATGGGATGAATTTATTGCTAGCGGCACTTCAATAGATGAGACAGATCGACAGACTCGTTCTAATCAAGTCGCCGATAATGACCTCTGCCACATCCTTTTTACTTCAGGCACAACAGGGAAACCAAAAGGTGCAATGCTTGAACATTCAGCAGTATGCCGTTCGTATCAAACTTGGTGCGAAGTCATAGGCCTGACTTCGACCGATCGTTACTTAGTGATAAATCCTTTTTTCCACACCTTTGGACTTAACGCTGGAATTTTGGCTTGCCTCATGACAGGAGCCACTCTCATACCACATCCTATTTTCGACGTCCCATCAGTCATGAAACGAATACCTGAAGAAAAAATCACAATGTTGCCTGGAGCCCCAACTATCTATCAAACCATTCTTAATCATCCTGAATTAGAAAATTTTGATATGTCAAGCCTCCGGTTAGCAGTAACAGGAGCTGCAGCAATTCCAGTCGAAATGATCTATGGGATGAGGGAGAGACTCGGTTTTGAAACTGTTGTAACCGGATATGGCCTAACTGAAGCCTCAGGAATAGCAACCATGTGTCGACATGACGATGACCCAGAGATAATCGCCAAAACCTCTGGAAGAGCAATAGACGGAGTCGAAGTCCTTGTAGTGGATGAAAATGGATCAGAAACCCAAGCTGGAGAACCAGGTGAAGTAGTTATCCGTGGCTACAACGTTATGAGGGGTTATTTAGATGATCCAGAACAAACTGCTGAAACTATCGACCAAGACGGGTGGCTACACACAGGCGATATAGGCATCATGGATTCAAATGGGTACTTAGATATCACAGACCGCAAAAAAGACATGATTATTACTGGCGGTTTCAATGTCTACCCAGCTGAAGTAGAAAACTCGCTAATGAGTCATCCTGAAATAGCTCAAATAGCCATCGTAGGTACACCTGATGAACGACTGGGCGAAATAGCAGTTGCTTTCGTTGTGCCCACTAAACAAACTGATCCTACAGAAACTGATCTAATCAACTGGGCTCGCGAACGCATCGCTAATTTCAAAGTTCCTAGGCAAGTAATCTTTGTAGAGGACTTACCCACTAATGCGAGTGGAAAAGTCCTCAAGTTTGAGTTGCGCAAAAGTATTAATAGCTCAAAACAAGTTGACTAGACATACGTGCCGATCCACTATCCTTAAACAGATAATCTCTTAAAGAAAAACTATGACCAAAGAACGACCGTATCCCGACGTCGGGAAAGCTGATTTTCCAAATCTAGAAGAAGAAATTCTAGATAGATGGAAGAAAGACAATACGTTTCAAGCTTCTGTCGACAATAAACCCGAAGAGGCAGAATTCGTATTCTACGACGGCCCACCTTTCGCTAACGGCCTTCCACATCATGGCCATTTACTAACTGGGTATGTGAAAGATGTAGTTCCTAGGTTCCAGACAATGAAAGGTAAAAAAGTAGAAAGACGATTCGGATGGGATTGTCATGGCTTACCCGCAGAAATGGAAGTCGAAAAAGAACTGAAGGTTTCCGGGCGAAGTGAAATTACTAAATATGGCATAGATAAATTCAATGAGCGCTGTGAAGAATCAGTTCTTCGTTTCACTGAAGAATGGGAAAAAACTGTAATCAGGCAAGCCAGATGGGTTGATTTTGAAAATGACTACAAGACTATGGATCCTTCTTATATGGAATCAGTCATGTGGGCTTTCAAACAGCTATGGGAAAAAGATTTAATTTACGAAGCATTTCGGGTGATGCCATACTCATGGGGAGCGGAAACACCACTTTCAAATTTCGAAATCAGACTCGATGACGCCACACGACCAAGACAAGACCCTGCTGTAACAGTAGCTTTCGATCTGGAAGCTAAAGAAAACGAATCCGAAAAAGTCCGCTTGCTGGCATGGACAACCACCCCTTGGACACTCCCTTCTAATCTTGCCTTAGCTGTTGGAGCAGAAATCGAATATTCAAAAAGAAAAGACTCCGATGGAACAATCTGGATCATCGCTAAAAACGCTTTAAACCGTTACGAAGAACAACTTGAAGACATGGAAGATCTTGGAGTTGTTAAAGGTTCTGAGCTCATTGGCAAAAGGTACAAGCCTTTATTCAATTTCTTCGAGTATCGGACTGATGCATTCAAAGTTCTACAAGCTGACTGGATAGACGACCAAGAAGGCACGGGGATAGTGCACATGGCACCCGGTTTTGGTGAAGACGATCAAACAGTATGCGAAGCTAACGATATTCCTATAGGTGATGTGGTACCTGTGGACGATAAAGGGTGTTACACAGAAGAAGTAAAGACCTGGGCGGGAATGAACGTTTTTGATGCCAATTCAGAAATTATTTCTACCTTAAAAAATAACGGGCAATTGATCCGTCATGACAGCTATGAACACAACTATCCACACTGCTGGAGAACAGATACACCAATAATTTATAAAGCGATTTCTTCTTGGTATGTAAAGGTAACCGACCTGACCGAACAACTTCTTGCTAATAACCAGGCAATCAATTGGATCCCTGGACATGTCCAAAATGGAAGATTTGGAATGTGGTTAGAAGGGGCGCGTGATTGGTCAATCAGTAGAAATAGATTCTGGGGTTCTCCGATCCCTGTATGGAAAAGTGACGATTCCGACTATCCCAGAATTGATGTCTATGGAAGCATCGAAGAAATAGAAAAAGATTTTGGTGTGAAACCAGACAACCTTCACAGACCTTTCATTGATGAACTCACCAGACCTAACCCTGATGATCCAACTGGCAAGTCTTTAATGCGTCGTGTGCCAGAAGTTCTGGATTGCTGGTTTGAGTCCGGATCAATGCCTTTTGCCCAAGTTCACTACCCATTTGAGAACAAGGAATGGTTCGATGATCATTTTCCTGCTGATTTCATTGTCGAATACATAAATCAAACAAGAGGCTGGTTCTACACTCTGCATGTTCTAGCGACAGCTTTGTTTGATAGACCTGCTTTCCAGAATGTGATCTGCCATGGAATTCTTCTGGCAGAGGACGGAGCAAAGCTCTCAAAAAAACTGAGAAATTACACAGAACCAAATGAAATTTTTGTCAAACAAGGATCTGATGCTCTTCGTTGGTACCTAATGTCAGCAAATATTGTAAGAGGCGGAGACTCACGCATAAGCGATACTGGAATAGATGATGTAGTACGCCATGTCCTATTGCCCATCTGGAATGCCTACAGTTTTTTTACTCTCTATGCAAATGTTGATGGGTATAGAGCAGAATTTAGAACAGAGTCTGAGCACTTATTAGATCGCTACCTCCTAGCTAAAACTCGACAACTAGTTGAGTCTGTCGACAGCAAAATGGAATCGTATGATCTGCCAGGAGCAACCGAATCAATTCAAGGGTTCATAGACGCACTAAATAATTGGTACATAAGACGGAGTCGAGACAGATTTTGGGAAAAAAACACAAAAGAAAACGAGAACCAAAAGAAGGATGCCTACGACACGCTTTACACGGTTCTTAAAATTTTTTCTCAAGTGTCAGCACCATTCTTACCAATGATTATGGAGGAAATTCACACCGGTTTAACTGGGGAGCCGAGTGTCCATTTAACCGATTGGCCGAACCTTGAAATTCTCCCTGAAGATAAAGCCTTAGTAGCAAATATGGACCGTATTCGTGACGCAGCATCAACGGCTCTGAGGCTTAGAGAAGACGAAGGAATTCGCGTACGGTTGCCTTTGTCATCAATGGTCATAGCAGGACCTGGAAGCAATTCATTAAACAACTTCCTTGAATTACTCACGGACGAGGTGAACGTAAAGAAAATAGAACTCACCGAAGATTTGGATGAGTACGCAACGTATAATTTGCAACCCAACGGCTCTTTACTGGGACCCAGATTAGGCAAAGAGGTTCAGTCAGTTTTTGCGGCCGCTAAGAATGGTGACTGGGTGCTAAATGACGATGGGACCGCAAAAGTCGCTGATGTTTTACTAAGTGAGGAAGAGTTCGAATTGGGACTCCAACCCCATGAAGGAATTACTGCAGCGACTCTAAATTCCGGAGATGCGATAATAGTCCTAGACACTGAAATCACAGAAGATCTCGCTAAAGAGGGAATTGCCAGAGATGTAATCAGGCAAGTTCAACAAGCTAGACGGGACGCAGAGTTGGTGGTAACTGACAGAATCCAAATCTGGCTTGATGGTGGAGAAACTATTCTCGAAGGTGTTAAAACTTTCGAGGAATACGTTGCTAGTCAAATTCTGGCAACAGAAATCCTGTATGGAAGAAACGAAAACCCAGATGTCTCAACGACTCAAGTTGAAATTGATAACCACGATCTGACTTTTTCGATAGTCGTATCTCAATAAGAGTTACAAGAAACACTTTCCTTCTTAAAAAATTATTTATAATCTCTTGACAAACGTGTAATTACATGTGTGAAATATAAACCTTAGCGAAATCGCGGATCCCACCACTCATTACGAGCCACGGTTGGGCGAACGAAATCTCTAAGAAGGGGAAACGGAAGGGAATTATAAATATGGCGCTCGCAGAGGACCGCCTAGATCTAGAGGACACAGAACAAATACAAGAACCGGAATCCGGTTCAGCTATGAAAGTCAAGAAGAGAAACGGAGACTTCGAACCGGTCGACGTTAACAAAATTGTTCGCGCGGTGGAGCGGTGCAGTGCTGGTCTAAATGGAGTCGACCCGATGAGGGTAGCGACACGAACCATCTCTGGTCTAAGGGACGGAGCGACCACAGAAGAGCTAGACGAACTCTCAATTCGAACTGCTGCAGGTTTTATAGTTGAAGAGCCCAACTACTCACGGTTGGCTGGCAGACTCCTTTCAACTGTTATTGATAAAGAGGTAAGGAACCAATCAATTCATTCTTTTTCCCAATCAATAAATATTGGTTTCGAATTAGGTCTAATACACGAATCAGTATCCGACTTTGTTTCTGCTAACGCCCGAAAATTTGATGACACCATTGAACAAGATCGTGACCATCTATTTGAGTTCTTTGGATTAAGGACTGTCTACGATCGTTACCTTTTGAGACACCCAGACAACCGGTTCGTAATAGAAACACCACAGTATTTCTTTCTACGTGTTGCTTGTGGACTATCGAACAATTCAGAAGAAGCAATTCGTTTCTATAAATTAATCTCTTCTTTGGAATACCTTCCCTCTAGCCCTACCCTTTTCAACTCTGCTACGACGCACCCTCAAATGTCGAGTTGCTATCTTCTCGATTCGCCAGAAGATAGTCTCGAAGGCATTTATAAGCGATATACCGATATAGCTCAACTTTCTAAGTTTGCTGGCGGAATTGGGGTAGCTTGGCACAGAGTTAGGTCACAGGGATCCTTAATAAAGGGTACTAATGGTCTTTCAAATGGAATAATACCCTGGCTTAAAACTCTAGACAGCTCTGTTTCAGCTGTTAATCAAGGCGGCAGAAGAAAAGGAGCTGCATGTGTTTATCTCGAAACTTGGCACGCAGACATAGAGGAATTCCTTGAACTCCGTGACAACACAGGAGACCATCTAAGACGAACACATCATTTAAATTTAGCCAATTGGGTGCCTGATCTCTTTATGGAAAGAGTCGAAAAGGACTGGCAATGGTCTCTTTTTGACCCTAAAGAAGTACCTCACTTAACAGATTTATATGGAGCGAACTTTACTACCGCTTACACCAAAGCTGAGGAAGAGGGCCTCTACGTTAAACAGATACCGGCTAGAGAGCTCTACAGCAAAATGATGCGCACCCTTGCACAAACCGGAAATGGATGGATGACATTCAAAGATGCTTCTAACACTAAATGCAACCAGACCGGCGAAGGTGACCAAGTTGTGCACCTATCAAATCTTTGTACAGAGATTTTAGAAGTAACGAATCAAGATGAAACCGCTGTATGTAACTTAGGTTCGGTCAATCTCGGTGCTTTGGTAAAAAATGATTCCTTCAACTTTGATCATCTTGGAGAAATAATCCGAACAGCTGTCCCATTCTTAGATCGCGTAATAGACATAAACTTCTACCCGACACAAGAAGCAGGCACCTCAAACAACGCCTGGAGACCAATAGGTCTTGGGTTAATGGGGCTTCAAGACGTTTTCTTCAAACTGGGCTTACCTTTCGACGACCCTAAAGCACGTGAACTGTCCAAAAAAATCTCAGAAGAAATATATTTCAATGCTCTTTGGGCATCAACTGAACTGGCGGAAGCATCAGGACCTCACCCTAATTTTGACAAAACACGCGCAGCCTCAGGTGACCTTCAGTTCGATCTATGGAATGTGGAACCAAGTAACCCGGAACGATGGGAGAGCCTCAGAAAAAGAATCTCTAAACACGGACTTCGTAACTCTTTAATGATTGCTATTGCACCAACTGCAACAATTGGCTCAATTGCAGGGTGCTACGAATGTATAGAACCACAAGTATCAAACCTGTTTAAGAGAGAAACACTCTCTGGTGAATTTCTTCAAATTAATCGATACCTAGTTTCCGAGCTACAAAAAAGATCCCTTTGGACGGAAAGCATGATTAATGCCCTGAAACAATCAGAAGGTTCCATTCAGGAAATTGAAGGAATGCCAGATGATCTGAAAGAAATTTATAGAACTGCTTGGGAAATACCGATGCGGTCTTTGATTGATATGGGAGCTGAAAGAGGCGCCTTCATCGACCAAAGCCAGTCCCTCAATCTATTTATGGAATCTCCGACTATAGGAAAACTTAGTTCCATGTACATGCACGCTTGGAAATCTGGTCTGAAAACAACTTATTACTTGAGGTCTAGACCAGCTACCAAGATTAATAAGACGACTGTAAACAACGACGATACTGCAGAATCCTCGGAAACAACTTTTACTGACGCTGAAGCAATCGCTTGCTCTTTAGAAAATCCAGAGACTTGTGAGGCATGCGAGTAATGGCACTTTCTGAAGTTTTTCCTGAACCCGCTAGTGAACTAGCCGAGCAACCAAATCTCGCCTCAATAACAAGGCCTACTAATATTTTAGATCCAGGTTTTGATTTAACACTCAGACCTATGCGGTACCCGTATTTTTACGAGATGTACCAGGATGCAATCAAAAATACTTGGACAGTGGATGAGATAGATTTTTCCACTGACCTTACAGATCTACGTAGCGGAAAAATGGATTCCGCACACATACACCTTGTGAAAAGACTCGTGGCATTTTTCGCTACCGGTGATTCAATAGTCGCTAATAATTTGGTGCTGAACCTCTATAAACACATAAATGCTCCAGAAGCACGAATGTACCTGTCACGTCAACTTTATGAAGAGGCCTTACATGTTCAGTTCTATCTAACGCTTCTCGACAATTACATACCAGATCACGACGAGCGAGAAGAAGCTTTTGCGGCTATACACAACATCCCTTCGATCCGTAAAAAAGCTGATTTCTGCTTCAAATGGATGGGGTCAGTCGATGATCTGGATGAACTTGATACGGATGAAAAGCGTAAAGCATTTCTAATGAATCTTATTTGTTTTGCTTCTTGCATAGAAGGCTTATTCTTCTTTGGAGCCTTTGCCTATGTTTATTTTTTACGGGATCAAGGACTTCTAGACGGCTTAGCTTCTGGCACAAACTGGGTTTTCAGAGATGAAAGCTGCCATATGAATTTTGCTCTTGCAGTTGTGGACACAGTTAGAGAAGAACAACCAGAACTCTTTGATGAGAGCTTTAAAGCTCAAATAACCGCAATGATAGAAGAAGCCGTGGACTGTGAATATCAATTTGCAGAAGATCTCTTAGGAGGACAGGGCGTTAACGGAATGTCGCCCGCTGATACTCTTGAATACCTAAGATTCGTAGCAGACCAACGTTTAGCAAGACTGGGAATAGAACCGATATATGGCTCAAAAAATCCCTTTGGTTTTATGGAACTTCAAGATGTAGCTGAATTAACAAATTTCTTCGAAAAGACAGTTACTGCCTACCAAACCGGTGTTGAAGGTGAATTCTCTATGAACGAAGACTTTTAGTAGCTTCCCTCCCCTCCGATTCCCCAATCGGACGTAGATAAGACCCCCTTTTTAGGGGGTCTTATCTGATTTCATAAGAGAATTTGAACGGTATTTGATTGCCGCAGCCCCAGCTCCTAGAAAAATGGCAGCTCCAACAAATGAACTTATTACCAGTAGAGAATTCGAATCCTTTACGTCTGTAACATCTTTAATGTTTTTTTCCTTTACCTTTTCAGCGGAGAGTTTTAGCGTGCTTGTGGTGGTTGCTATTTCCGTTGGAACCGATTGAGGAAAAACCTCATTAGGTACATCTACTGGCACATCTACTAGCACATCTTGTTGCAAAGTTGTAGTGGGAACATCTATAGGAATCATGCTCGAAATATCAGGACTTTTCACAGTCCGAAAAGGACCAGAAATTTCATAAGTTATACCTGTGCGGCTCCCGTAAGAACCAATACCCCAATTGATAGCTGGAATGACATCACGAACTAAGCGGTTACCTTCGGCTCTCTGGGAACTTATATAGAGACGTTTTCTAAACGGATCAAAACATGGGCCTGTTAACGCGGAGAAGTCATGCTGTTCACCGGTAACTCTGCAAAAAGGTTCAACAGAACCTTCAGGGGTGATTATGACCAACTCCATATTGCCGTTGGTCTCAGCTACAAAAACATCACCTGTTAATGGGTCAACTGTTAAATCATCTATACCAAGAAGGGGTTGTCTTCCGTTTTCTCCATCCCAAATGACCTCATAACGGTTAGACGAAAGATTTATGGAATGAACCCTATTATCTAATCTGGTTGAAAAATATACGGAATCTTTCTCATACCAGCATCCCATACCTCCTGCCATTAATTTGCCTTCGTTGGTTTTTTCTCTATTGGGAATAGTTCCATCCAAATGGTCTGTAATTTTAATCCATTGAATAGATCCATCACTTTCAACTTTCAAGGCTTCCAATAACCCGTCTTTCAAATTGGGCCATTGGTTAGGTACGTATCTGTAAAAAAGTCCCCTTCTGTGATTTTCAGTCATATAGAGACACTTTCGTTCTCTGTCTATGGCTATATCACCATGGTTTCTTAGCCCGACTCCTTGAAGTTCTATAGGAAGATCGAGACCATTTGGATCACACTCCCATACCTTTCCTTCGTTAAACAGATCTGATTCGCATGACAACCACGTCCCCCAAGGAGTCGCACACCCTCCTGCATTTGAATGACTCCAGGCTAAAATCGGATGAGCATCAATAACCGACCCAGAAGCATCAAAATGGATTGAAGAGGCACCTCCCCATGCCTCATTAGGCGTTAGGTAGTTACTTACTTCGCTATTAGAAATAAAGAACCATCCTCCACTTCCATCAGGGATGCTCCCTGCGCCCGAAGGAAATAGATGCCATTGGTAACCGCTTCCTTCCACTTGGTCACCGCCAATAGCTATCACTTTTGATTTGAAACCTTCAGGAAGAATGAACCCATTTTCATCAGGTTCTCTGTCTTTAATTGATCCGTATGGTCCGCCTTCAGGTGCTGCTTCTAGCAATTCTCCGTCTAGAAGCAATCCGACGCTAGCTAGTCCAGCAATACTATTTTTTAAAAACGAGCGTCGGTCCATTGCATCTCCTGAACACAGATAAACCGACCTTACTTAACTATTAGTTATTCAGCGGGGTTTTCTTCTTTTGTTTCCCTTCGACGTACAGCTACAACTACTGCGAGCACAGCAGCAACTGCTGCTGATACTCCGCCTATAAGTACCCCATTACTTCCCTTGTCATCTTTTACAGGAGCTGCTGTTTCTACTGCTTTTGCCAAAGTTGTAGTTGGAGCAGCAGTCGTGGTCGTAGGAGCAGCAGTCGTGGTCGTAGGAGCAGCAGTCGTGGTCGTAGGAGCAGCAGTCGTGGTCGTAGG
>PBYV01000060.1 GCA_002729765.1 Acidimicrobiaceae bacterium
GAAAGAAGTCGTGAGAACACACCAAGTGGTTTATCATCTTCAGTTTCCTGTACTGATAGACGTCCAAATAAATCAGATTCTTCCTTTCCGAGTGACTGGTTAGCTTCATGCAGATCAGTTGAACTTGTTAGAGCCACAAAAACACTCTCTGCCATTGGGTCCGACAACAGAACAGGGTGCAACCAGTCTGTGACTTCCTCAGGTTTATGAATGAGCATTCGCAGAGCCTGATATTCAGTAGTCAATCTTTCCATTTTCACAGGAACACCTTCTCTGGTTATAACACTTTTTTCTACCTTGGAATTTTCCTCTGAAGCTCGTCTTCTGATCTCATCTACACCTATGAGACATTTATCCGCTATCTGAACTATGTACTGGTCACGAATAAGTTCATCGGGATGCTGGGCAACTACTTTCATCGCTTCAATAGCCGACTTTGCTCTACCTTCCTTACTTTCAAAATCTCCTTTTTCCAGAACCCTGTCAACTCGAAACTGCATATGAGGCTTCGCATTTTCTACTATGTGGTTAAGCTCCTCAGGGTTCGAAAATGCTAGGTCTCCTGGATCTCCCCCCTCAGGTAAATCGGCAACTTTAAAAAGTACATCAAATTCAGATTCCCATTCATAGACTTTCTCGGCGGCAGATTGACCTGCATTGTCAGCATCAAAAGCCAAAACCACTTTTTTAGCAAATCGTGACATTTTTCTTACATGTTCTCGCGTTAGTGCAGTCCCACATGTTGCAACAGCTCTCGATATTCCCGCTTCATGACATCCAATTACATCCGTATAGCCTTCACAAACAACTAATTCATCAATACGTCCAGCTTCTTCTTTAGCCCAATTGAGGCCGTACAAAATCTGACTCTTTGAATAGATTTCAGCTCCGTCAGATGTGTTTTTATATTTAGGACCTTCTCCTTCTGGAAGTTTCCTGCCACCAAAAGCAATAGGGTCTCCCTGTTCTGAGAAAATTGGAAATAGTATTCGATTTCTAAAAAAGTCGTACTGACCACCGTTTTTGTTTATGCCACCTAACCCGGCAGCTAATAAATCTTCATTTGAAACTGAAAGGTGCCCACACAGTGAATCCCATGAGTCTGGTGCCCAACCAATGGAAAACTTTTCAGCTATATCACCGCCTAAGCCTCTTTGTTTCAGATATTCACGAGCTGGCCTTGCCTCTGGATTATCCATATCTATCAATTTTTTATTGTAGAAATCAACAGCTTCTGCCACTAGTTTGATCAACTCTTTTCTGCGGTTACGCGATTTACTTTCCTTTTTGTCGGTATACCGAAGCGGAATTCCATTTTGTGCCGCAAGCATTTCAACAGCAGCTACGAAATCAAGATTGTCAATTTCACGGAGAAACTCAATCGAGTCCCCTGTTGCTTGACAGCCGAAACAGTAGTATCGACCATTTTCTTGATTCACAGTGAATGAAGGAGTTTTTTCATTATGGAAAGGACAGAGACCTTTCCATGAACGGCCTACTTTTTTCAACTGAGTGTGTTGTGTGATTAAACGTATTATGTCAGATTCTTCACGGACTCTACGAATGTCATCATCCACAATTCCCATAGTCGAAACTTAGCAGCGTGTGAGAGTAAGTTACTAGAGCAACGTTGTTACTTCAAAGAAGAAAGCACTGCCTGTGCCGCCGCTAATCGAGCTATGGGGACGCGGAATGGTGAGCAGGAAACATAATCAACACCTGCTTCGAAAAGGAATCTAATGGATTCAGGATCCCCGCCATGTTCTCCACACACTCCTATTTCAAGCTCTGGATTAATTTTTCTGCCTTTTTCAATAGCGTGTTTTATAACATGTCCTACGCCCTGAAAGTCGAGTGTTTCAAAGGGGTTAGCAGAAAGAATTCCTTCATCTAAATACATGCCTATCACTCGACTTTCAATATCATCACGACTGAATCCAAATACCAATTGAGTTAAATCATTTGTTCCGAAGGAGAAAAAATCTGCACTTTTCGCTATTTCTTCTGCTGTAATCGCAGCACGAGGTGTTTCGATCATGGTTCCTATACTTGGCCGTAATTCTATTTCTACGGATTCGACCTCCTCCTCTACCCAAGATCTCACGAGATTCAGCTCACTGACTTCTGAGACGAGTGGAATCATAATGTCTGCGTTCGGTTCTTTGCCTATTCCCTTCACATCCAACAATGCGCCTATCAGTGCTCGAGTTTGCATTCTGTACAACTGTTCTCGAAGTATTGCCAATCTCACCCCTCGAGTTCCCAGCATAGGATTGTGCTCTAACCACTCGTCCGGTGTTTCCTCTCCTAGAAATTCATGCAGAGGCGCGTCTAATAGTCTTACAGTCACCGGATTCGGGGCCATAGCAGAAATAACATCGCTTAGATCTGAACGTTGAGCAATCATCAGTTCTTCTAGGCTTTCTTTTTCCTCTTCACTCCCGTCACCTGCAAGAATAAAACGTTGTATTAACGGTAAGCGGTCACCCATGAACATGTGCTCTGTGCGGCAAAGACCTATACCCTCGGCTCCAAATGAAAGCGCTCTTTCAGTATCTTCTCCGGTATCTGAATTCGCTCTGACCTTTATATGACCTAAACGGATCTCATCCGCCCATTCCAAGATTGTTTTAAGTTCAGAAATTTCTTCACTTGATTCCTGCAATTCCATTTCCCCGGAAAACACTTCTCCCGTGCTCCCATCTAGGGAAATACAAGCTCCTTCTTCTACTACATTTCCTCCAATTTTAATTTCTGTTTCTGAAATTTCCAGATCAGAAACTCCCACCACAGCTGGAATACCCCACCCTCTCGCTACTACAGCAGCATGACTCGCCATTCCGCCGCGAACAGTAACTATTCCTTCTGCCATTCTCATTCCTATCTCATCTGCAGGGCTCGTTTCATGGCATACAAGAATCACCTTTTGACCTTCATCAATGGCATCAAGAACAGAATCACTTGAGAAACATAAAACTCCAGTTGCCGCTCCAGGGCTTGCAGGTATTCCCGTTCCGAGAAGTTTCAGTTCTTTTGAAGACTCCGCTGAAGCGGCGTTATGCATTAATGACTCAACTAGTGAAGTTGGAACTAACGCGACAGCATTTCTCTTAACTTCTTCAGTATTTATTGACTTGGCATTTTCAACTAAATCTATTAACCAATCAAGGGTCTTTTCGTTCTCCATGATTGCGGCTATGGAACTAAACGAGATGATAAGTAGTCAACGAGTTCATTTATCGAAACACGGTCTTGATGCATCGAATCTCGCTCTCTAACTGTTACCGCTTTATCTTCTAGAGTTTCAAAATCAATTGTGACACAGTAAGGCGTTCCTATTTCGTCTTGGCGTCTGTAACGACGGCCAATCGCTTGTGTCTGATCGTAATCGCACATCCAGTGTGGTTGAACTAGATTAAGCACTTCCTTTGAGGGTTCGATCAGTTCGTCTTTTTTTGAAAGAGGTAAAACAGCAACCTTGTATGGGGAAAGACGATGATCCAATTTCAGGACATTACGTACTTCGCCATTTACCTCTTCCTCTTCATAAGCATCCATTAAAAATGCCATTGCTGTTCGAGTGGCTCCAGCAGCGGGTTCTATAACATGTGGAACGTATCTCTCACCCGTACCTGAATCGTTATATTCGAGCTTATTTCCTGAAGCTTGAGCGTGTTGGTTCAAGTCATAGTCAGTTCTATTCGCAATTCCTTCCAATTCATCCCACCCCCATGGAAAGGAGAACTCTATGTCAGAGGTTGCTCTCGAGTAATGGCTCAGTTCATCTGAATCGTGAATTCTTAATCTTAGTGAATCTTCTTTCATGCCTAAGTTCAAATACCAATCCATTCTCTCCTTACACCAATATTCAAACCATTTGTCAGAGTCTGCTGGCGGGACGAAATATTCCATTTCCATCTGTTCAAATTCCCTAGTTCGGAAAACAAAGTTTCCAGGCGTTATTTCATTACGGAACGACTTTCCTATTTGGGCAATTCCAAAAGGCGGTTTTTTTCTGCTTGTATTTAGCACATTTGTGAAATTAGTGAACATACCCTGAGCGGTCTCAGGCCGTAAATAAACTTCAGCAGCAGAATCTATTACAGGTCCTGCGTTCGTCTTAAACATCAGATTGAATTGTCTCGCTTCAGTGAAAGAAGATTTCGAGCCGCAAGTAGGACAACTGTCAGGGTCTTCGAGTTTGTCCTGACGAAAGCGCGCCCCACACTCTCGACAATCGACTAGAGGGTCAGTGAAATTTGTTAAGTGACCCGATGCTTCCCATATCGAAGGCGGCGAAAGGATTGCTGCATCTAAACCAACCACATCTTGACGGAACTGAACCATCGAGCGCCACCATTGCTCTTTCACATTTCGTAGTAACAAAACCCCTACAGGTCCATAGTCGTAAGTGGATCTAAAGCCGCCGTAAATTTCTGCTGACTGGAATACAAAACCTCTTCGTTTTGAAAGGTTTACAACTTTGTCGAAAAGTTCCTCTTTGTTAACACCCATGATCGAAGCGTACTAGCCAACAGAGGTTCATCTTGAAATATTAACTAAGTATCCATAACTCTTCGTGATCTTATTTTTCTTTCCAAGTGAAACTCCACAGCTTCAGAAGCAATTCGGTCTATTTCCGAAATAGTTTTTGAATCCTCCACTTCAAGTGCTTGATTCAATGCACCGCCTAAAATCGCTCGCATTACAGCGATGGATGTATCTGAAATACTTTTTCCCCGTTTACATTTGATACAGAAAACTCCACCTTCGCTAACAGATATTGAAACAAGATTTTCTGTATCTAAACACTTGACACAGAAACCCAATTCAGGTGCTAACCCTTCATGGTCAAGTAATTTCAAAAAGAATGCTGGGACAAGCAAAGGGGGGGATTTTTCGTCTAGTGTCCGCAGGGCTCCAAGGAGCATTTTGTAGCGAATCGGATCTGGTGATTCATCAGGCGCTACATGATCTACAACCTCCAACATTGAAGAAGCATCGCTAAACAAATCAGGATTAGATCTA
This sequence comes from Acidimicrobiaceae bacterium, assembly GCA_002729765.1. GTDB lineage: Bacteria > Actinomycetota > Acidimicrobiia > Acidimicrobiales > MedAcidi-G1 > MedAcidi-G1. Next base: position 5,029 of record PBYV01000060.1, read on the forward strand.
ATATTTTGGAACCGGTCTATTGTCTCGGCTTGTGTAACTATCCCTAAATCGCTTTTACCTCTAAATAATTGCAATGCAACATGACTTGTGGGTTCCAATCGTCCACCAAATTTGCTTCGTGTTTTTCTTACACCCTTAGCAACAACTCTAACTTTTCCGTTGTCTTCTGTAATGATTACGATAATCCGGTCTGCTTCACCGAGTTTCCATGTGCGGACGACTATTCCTTGATCACGGTAAAGAGACATTCTTAACTTCCACCAAGGCCGCCGAATCGCCGATCTCTGTCTTGAAATTCTTTTATCGCATTAAACAAGTCTTTACGGGAGAAATCCGGCCATAACGTATCACTGAATACAAGTTCGCTGTAGGCCAATTCCCAAAGCAGAAAATTGGAAACTCTGGATTCCCCAGAAGTTCTTATAACTAGGTCCGGATCAGGCATTTCAGGATTATAGAGGTTTTTCTCTATCGTTTTCTCTGTAACTTTTTTGACCCCTGAATCAATCACCTTTTGGACAGCATCAACAATTTCTGCTCTGCCTCCATAATTAAAAGCAACAGTGAAAGTCAGACCAGTATTACTTTTTGTGAGTTTCTCAGCCTCTTCCATTCTTTTAACAATTCTTTTTGGAACTTTCCCGTCGCGACGACCAAGGAAACAAATCCTCACATTTCGTTCATTTAGTTCGTCTTGTCGTTGGATAATTATCTGTTCGTTGAAGTCAAGTAAAAACTGGACCTCTTTCGCTGGCCGTTTCCAATTTTCGGTTGAGAACGCAAATACGGTAAACCATTCGACTCCAATTTCAATGGCACCCTCCACGACATCGAAAAGGGATTTTTCTCCTGCCGTATGACCTTCTGTTCTTTTTAATCCCCTCTTTTCTGCCCAACGGCCATTGCCGTCCATCACACAAGCTATGTGTTTGGGTATGAATTTGGGATTCAGGTAGTCAGGTATCACACCTTTGAAGCTATCTGTCTAACTGTCATGCAGGAAATCGGGATAACGGTTTGCATTTCAATATCCGAAACGATCAAGTGAACGCGGATGTTTTTGCCAATCTTTTTCAACTTTGACTACTAATTCAATGAACGCTCCATCTTGCAGTTGTTTCCTTACCTGGGTTCCGACCTTTTTTAGTACTTCACCTTTGTGTCCAATTACTATTCCTTTTTGCGAATTTCTCTCTACTAAGATCTCACATCGGATACGTGGCCAATCCCACTCTGTTACTCGCGTTGCTATCGAATGTGGTAATTCTTCACGAACTTCTGAAAGAAGTTGCTCTCTCACTAGTTCCGCAACCCAAAAAGACTCAGAAAAGTCAGTTTCCATATTTTCAGGGAAATAACGTGGTCCAGGAACAAGTTTTGTCTTGATATGTTCCAATAGGACTGAAACTCCTTCTCCTGTAGAGGCGGAAATTGGAAAATATTCAGTAAAAGAAAATTCTGAAGCTTCATTCAGTTGTGTCAATATTCTGCCACTTTTCACTTTGTCTATTTTGTTAAGAACCAGGACAGTTTTTTCAGCAGGTAATGATTTAGCAATGAATTTGTCTCCTTTGCCAATTACCGAATCTGCCTCCACTACAAAAAGGACTAAATCAATTTCCTTTAATGTAAACCGCGCCGTGTCATTCAATCTTGTGCCGAGAAGAGTTCTTGGTTTATGAATACCTGGGGTGTCACAAAAAACAATCTGAAACTCAGGACCCGTAAGAACACCTCTTATCTCTGTACGTGTTGTTTGTGGTTTATCCGAAACGATCGCTATTTTCTTATCAAAAAAAGCATTCAACAAAGTCGACTTTCCGACATTGGGTCTGCCCACTAAGCTCACAAAACCCGAGACGTGCCCATCTGGTACTTCCATAGATGAATGGCTTTCTGTAGTGTCATTCATTTAATGACCTGGCGCCGTGACCCTGACCTGAGTGATTCTCCTGCCAACTACTTTTTCAACTACAAAATGGTGTTCTGCTATATCTACGTCTTCTCCTGCTTCTGGAGCATGCCCCAGCGCATCAAAGATGAGGCCTCCCAGAGTGTCCCAATCACCTTCAGGTAGCACTCCTCCTAATAGTTCATTCAACTCATCAACCGGCATTCTTCCGTGCACACGTAAGCCTCCTCCGATTAGAGGTTCAGCAAGAGCCTCTTCACTGTCAAATTCATCTACTATCTCGCCCACTACTTCCTCTAAAAGGTCTTCTAAGGTGACCAGTCCTGCCGTTCCCCCATATTCGTCAATAACAATCGCTAAGTGATAATGATTCGATTGCATTTCGCGTAGCAGTAGTCCAGCTTTTTTTGTTTCTGGGATGAACTGAGGTGAACGTGCCAGAGTTTTAACCAAGATTTCACCATCTCCATCCAATTGAGCTTCCATCATGTCTTTTGCGAAAACCACTCCTACTATTTCATCTAAATTTTCACTACTCACTGGAACACGTGAAAAACCATTCAAAACAGCGACTTCCATGGCAGCTGAAACAGTGAAACTGTCAGGAACACTGACGATGTCGGGTCGTGGTGTCATAACCTCTCGCACCAAAGTGTCGCCGAAAGCCAGCACCGATTCAATTAGTTCATGTTCATCGTTTTCTATCGATTTAGACTCGAGAGCTTTTTTGGCAGTTTCTAAGAGTTCATCTTCAGAAACGACTCTATTTTCATTTGATTTGAAGAAACTTCTGATCATTTTGCTAAACATCGTTAACTCTTAAATGTTTTATGTGACGGGCGATAAGGGTATTTTCCATTTTTTTCATTTCAACTTCTGCTGACTTTTCATAATGGTCATATCCCAATAGGTGAAGTATCCCGTGTGTTAAAAGAAGAGCAATTTCATCTTCAAAATTTAGATCTTTCTCTTTCGCTTGGTGAGTTGCCACTTCGGGACATATGCAAACATCACCCATGAGATAGACAGGGCCATCTGTTTTACTATCTGGTTCATCTATTGGGAAAGCTAGTACATCGGTTGCTCCTGATTTCGATAGATGTTTTTCGTTGAGTATAGAGATTTCTTCTGGGTCTAAAAGAATCACGTTCATTTCCAGCGGTCGTTTAGTAGGAGCAGTCTCTTCAACGACTTTTTTCGCGAATTTCCCCAAAGTTTCAAGGTTTATTTCGCTGCTCTTTTCCAGCCGTTTATCTATTACATCTATATAAGTTTCATCGTCATTATCTGGTATTTCTTCGAGCAAGTTACTTACTACCGCTATTTTTTTTGAATTGTCTACCAGCATTTTCATAAGCTTGGACTATGTCTTGGACTATTTTGTGTCTCACAACATCTCGAGCTCCTAGTTTTACAAAACCTAAACCATCTATTCCAGAAAAAATATTTTCTAAGCCAGCAATTCCGCTTCTACCGTCAGGAACATCTATTTGACTTGCATCACCAGTAACTATTACTCGTGATCCGAAGCCAATTCTTGTTAGGAACATTTTCATTTGTTCTGGTGTCGTATTTTGAGCCTCATCAAGAATTATGAAACTGTTATTGAGAGTTCTTCCTCTCATAAAAGCAAGTGGTGCAACTTCTATTTGACCTCTTTCAAGCAATCTTTCTGCTTTTTCAGGCTCGAGCATGTCGAAAAGTGCATCGTAAAGAGGTCGAAAATAAGGATCAACTTTTGCCATTAAATCACCAGGAAGAAATCCAACTCTTTCACCTGCTTCGACTAATGGCCGAGTAAGAATAATGCGGTCAACCTCACCTTTTTGCATCGCACTGACCGCTAGAGCTACAGCTAACCAACTCTTTCCTGTTCCTGCCGGACCTATCGCAAATGTGATGATATTTTTACCCGCAGTATCGAGATAGTTCTTTTGCCCCGAAGATTTAGCTCTAACCGGTTTCCCTCTTGCTGTGATAAGCAATTCTGTCGTTAATATTTCAGATGGATTCTCATCTTCTCTAACCATTTCAATTGTTTTTTTGAGAACATTTGCATCGAGAGATAGTCCTCTTTCAAGCATTCTTGTCATTTCACGAAATATCTGCTCTATCAAGATCGCACTGTCACCATCAATAGCAATCTGGTTGCCACGTACGTGAATCTTTGTTTCGGGGAAAGAGGTTTCTATTATCTGTAAAAGCTCATCACTCTGCCCTAAAAGTTCGGGCATAAGCTCATTCCCTGGAAGGTCGAATCTAACTTTTGTGTCCTGCATTTGAGAGATTCAGACTATCCGAAAGAAAACTTTCAGCATCACTGGGTTTTTAATATTAAAGATCCAATAGTTAATTTATTTTTTCCTTCGTTTCTTTTTCGAATTTCGTGAGATCTTCTTTAACCTTCCACGTCCTTTTTTAGATCTTTGCTTTTCGAACTCTGCCAGCACTCTAGGACCTGCTTCGTTTATCACATCTTCTGCTGCATCTAGTAATGCCGAAATGCTTTCATCCTCGCCTAAACTCGATGGTTCTTTTGGTGTTTCCGGCGTAATCAGACTTCCATAGCTCCAATTTACGTCAACTCTTCTTTTTTCAAATGAAACACAACCATCTGGGCATCGCCAAGGTGCTTCAGGTGCCTTATCTAAATTACATTTTCTAACGGTTTCACCATTGGGATAGCTTCTACTTTCAAACTGTTTGCAGTCTTCTCTCATGGGCATATAAACAGTATGTCATTTTAAGTGGTGTCAGTAATTTATTTAACCTACAGATCCTTCCATCTGCAGTTCAATCAAACGGCTCCATTCAACTGCATATTCCATTGGAAGAGTCTTGGTTACTGGTTCAATAAATCCATTTACAACCAACGAGGTGGCTTGGTCCTCTGACAGTCCTCTGCTCATCAAATAAAAGAGTTGTTCATCAGCTACTTTTGAAACAGTTGCCTCGTGACCAATCACAGCATCTGAAGTCCCAACCTCCATGTAGGGATATGTATCTGAAATGCTTTCATCGTCGAGAATCAGAGCATCACATTGCACGTGGCTTTTGCAGCCATAGGCGTCGTCTTCAACTCTTACCAAACCTCTGTAACTAGTTCGCCCTCCGTCTTTGGAGATTGACTTAGAAATAATTTTTGAAGATGTTTCAGGTGCTGCATGAGTCATTTTCGCTCCCGCATCTTGATGCTGCCCTGAACCTGCATAAGCGACTGATAAAACTTCACCTGATGCTTTTGGACCTGTCATAACAACTGCAGGGTATTTCATCGTTAGTTGGGATCCTATATTTCCATCTATCCATTCCATTCGACCCTCTTCTTCGACTATTGCTCTTTTAGTCACAAGGTTATAAACGTTGTTTGACCAGTTTTGAATTGTCGTATAAGTGACTCGCGCAGATGGTTTAACCACTATTTCAACTACAGCAGAATGCAAGGAGTCCGTAGTGTAAACAGGGGCCGAGCATCCCTCTATGTAATGAACCTCAGAACCTTCATCTGCAATTATTAAGGTTCTTTCAAACTGACCCATATTTTCTGCATTAATTCTAAAGTATGCCTGAAGAGGCATTTCGACCTTCACCCCTGGTGGAACATAGATGAAGGATCCGCCGCTCCAAACTGCAGAATTAAGAGCAGAGAACTTATTATCGTTTGGAGGTATCACCTTGCCAAAATATTGTTTCAAGATCTCCGGATTATCCCGTAGAGCAGTGTCCATATCTGAAAAAATTACACCTTGTTCTTCCAGGTCTTCACGATTTTTATGGTAAACGACTTCTGATTCGTACTGTGCGGTAACACCTGCTAGATATTTTCGCTCTGCCTCAGGTATCCCTAATTTTTCATAAGTATCCTTTATGGATTCAGGCACATCGTCCCAATCGTCAGAAAGTTTCTCAGTCGGTTTTATGTAGTAGTAAATATCATCAAAGTCGATCTGCCCTAAGTCCCCGCCCCATGCCGGCATGGGTCTTTTTAAAAACCTTTCATGTGATTTGAGCCGGAAGTCATGCATCCATTTGGGCTCATTTTTCATTCCAGACATCTCTTTAATGATTTCGGTGTTAAGACCTTTTTTAGGTTTGAAAATGTAGTCTTCTTCGTCACTCCAGCCAAGCTGGTAGTTACTTAGATCTACGCCTATTTCACTTGTTTCGTGTGAAGTCACTTTTTCACTCCTGCTGGGGTAGGAATAATTTCTCCTATATAGATAGTAACAATTATCAGCAGGTAATACTAGGAAAGTTGGACGAAATTTACTTACCTATTTAGTCGTCCGCCTCTGCCTGTCGAGCCATCCCAAAAGAACTGCGATAGCTCTTGGATCGTGCCTCAGGTGATGCCCTGCCCCTTCTATTAATCTCATGTCTGCATCCCCATGAGCATCCGAAAGGGCTCTGGCTTCTAAAGAAGAAACTACATCATCTTCGGTTCCGTGGACTATAAGCACGTTCTTCTCATTAAGTTCAGAAATAGAAGACTCAGCAGAAATTTGCTTCAGTTCTTGTGCCCACGAGTCAAAATCTTTTGGAAAATTAGAGTCAGGAATTACGCCGGCTCTACGTGCATGTATAAGAAGACGTTTCGGGGAAGACGCCCACGCAGACCAATCTGCCGGTGCTGCAAGTGCCCCTACACCTTTTACTTTTGTTTCTTGAGCTGCTGCACAGATAGATATCGCCCCTCCACTTCCGAAACCAACTAACCATATTTGTCCTACTCGTGGATGATCATTGAGTTCTGAAATGGATTTACGAACATCCGTTAGCCATCCTCCAAGACTGAAACAACCCTCTGAATCTCCAGTGCCTCGCAATAGCGGAGCCATTGTAATAAATCCCATTTCAGAAGAAATCCTATTTGCAAGTTCCGGCAGGGTGGCGGCTGAATTTGCACCGCCACCAGGACCTTCTGGAAAACCGTGAACCAATAGAACACTTGGTAAGAGTTCGTCAGTTGACTCTGGAATCTCTAGATGAGCAACTAATTCCAAACCTTCAGATTGGAAATGGTGCACATTACTCATCTATAGAAGACTCTCTGCTAACGATTGCCACTGCTTTATTGGTAACCCATTTTGGAATTTATGCTGTTCTGTTTGATCTACGACCAATTGAACACAAATGTGATTGGCTCCTGCGTCGAAATGCTCAATAATTTTGTTTGAAATTGTTTGCAGATCCCCCCAAGGTCTTATGGCATCTAATAACCGATCGCTACCCCCTTCACTCAGGTCATCTTCGGTAAAACCCATCCTTAAAAAGTTGTTTCTATAATTTGGCAGATCGAGATAGATAGACAGATCTTTTCGTGCCAACTCTCTAGCTTTTGAAGAGTCAGTTTCTAAAATCACTGCAACCATCGGGGCTAGAAAAGCTTCTTTTCCCATAGTTTCTCGCGCCATTGCTGTGTGATCTGGAGTCACATTGTAAGGATGCGCACCCCAAGTTGATTCTGCTGCAAGTTTCAGTGCTTTTGGCCCCAAAGCACCAATGCAGATAGGAGCTTCATATTCGGGTTGATACGCCCAGAAGGGAGCTTTTTTTAGATTCTCTATGTATCCACTTAAATGTTCTAGAGGTTTTTCCCAAGCATGACCACGAATAACTTCCACGAAAGGTCCATGACTTACACCTACTCCGAGTAAAAATCTATTAGCAAAAGCTTCAGAAAGTGTCCGTGCGGCGCTCGCCATTGCTAAAGCATCGCGAGAATAGATACTGGCAATTCCTGTAGCCAAAACAATTTTTTGAGTAGCCGAAAGTAAAAGACCTGAATGTACAAATGGGTCGCGTCCTGCGGTTTCAGGAATCCAAATGGCTCCAAAACCCATTTCCTCGATTTCCTTCGCTGCTTCACGAGCTCGTTGGGAAGGAACACCATCTAATTGATGTGTCCATATTCCGATTTTTCCTGGATCCAGGGTGACTCCATCCATTTTACTAATCAACTCTTCGAAGGTTTTTCGTGTAGTTGGGGCCTCTAGCAGTGTAGGAAAGAACGTTTAACATATTTGCACCTTCTGCTACTACTCCTTCTCTAACCTGAGCTGGCACTCCCAGAGCCATTGACAGGGGTGGAATTTCCTGTCCATTTCTGACAACAGCGTTAGCTCCAACTATCGAGCCTCTGCCGACGACTGCGTTGTGTAATACCACCGCTCCAACTCCTACCAAGGCTTCATCTTCAATTCGGCATCCTTCCAGATGGCACAAATGGCCTAATGTGACATCATTGCCAACTGTAGTTACAACTTGCGGGATGCAATGTATGACAGCATTGTCTTGAATCGAACTCCGCTCACCAATTGCAATCTTTCCGTCGTCGCCTCGTATCACTGCGTGTGGCCAAACGCTTGATTCGGCTCCGATTACGACATTTCCAATAATTACTGCCTCCGGATGCACATAAGCGCTTGAATCAATCTGAGGTTCGAACTCCCCTAAAGCGTAAATTGGCATTTAGTTACCCCGATACTGGCCGTAAGAACCGCCTAAAAATAACAGCGGCGAACCTGTTTCCATAATTTCCGCACCTAAAACTTCCCCGATAACAAACCAATGATCGCCAGCTTCTACAACATTAAAGATCGAGCAATCGATACTTGCCAGGCTGCCCTCTATAGCCGGCAATCCTTCTGCAGATTCATACCAAGATATTACTTCCCAGGGGTTATTCTCTTTACGAAAGAATTCATTCGCTACATTTTCCTGCTGGTCCGAAAGTACATTCACACAAAATTTCTTTTCACTCTTCATTTTTTGCCATGTATTTGATTCTTTACCTGGTAAAAATCCAACCAAAGGAGGTTCCATAGAAACTGAAACAAAAGAGCCAATTACCATAGCTTGAGGTCCTTCAGGAGAAAAGGAAGTAACGAGAGTTACTCCGGTCGGATATCTGCCAAGAACTTTTCTGTATTCATTCCCATCAATCAGTTCTGCCAATTTTCTTCCTTAAATATTAATGCAATTTAAAAAGGTTAGCCGAGACATTCAAAGACCCCGACCCAGAGAGCGCTTAGAGAAATTATTGTGCGATAATTCAAGTATGGGTTCTTATTTACTTGATAAGGAAAATGACGATCTAATTCTCGCAGTTGTGAAAAACGATTGTCCTACATGTCAGCTCTTGATCCCAACACTTGAGAATTTGGGGGAAGCAGGAAAACTAACTGTTGTACTGCAGGATGAAATGAATTTCCCCTATGAGGCCGACTGGGTGCTCGATGATAGAGACTTGGAAATAAGTTGGAATTTGAATCTTGACTCTGTTCCTACTCTTTTGCGTTTTGATAAAGGTGAAGAGGTTGAAAGAACTGTCGGATGGTCACGCGAAGAATGGCGTAAAATCACAGGAGTTCCGACTCTCGGAGACGACCTTCCAGAATTTAAACCAGGTTGAGGTTCCCTCACTGTTGATCCCGGGCGGATCGACCAGCTGAAGTCAAAATTCGAAAATTCAGAATTTAATTCAAGACAGGTTGAACTTGCAGCGCAAGAAGACACTTACGAGGCCATGTTTGAAAGGTCATGGACAGATGGCTTACCCGTAGTTCCACCAACTACTGAAAGAGTAAGAAAGATGCTAGCGGGAACGAGTAGATCAGCTGATGAGATAGTTGTTTCTGTTCCTCCTAATTTGATCGAGTGTAGTGTCGAAAAAATTGCAATAAATGCCGTTATGGCTGGCTGTAAACCTGAGTTCTTACCCGTGGTTATCTCAGCACTGGAAACTATCTGCACTGAAGAATTCAATATGCACGGGGTTTTAGCCACGACCATGTCAGTTGGACCGATTTTTGTTGTAAATGGACCTATAGCCCGTGATATCGGAATGAACTCAGGAATAAATGTTTTAGGGCATGGCAATAGAGCGAACAGCACTATTGGTAGAGCGGTTCAACTAGTGATTAATAATGTTGGCGGAGGTGGGCCCGGCGGTGTAGATCGCTCGACTTTAGGCCACATGGGCAAACAGGGTTTTTGTTTTTCTGAAAATGAACTCTCGTCACCATGGTCCTCACTGGCTGAAAACCGTGGTTACAATTCGTCACAAAATGTCATCACTGCTTTCACGGGTGAAGGTCCACGACTGGTAATGGACCAGAAAAGCAGAACACCTGAGTCACTCATACGTACACTCGCTGAACATTTGATTTCAACTGTCTCATCAAGAATTGTTGTAGGTATGGATGCAATGCTTGTTTTATCACCTGAGCATTCTGCTAGATTCCACGAAGCAGGATGGAGTAAGGAACGTTTCTTGGAAGAAATCGCTGCGATAATGATGATCGACACGGACAATATAATTGCAGGGTCGGGTGGCATTGAAGAAGGACTTCCGGCAGAGATGAAAGGAATGAGCCTTCCGAAATTTAGACCCGATGGCCTACTACTTGTCCAGGCTGGAGGGCCCGCAGGACTATTTTCGGCGATAATTGGAGGGTGGCTTAACGGCCCTCCAGGAAGTGAACCTACTAGTAAGGAGATTTTACTGTGACGAATGAAAAAGTTCTTCTGGATCCAACTTCTGAGACTGCACCTTCGGAAAGAAGCCTGTCAGAAAGACCCGAAAATATGGATGGTCTAACAGTTGGATTATTAGATATTTCTAAAGGGCGCGGGGATATTTTTTTAAATCGTCTTGAGGAAAAACTTTCTGATACTGGAATTAAAGTACTTAGGTTTAAGAAACCTACTTTTACTAAACCTGCACCTGTGGATCTACGTCATGAGATCGCTACCAAATGCGATGCCGTAATCGAAGCTTTAGCCGATTGAGGTTCTTGTACGACATGCAGTGTGCATGACATAGATGATATTGAAAGAAGAGGAATACCAGCAGTCATGATTGCTTCTACCCCTTTCGAGGATGCAGCTCAGAAACAAGCTGACGCTCTTGGACTGGACGTTGCAAGAGTCTTTGTGCCTCATCCTATTCAAGATAGAACAGACGGCGAAATGTACGAGATGGCTGACCTAGTATTTAATAAAGTTTTGGATACTCTCACCAGATGACAAAAAACGTTGCAGTAGCGCCGAACACAAGACCGGAGATGTACAAAATGATGTGCGATGCTGTGGAACGTTCTGGTGCAACGTTGACTGGCGTGGAAGATGCTGAAGGTTTGATTTGGGCAGATCCTGCAAGACCGGAACTCTTTCCTGAAATAGCAGAAAAGGCAGCGTCCCTCCAATGGATACAACTTCCTTACGCTGGTATCGAACCCTTTGCGAATAATCTAGATCCTAAGTGGCGTTGGACATGTGGAAAGGGTGTTTATGCTCCCGCTGTAGCCGAAACAGTCCTTGCTCTTGCACTGTCTCTGTCCAAAAATTTACATGGCTATGCCAGAGCAACCGAATGGTCTGGACCGGTTGGTCGCTACCTGCATGGGTCTAATGTGACCATTCTTGGAGGAGGTGGCATAACCGTTGAACTTTTACCACTTCTTGCTCCGTTTGATTGTGTCACGACAGTAATAAGAAAAAAAGACGAGAACCTGCCGGGTGCTACTTTTACTTACACACCTGAAAAACTTGAAGAAGTTTTAGGAACAACTGACCTACTAATTCTCGCTTTAGCTTTAACGGAAGAAACTAAAGGCATTATCGACAAAAAGTCTCTGAGCTTAATGCCTCCTCATTCCCACATAATCAATGTTGCTAGAGGTGGGCACATAGTGACTGACGATTTAATTGAAGCGCTGAAAGAAGGAAAAATTGCCGGAGCGGCTTTAGACGTTACCGACCCTGAACCTCTACCACCAGATAACCCTCTATGGTCTGATCCGCGTTGCCTTATCACACCTCACATCGGCAACACTCCGGAAATGGGTTTAAAACTACTTGATCCTTTTATTGAGGAAAATGTTCGACGTTTCATTAACGATGAAGAACTTTTAGCACCTGTTGATGTAGAGCTAGGTTACTAATTGGGTGCATGGGCTGGCTTTTTACTGGCAATCGTTTTTGTTTTTGCAGCAGTTAGTAAATTTCGTAATCCAACTGGGACCGAAAAATCTATTGCAGCCTTAGGACTCCCTTTTCCCAAAGTTTTAGCCTCTCTGCTTCCAACTGTAGAACTTCTCTGCTCCGTCCTGCTAGCAATTGATCCTCGTTCCGGTGGACCTTGTGCCGTAGCTCTACTAGTAGCTTTCACTACTCTTATTGCAGCCCAAATACTTTCTGGCAACCCTCAAGACTGCGCGTGTTTCGGATCTTGGTCTACTAAACAGATCTCTTCTTGGGACTTACTAAGAAACATTGTTCTGATAGCACTCGGTGTTTTAGCAACACTCGACTGAACTCATTGTTATTCGGGCTGATACCTTCACAGGAGAGACAAGTCAAAAACTTTTAGGAGGGTCAATCAAATGGATGGTTTGATGATGGATGTTCCACTTTCTCTTAATCACATATTCGCCCGAGCGGAAAGACTTTTCCCAGAAAAAGAAGTTGTTACAGCGACTCCTTCCGGAAGGGAAAGGTTGAACTATGGAGACTGGGCTAGACGAACGCGATGCCTTGGTGGAGTATTCGATGACCTTGGAATAACTGACGATGGTCGTATAGCAACTTTTGCTTGGAACAACTCAAGGCATCTGGAATTGTATTTCGCTCCCTCATGTACTGGGCGCGTGGTTCATACATTGAATCTTCGACTTTTCCCTGATCAACTTACTTACATAGTTAATCACGCAGAAGACGAGGTGGTTTTCGTAGATCAATCTGTTGCAGGTTTAATTTGGCCTTTAATGAACCAATTCGAAACTGTAAAACATGTCGTTCTAATGGATGATGGCGCACCCGCACCTGACCCTGCAGAAATTAATGCGAATGTTCATGACTACGAAGAATTGTTAGAAGCCGCTGATCCTGTGGAATGGAAAACGGTTGAAGAAAACCGTGCTGGATCAATGATGTATACATCAGGAACTACGGGTAATCCAAAAGGTGTTGTATATTCCCATCGTTCAATGGTTCTACACACATTTGGTGTGATGATGGCCGACACTATAGGAATTAATGAGAAAGATGTCTTAATGCCAGTCGTTCCAATGTTTCACGCTAACTCATGGGGTATTGCTCATGCCGGTGTTGCAACCGGAGCAACTTTGGTGATGCCCGGCGCAGATCTTTCCCCCACTGCTTTGGCAACCCTCATAGAAGATGAGAAAGTTACAGTAGCTGCTGGTGTTCCTACTATTTGGATGGGTGTTTTACCAGAGCTTAAAGGCCGAGACACATCTGCTCTACGTTCAATACCGTGCGGTGGTTCAGCTGTTCCTAAATCTCTCTCAGAGGGATACCGGGAGCAGACGGGTCTACCTATCCTGCAAGCTTGGGGGATGACAGAAACCAGTCCGATTGCTGCTGTTTGTAATATTAAATCGAGCCTTTCTGATCTTGATGAAGACGCCAAAGCAGATCTACGTACGACTGTTGGGCTTGCTGTACCTGGAGTTGATTTCCGGGTTGTTGAACCAGAAACCGGAGAAGAACTCCCTTGGGACAGCGAATCTCGTGGTGAGCTTCAAGTTCGTGGACCGTGGGTCGCTAAAACCTACTACAACGATGAGAGAGCCAATGATTCCTTTACCGAAGACGGATGGCTTAAAACCGGTGACGTCGCAACTGTCGATTCAAACGGTTATATCAGTCTTGTTGATAGAACCAAAGATCTAATCAAATCTGGTGGTGAATGGGTAAGTTCAGTCGAATTGGAAAATGAAATCATGGCTCATCCAGATGTTGTCGAAGCCGCTGTTATCGGAGTTGCTTCAACAAAGTGGGGTGAACGTCCTATGGCTTGTGTTGTTCGTTCTGAAGGTTCTCAAATCTCCTCTGAAGACATCCTCTCTTGGCTAGATGACCGTGTAGTCAAATGGTGGATTCCTGAACGTGTTGAATTCATTGACGAAGTTCCTAAAACTTCAGTTGGAAAGTTTTCCAAGAAAACACTCAGGGATCAGTTTTCAGATGTGATCGTAGATTGATTCACCACGTGCAGTGAAGGTGTTTGATCCCATTTATAAATCCACTCATTAATCTGTCAGGTTGCTCTGTCGCTATTAGTCCGGGAATGCTTTTGCGTATCTCTCGAAGCATGACGGTTATTTCGCGTCGAGCGAGATGTGCACCTAGACAGAAATGTGGTCCTGGCGCTCCGTAGCCGAAATGATCATTTGTTCCGCGTGAAATATTGAACTTGTGGGGATCTTCGAAAACTGACGGATCACGATTAGCTGCCCAATAGTAGAGACTCAGTTTGTCACCTTCTTCAAACTCCTGATCACCTATACGCACACCATCTCTTGTTGCTGTTCTCCGCATAAAGATCACTGGACTTGCCCAACGAACGATTTCTTCTACAGCTTTTGGAGCCAAATTCTCGAAATCATTCCAGAGAATTTCTTTTTGTTCAGGATTTTCGGTCAGTAAATGCAATCCCCAGGAAAGTGCATTTCTGGTTGTTTCATTTCCTGCTACTAGTAGAAGAATAAAAAATGAAGCGATTTCCTCTTCGGTGAGCTTCTCTCCTTCTACTTCCGCATATAGAAGAGCTGAGGTCAAGTCATCAGTTGGTGTTTTAGTTCTTTCTTCCAGCATTTCTCTCATGAGAGCTGCCAGTTCAAATGCCGCACCCATAATTGCAGCAATAATGTCAGTTCCTTCAGGCGTATATTCAATATCGCCCGCTCCGAGGATCATGTTTGATTTTTCAAATACAAAATCGACTCGGTCTTCTGGAACACCCATCATTTCACAAATGACCAAAAGAGGCAGTTGGCCGGCTACTTCGACTACAAAATCGCACTCTCCTTTTTCAAGTGCGTTCATGATGATTTCTTGTGCAATTCGTTCGACGGAATCTTCTACTGATGAAAGTCGACGTGGTGTGAAACCGCTGGAAACAATACTTCTTAATCTCTTATGTCTCGGGTCGTCCATGTTTATCATTGAGCCGAAAAAATCAAGCATTTCTTCCGGAAAATCAACAACACTTGTGGCTCCCTGACCACTGCA
>PBYV01000061.1 GCA_002729765.1 Acidimicrobiaceae bacterium
AAGAAGAAGGCACCGAAACAGAAACTTCTACTGAAACACCTGTCGAAACCACAACGACAGTGGCTGACGAAACCACAACGACAGTGGCTGAATCGACTACCGCTGAAACGACTACGACGGTTGCCGCAGGTTAGTAGTTAATTAAACAACCCTAACTGAAATTTGATCGAACCCTTCCGCACCATTAGGTGCAGGAGAAACGACGTTTGAAGACTGAATTGCACCGTTACTGTCAATAGCTCTGACTCTGATTTCATATTTTCCTGGTGGTGCGTCCCACTTGTACGCCCACTGAGTCCACGATTCACCACTTAGTGAGATACCTAAATTGCATTCCTGCCAAGGTTCAGAATTAAAAGAAATCTCCACTGTTTTAACCCCGGAAAGGGGAGCCCAAGCAACTCCTGCAATTGCGTTAATCCCAGCGTTGATCCTTCCTTCTCTGGGGACGTCAATTCTTGAGGCGATTTTTATGGGAGCTTTTTTGGACCAACCACGGGGTATCCAATACCCGTTATTTCCTTCCCATGTGCAAATCTCAATCCTCTTAATCCACTTAACAGCGGAAACATATCCGTATAAGCCAGCTACAACTAAACGTGCGGGGAACCCATGAATAACCGGCAAAGGTGTGCCGTTCATTCCGACAGCTAAAAGAGCTGTCCGTCCGTCAAAAATATTTTCAATCGGAAAACCGGCAGTAAAGCCATCAACGGAATGGCACATCACTTGTTCGGCACCTGTTGAAGGTGCAGATCTGGAAATAATTTCACTTAGCGGGACACCAGTCCAAACAGCATTTCCTACTAGTGATCCACCTACCTCATTGGAAACACAAGTTAATGTCACATCTTTTTTAACAAGATCCATTTCAAGTATTTCTTCATAAGAAAGTTCATACGGGTTATCGACGAGACCATCAACTGTGAGATTCCAGTCGGCCGGTTCAATCGTGGGAACCCTCAAGGCAGTATCTATTCGATAGAAATCATTATTCGAAGTTATGTATGGTGAAATACCATCGATCTCATTCATTTCCGAGAATGTGAGAATACCTGGTTCCTCTTGGGAGATAGTCCCATCGACGGGAGGTGGTTCGGTAGCCGGAACGCCACCTGGAAGCAGTCCGTTGCTTTCTTCAAGATCGGGTAAAACAATATTTTCACGAATACTTTGAATAGTGTCATCTTTGAGCAGAACTCTTCCTACGCCAGTCATAGTTCCCGCAGCTACAGATATTCCAGTAGCCCAGTTGATAAATTGACGCCGATCAGCATACCTATGTCTCGGATCTTCGAAATTTGCAGACATAGAGTGATCTAAAAGATTATTTAAGAGAAAAAACGTTGAAACTCCAATAAGGGTAGCCAAAGCAGAAAGAGAGAGAGCAGCAACAGTGGAAGTAAGAGGGTCACGATTCAAGGTCCAGCCACCAAAAACTCCAAAAAGGATAAAAAGCGAATAACTGACTTCGGGCTGTCTACGCGAAAGTAAGCCTAAAAAACCCCCAAAAAGTATTGAAAGGATGGCTATAGCACTTAGGAGTACCACTTTTTGAGAGTTTCCTAATGTTTCGATACTGGTACGAACCACATCTCCTGGAGTGATATCAACAATCAATTCGCCAACAGCCAGAACCAAAGAAGTTGTTTTGTTGGTGATAGACGCAACTAACTCTCCAAAAGCGAGAGCTAAAGCGGCACTGACCATTCCCGTTAAAGCTTTTTGAGAACGTGAAGATCCTTGAGAGCTTAAATTATTGATCATCTTAAGTTAGGCCCTTGACAATTCTTTCTATCATTTCATCGAGAAGATTTACTGAAGTGCCAAAAGTCAAACGAACGTGATTTTTTCCACCAGAACCAAAGTCGGGACCGTTCCCGCAAGCAATGCCAGTTTTTTCACGTAGCCATTTAGCAGGTTTTTCTCCAGGGTTGAATTCTGAGAGGTCTATCCAAGCTAGAAAAGTCGAGTCGGGTAGAAACATTTTAGCTTCGGGAATTTCCCCATCAAGTCGAGATTTAAGATGCAACCTTCGATCGTCTAGCGTTTGAATAAGTTCATCCATCCAAGCAGAACCTGTTTCCCATGCCGCTATTGTCGCTTCGCAGCCCATTCGGTTGGAACCCCCTAAAAGAAATTTCGGTACTTCTAAAAGCTTTTCCTTAAGAATGTCATTTCCGGGAATAGCGACAGCGCAACACATGCCGGCAAGAGCAAAACTTTTCGCCCCAGAGGTAAGTGCAATTGTCACTGAATCAGCACCATCGATCGTCAAAGTCGGAATGTGGATTGATTCCTTGTAAATGAAATCAGAGTGAATTTCATCTGAAACCAATATGAGGTTGTATTTATGGCACAGATTCACGATTTGGGAGAGTTCCTTTTCTTTTAGGACAATACCTGTGGGATTGTGAGGGTTGCATAGAAGTAGAATCCGTATCCCTCTATCCGCTTCTAATATTTGTTCAAGTGATTCCATGTCGTAGTGCCAACCCGTCTCAGATTTGGTTAGCGGCCATTCAACGGAACGCCTTTTTGCATGTGAAGGTAAATCAAGAAAAGGTGGATAGGAGGGAGTGTTGTACAAAATTCCATCTCCTGCTGAACTGAAAGCCTCCACACAGGCGGAAACTCCTTGAAGCACAGTCACGGTTGGTATTACTCGTTCAGGGTTAAGTTTCCAGGAATTTCGGCTATCAGCCCAGAATGCAAAGGACTCTCCAAGTTTTGTATCTTCATCGTGGTAACCAAATGAACCTAGCGACAACACATGAGCAAGTCTTTCGTGGACAGCAGGTGGAGACCCAAAATCGTGTTCTGCTATCCACGCGGGTATGAATTCGGACCCATACTTGTCCCATTTCCTTAGACCTGCTTTGTATTGATCTTTTAAATTTAAATTTAAGTCCATCAGAGTGATCGTAGGCTTTTTGGAGAATTAATGCTGAGTAATAAAAGTAGAAATTAATATTTTCATAAATGGTTGAGAGGAAAAATCATTTACCTGATAAATGAAGTGGTTCACCCGCAAGACCAAGAGCGGCTTCAAGAATCGTTTCACCCATGGTGGGGTGAGCGTGAATAGTTCCAATTAGGTCATCGATGCTGGCAGCAGTTTCAATAGCTAAAGAAGCTTCACCTGCCAATTCAGCAACATGTTTTCCTATAGCTTGAAAACCAACAATGGTACCTTCTTGATCGGACACAACATTTATAAAACCTGATTCATCTCCTAGCGTCTTTGCTCTCGAGGAGGCAGAAAAAGGAAAGCGAAAAGAATTAAAATCCGTTCCGGAATATTCGTCTGCATCAGGGTCTATTCCAACAGTAACTATCTGTGGGTCGCTAAATACAACCATCGGAATGCAATTAGGTTCAAAAGCATTTAAGACTCCACAAGCTGCATCAGCAGCAACTTTGGCTTCAGCGGTAGCTTTGTGCGCTAAAGCAGGACCTAAAGTCAAATCACCAATAGCGAAGATATGTTCAGCAGCGCGTCGCTGTGAATCAACTTTTACATGACCTGTAGAGAGTAGAGAGGCACCACTCTCTACAATATTGACAGTGTCACTGTTTGGCTTTCTCCCCGCCACGATTCCAACAAGGTCGCTGGGTATAGCAGAACTTTCTTTACTATTTTCAATGATGAGCTCATTTTGATCAAATGAAACAGCTCTGTACCCAAGGCAAATTCCTATTCCTAATGAGCGAAGACCATTTTCCAACTTTTTACTCAGTTGTTTGTTGAATCCGGGCAGGAGTTGTTCTTCAGTTTCGACAATTACCACTCGTGATCCCAATTTGGCATACACGGTCGCCAATTCCACTCCTATATAACCTCCTCCAACAAGCGTTAGTTGATCTGGGATTGAATCCTGAAAGAGTAATGCTTCTGAATCGACGACCATTTCGCCATCTGTAGGTAGATTCGGGAGAGTTATTGGTGAAGAGCCAGTCGCCACAATTGCATCACGAAATTCCAGATGTTCTAAATGGCCTTCTTTGTTCTCCACCGCAACTCTATTCGGTCTGGTAAACCTTGCTGTTCCATTAATGACATCAACTTTTGCTTTGTCTAATAGGAATGAAATGCCATTACTTAAATCGGTTACAAGGCCTTTAATATGCTTATTAACCGTAGGCATGTCAACGTTTGTCGAAATCTTTACACCTAAATCTTTCGAACTGTTTCCAAGGCTAGCTAGATCTGCGATTTCAATCAGAGCCTTGGACGGAATGCAACCCACGTTGAGGCAAGTTCCCCCTATAAGTCTGCTCTCAACTAACGAAACGGTTCTACCTAAACGACTTGCATTCAGTGCAGCAGCGTAGCCGCCAGGACCTCCTCCAATAACGAGTAAATCAACTGATGAAGAAACCTCACCTACTACCAAGAAAGCCTCACTCTGTGACCAATAGGTTCAGTGGCTCTAGAAGATCGTTCATTATTGAATTTTTAAACGCTTCAGCAACATCGCCATCAATTAGACGATGGTCCGCCCCTAGAACTATCGGCAAAGTTGGACGGGCTTCCACTTTTCCCTCCACTGCAACAGGGCGATCTTCGATTTTTCCAACGCCAAGGATTCCTGCCTGACCTAAGGAGATTACAGGAAGAGCCCAACGTCCCCCTAGGGCGCCGTAGTTGGTTATTGTGAAAGTTGCACCCTGCATCTGCTCCACGGTTATTTTATGCTCACGTGCTAGTTCCACCAGTTCGGAAATCTTTTCAGCGAGCTCAAAAATGTCAATACTGTTAGCTTCGCTAATTACTGGAACTAATAGCCCCGAATCTGAGGCAACAGCGATTCCTAAATTAACGGAAGGAGGGATTATTATCTTTTCAGCGGGATTGCCGACAACGTGACCGTTCATCATCGGGTATTTTTTCAACGCTCTTACAGTTGCAGCTGCAATAATTGAGAGGGGAGTAATTTTCGACGCACCCTGACGGGCGACTTTCTTTAAGCGATTTCGAAAATCTATGAGTAGAGAAGCATCGACTTCATCCAGTGAGTGGATATGAGGTATTTCTGCCCATGCAGCTGACATATTTTTAGCTATTACTCCTCGAACTCCCTTAACTTTGTGTTCTCCTGCTTCCATGAAACCAAGGTTGGAGCGCTCCGGCAGGAATGAGGAGGTTTGTTCACTATCTATTGGAGATGGGGAGAGGCTACTCGTGTTGTCAGATTTAGCAGCCAATCGTACATCATCGTTGGTAATTCGCCCAGATGACCCTGTTCCAGAAATTGATGAAATGTCCACTGTTAGTTCGCGAGCTAGTTTTCGTGTAGCGGGAGAGGCTTTAACTTTTGGTGCGACTGTAATAAAACTCTTCTGTTCCTCGATACGGGAATTATCTCTTTCTGGTTTACTCTCTTCGATCTCTGAATCTTCTTCCAAAGAGTTTTCTTGAGGGGGAGTAGTGAGAGGTTCTTCAATTTCAATTAAAACATCGCCAACTTTTATCCTGTCTCCTTCTTGACCGCTTAGCTTCAAGACTTTTCCCGCCACTGGAGAAGGCAACTCGGAACTGGCTTTGTCGGTTAAGACTTCTAGAAGAGATTGATCGCGTTCTACCACATCGCCCGGTGATACGTACCACGAGACTATTTCAGCATCTTCTAGACCTTCGCCGATATCAGGTAAACGGAATTCAAAAGCCACTGCTTAGCCGCTTTCTATTGTTTTCAAAACAGCTGAGCGTATTCGTGTTTCGTCGGGCACATATAAATTTTCTAACATTCCTACTGGATAAGGCACATCGAAACCTGAAACTCTTGCGACGGGTGCTTCCAAAGACCAAAAGCATTCATCATTAATAGTGGCGATAATTTCAGATGCGAAACCGCCAGTTTCTGGAGCTTCCTGAACTACTACTGCTCTCCCACAGTGGGAGACAATTTCAGTTATTGCTTCTATATCTAGCGGAACAATACTCCGGAGGTCCAATACGGCAGCGGAAATTCCTTCTCCTTCGAGAGATTCAGCTACTCGCTTCGAAAGTTCGACCTGATAACTCCATGAAATTATTACTACGTCGTCACCTTTTTTAATGAGATTCGCCTGACCTAAAGGAACAACATGCTCTTCGTCTGGTACCAGATCGCGAATACCTCTGTATCCACGTAGAGGTTCCAGAAAAAGTACAGGATCTGGGTCGCGTATCGCAGAGGTTAGTAATCCTTTTGCATCCGCTGCAGTAGACGGCATTACGATTTTCAGACCAGGGATATTTGCAAATTGAGCTTCTAGAGAATCAGAATGCAATTCAGGAGTCCTAACGCCACCCCCAAAAGGAGCTCGAATTGTTATTTGAGGTTCGAAACGACTTTGAGTCCTGTAGCGCAGTCTTGCTATTTGTCCTGCGATTTGGTGCATTGCTTGATATGAGAAACCCAGAAATTGTATTTCGGCGACTGGAACCAAGCCCGCCATCGCTAAGCCAACTGCCGAACCTGCAATTGCGGCTTCAGAAATAGGTGTATCAACTACTCTGCGTTCACCAAACTTTTCAATCAATCCTTCTGTAGCTCGGAATACTCCACCATTTCTGCCTACATCTTCCCCTAAAACAACAATTCTTTCATCACGTGTCATTTCGCTATGCAAGGTTTCATTAATGGCTTCCAGCATGGAAAGCTCAGAGACTTTATTACTCATTTGTATTCCCTACTGAATCCATTAGCGAAGATCTTTGTCTAAGTTGCCTTGGAGTTTCCGAAACAAAACAATGATCCATCATAGAATTCGGTTCGAGAGGAGTATTTTTTGCTCTTTCGAAAGCTTCGTCCAATCTTTCAAGTGCAGCAGTTTCTACTTCATTTTGCTTAGCGTCACTCCATAGACCTCTGGTTTTTAACTCCTGGATGAGTGTGTGAACAGGGTCTTTTTCCTGTGCAGCCGATAAGTCGTCGGAAGGTACGTATCTAGTCGGATCGTCTGCAGTTGTGTGAGCGCCTAGACGGTAGACGGTAGCTTCTATCAAGGTTGGGCCTTTTCCGCTTGCAGCCCTCTTGCGAGCGTTAAAGACAGCTTCGTAGACGGCTGCTGGGTCATTTCCATCAACTGTTACACCAGGAATTCCAAAAGCTTCAGCTTTCGAAGAAAAGCTGTCAGCTGCAGTTTGCAGGTGTGTGGGTGTGGATATGGCCCACTGATTGTTAATACAGAAAAGAATCACAGGTGCTTTCAAAACTCCAGCTAGATTTCCAGCTTCGTAAAAGTCTCCTTCTGAGCTTGCACCATCCCCAAAGAAAACTAGAACTACACCTGGTTCGTCTTTCAGAGACATTCCCCATGCGAGCCCAACAGCATGGGGGATTGAAGCGCCAAGAGAAATTTGTGAAGGCGCAACTTTTATCGGCTCGGGAATATGACCTCCAGCGGGATGCCCAAGGTTGTAAAGCATAAAAGTATCTAACACTTCTGTTCCATACCTCCTCAGTCCCAGCGGTTCGCGATATTGCGGAAGAACCCAATCACTTTCAGTTTCGAGTGCATGAACTGCGCCAACGATTGCTGCTTCATGTCCATCGATTGGGGCAATCGTTCCTACCTGACCTTGGCGTTGTAGATTCCAAAGTCTTCCTGCTTGAGTTCGCGCTATCACCATGTCCTCAAGGATCATTTGTAATTGCTTGTCGTTGGGTTTAGGCATGGCTCTCCAAAAATACTTACAACTGAACAATACCCGCAAGCAATGTTTTTGTCATTGCCGGTCTTAATCGAATTAGGACGTGTCAGAAGTCACGAAAATAGAAGGTGAAAAAACTAAAGATATCGAATACGAAACAGTAATCTGTTGTAAGAAAATTTAAAACTCGGTTAGGTCTCCTCCCCCCTTGATCTACTCCGAGAGACCGTACGCCCCACTTAGTGGGGCGTACGCTATTTACGTCAAATTCTTTTCTTATTAAGATGTTAAAAAAATGAAAAGCGAGGAAAGATGAAAAGTAACCGTCGAGATTTGATTCGTATGACAGATGAGGAAATGAGACTTTTCATCGAAGAGCAAAAGAGCCTTCAAGTGTCTTGTGTGGGATCTGATGGCTGGCCGCACTTAACTACTCTCTGGTTTGCAGTTGTCGATCAAAGAATTGTTTTTGAAACCTACACACGCTCACAGAAGATTTTAAATTTACAGAGAAATCCACATATAACCGTGCTTCTAGAAGATGGCACTGTCTATGAGAAACTACGCGGAGTGATGATCAAAGGGAAAGCGATACTCGAGAGTCAACCAGAGAATGTAGAAAAATATGCTAAAGCTGTAATGATTAGAAACCAGCCAGAGTATGGGGAAGAGATCCTTTCAGAAGCTGCGAAGCAGATGTCACTCAAGCGAACAGCGGTGATTGTTGAACCCCATGAAGTGGTTTCTTGGGACCACACTAAACTTGGAGGCAAGTACTGAAATTTACGTACCCTATAACTTGCCCTAACATGGCTTTGTGGAAAATCTTATTGCTTCCAATGATGCTGTAGAGCAACTTTTTGGCCTGCAGGGAGAGGATGCACTTTTGTGCCAACTCGAACATCAAATTAAGACATTGCCCGAACGGGAGAAGCTCAGTTCATTATTGAAAAAGAAAAACGTGATTGAAGACCTTATTTTTACCAAGCAAGCTGAAAATATGGAACTCGTAAAAAACGAAAAAAGACTCGAACTTGAACTTTCTTCTATCGAAACACGGTTGAAAGAGGTGGATGAGAAATTGTACAGCGGAGTTATAACGACCGAAAAAGAAGCAAAAAGTCTTCAGGATGAAATCGGACACTTGAAAGAGAGGCAAGATTTATTGGAATCTGAGTTGCTCGAAATCTTAAGCCTGAGTGAAGATGCCACTAGCAATATTGATGAGTTTAATTCACAACTTGCAGTTCAAAATAATGACATTCATAAACTTGAAGATACTGTGAAACGTGTTGAAAATGAATTAACTGAAAAAGCATTGGAAGCAAAAACACGGCGCGACGAAAATGTAAAAGTTTTAACTGCTGAAATTTTGAAAAGCTACGAAGTGCACCGTGAACTTTTTCCCTCAGACGCTGTAGTTCGCTTTGATGGGCCCACTTGCAACGGTTGCCATTTAACAATGTCAGCTATGGAAACTGACCGCATTAAAGGACTTGAAGTTGGTGCTCTGACCGAATGTTCAGAATGTGGGCGATTAGTAGTTCGTTAAATGTTTTTATGGTTTTGTATCCCCTCGATAGTGGGCATAGCTGTGATTTTCCGAAGCCCTTTTCTTGATTACAGGCTTTTAGCGCTCGGAGCATCGCTACCTCTGCTGGAAACATTAGCCGGATTTCAATGGGTACTACATACTCTATTTTTCGGTGTTTTTGTGTTGGCATCGATAATGTTCTTTGGGAAAGGTAATCGGAAAATCCAGCAAAAATTATTGCCAATTCCAGTTGGACTTTTAACGCATTTGGTACTTGATGGAACTTGGACTGAAAAGGAGATTTTTTGGTGGCCTGTCACTGGAAGAGATTTGATGGGGGTTGAAGTTAGCCGTCTAGAGGTGTCTTTTTTGCCTATCGGAATAATCCTAGAAACCTTAGGAATCCTCATCGCTTTATGGGGTTGGAGAAAATTTGAGCTTAATAAACAAGTAAATTTGGAAGCATTCGTCAAGAGGGGTCACTT
Organism: Acidimicrobiaceae bacterium; assembly: GCA_002729765.1. Classification (GTDB taxonomy): domain Bacteria; phylum Actinomycetota; class Acidimicrobiia; order Acidimicrobiales; family MedAcidi-G1; genus MedAcidi-G1. The sequence continues at coordinate 9,662 of PBYV01000061.1, forward strand.
ACTAGCCTTGGAGGGTAGTTGATGTTGCACATCGTACGTCACGGAAGAACAGAGGTTAATGCAGCGGGGAAATTGTTAGGTAGAAACAACCCCGAACTTGACCAAACTGGCCGGAAGCAAGCAGAGGAGTTGGCAAACCGCTTAGGAGAGGTCGATCTGGTTATTTCTAGTCCACTAAAACGAACTATGGAAACTGCGAGTTATATAAGCAATACGGTGAAAACAGATCCGAGATGGCTCGAACTGGACTATGGAGAATTAGAGGGAAGGTCAATAGAAGATATTGATACTGAAATTTGGGAAAGATGGCGCTCCGACATTGAATGGGCGCCAGATGGAGGTGAATCGTTAGCTGCTTTAGGCGTCAGAGTGACTGAGGCATGTGAAGATATTGTCGAAATTTCAAAAGATAGGGAAGTCGTAGTAGTTACTCATGTCTCGCCCGTTAAGGCAACTTTAGCGTGGGTATTGGGTTTGGATGCTGGAGTTTCTTGGAAGTGTCATGTATCTCCAGGATCTTCCATGACAATAAAAATAGGCAAACATGGACCTGTTCTTCATAATTTCAATCAGGTAAATTGAACACCTAGTGACAATTATCACCTGAATTTATCATTTAGAAATAGTCTCGTTTAAAAGATTGGGTTATCATATGAGCATGAAAAGATATGCAGCAGTGATTTTCTCCATAACTTTGGCTTTGGCAGCTACTGGTTTAGTTTCCGGTGTTGATTCTGCTACCACTGCAACCGAAACTGACTCTTCATCTAATAGTCAGAATTGGTCTCCTTCAGTTGAAAATACAGTAACAAGACTTGTTCAAAATGGCATGTCTAACTCAGGTGTCTGCCCAACTTCAGCCTGAAGTTAAAAATTTCACTTTTAGCACTAAAAAGGGCTAATTTTCTTCTTTCCAGCATGTGCAACCGCAATTAACTTCTTCTGTGCATTCGCAGTTAGGGCCACATGTGCAATCTGAACTCAAAGTTTCCATACTTAATTCTCTCACATTTTACTAGTAGCAGCAAACAAATTTGAGATGGTGAGCCGACCTATAGGCGGGGTTCTGTCCACTGAATCTTTTCAGATCCAGTTGTGTGATCATCCATCTATGCGGTCCACCTGGGAGTGTCGCCGGACGAGCCGCCCTCTCCCTTCTTGACCTTGCTCCGAATGGGGTTTACCTAGCCGAACAAGTCACCTTATTCGCTGGTGCGCTCTTACCGCACCGTTTCACCTTTGCCTGTTTTCGAAATCGAATCATCGGCGGTTTATTTTCTGTGGCACTTTCCTTCAGGTCACCCTGACTGGCCGTTAGCCAGCATTCTGCTCTATGGAGCCCCGACCTTCCTCGATGCTAAAGCACCGCGATCACCCAGTCGGCTCACCAGTAATAGTTTGTCTCAAAAAAGAGGTAATAAACAACAAAAATTAATTCTTATTCTCATTTGTTAAAAACTTTCTTTTGTAGATAATGCACGTAATAGAATTCAAGAAAGACAAAATTTGACATTATGCGGTTTCATTTGGAGGAAAGATGCTTGAAAAATTTGGAGGTTGGTCAACTATTCTTGCCGAATTGTGTGACGGGAATGATCTGACAGCTGAAAAAACTGAAGCTTTACTTAGCGAAATACTTTCTGGTGAATCTGAAGCACCTCAGATTGCAGCTTTTTTAATAGCAATCAAGGTTAAAGGTGAAACTACAGAAGAGATCACTGGTCTAGTTAACGCTATGTTGAAGGCCTCTCAGCCTCTTTCCATACCTGCTAATGCAATAGATATTGTTGGTACGGGTGGCTCGACCCAAAGACGTGAAGCTGCTTTAAATGTTTCCACTATGGCCTCATTCGTGGCTGCTGCTGCGGGGGCAGTTGTATGTAAACATGGAAACAGAAAAGCATCTTCCACTTCAGGATCTTTTGATTTTCTCGAAGCACTTGGTCTCCCAGTTGAACAAACACCTGATCAGGTAAGTGAACAGGTGAATGAAAAAAATCTCGCCTTTGCTTTCGCAAAAACCTTTCACCCAGCAATGCGTTTTGCGGGACCAGTTAGGGCCGCGATCGGGATTCCTACAGTTTTCAATATTCTTGGACCACTTTCACACCCAGGTAGGGTTTCGAGGCATTTAATAGGAACTGTTGATGAGACATTAGCGAAGCAGATGGCAGAAGTTCTTTTAACTCAAGGTGCTGAACGCGCGTGGGTGGTAGTAGGTGATGGAGGAGTGGATGAAATAGCCGTCACTGGCCCCACTTTTGTTATGGAAGTCAAGGATGGGTCGATACACGAGTGGACACTAGACCCTTCTAGTTTGGGGTTTTCCCCGCATTCTTCTGAGAGCACAAGAGGAGGAACACCTAAGGAAAATGCTGAAATAGCAAAAAGGATTTTCAATGGGGAAGAACAAGGGGCTCGTCGCGAAATGGTCATCCTTAATGCAGCAGCTGGACTGACTGTTGCCGAAGTTGCAGAGAACCTAAGTGATGGTATAGAAAAAGCAACTATTTCTATAGAGAACGGCTCTGTGATGGAATTGCTGAACTCTATGAAGGTGCCAGCTTAGAAATGAAATGGCTCCAAGTAGCCTTCCGGTAAACCGGTTAACTCCTTGGAGCCACTCCTATTTTAGATGTTGGTTTTAAGGCCATCTCTAAAATATTCAATTTACGATTCAATTTTCAGGGTCTCAATATTTTGATTTAAAGCGGTGACTTCATTTCAAAGTAATGTGTACATCCGAAATTTTTCTCGTGAACTGATAAAAGACACAATACTCAGACGTGAAAAATAATCAAGTCCGATGAAAGAAATCCACATAAAAACAAAATGTTTCCACAAGAAAAATGTTTCTATGCACAGGTAAATCCACAGGCTGGGTTCGGAATTTTATTCGTACCATTCGCCGCGTTCCAGTAAAACATTTTTTAGAATAGAAGGTTCGTCTGTCATTAAACCGTCGACTCCCAGTTCAAGAAGTTCGATCATTTCATTAGGATCATCAACGGTCCAGACGTGCACTTGCAGACCTCTTGAGTGTGCCTTTTCGATAAAAGCAGGAGTAACAATTTTAACTGGTCCAGATCGTTGAGGAACCTGAAGGCAGTGGTAATAAGTTTTTGATGAAGAAAAACGAAATTTTCCTGCTAAGAATTTCACTACTGCTTTTGGCCCCGCTGAAACGCATAGTCCAGAACCCAGTTCTTTACGTATTAGTTTGATTCTTTTGTCCGAAAAGGAACCGATACATACACGACTAACAGAATTTGTATGTTTTAAAAGATTTATTAAAGGTTTTACAACGGAATCTGCTTTAGGGTCTATATTTATTTTCACCTCTGGGAATGTTTCCAGAAGTTCTACGAGGGAAGGAATTTTAGCAAAGCTATTAATTTCGATATTAGAGATTTCTTTTGAAGTTAGATCGGAAATCTTTCCAGAATGACCTGTAACGCGATCCAGTGAGTCGTCATGGAAAGCGAAAACTATTCCGTCTTTACTTGAATGCACATCTGTTTCTAGATATTTAAAACCCATATCTACGGCATTTTGAAATGCTGGCAATGTATTTTCCGGAAAGACTCCCGCTCCACCTCTATGAGCAAAAGGTATGGGTCCTGTGTTATCAAGAAAGGGTAATGATTTAGGGTTTAATAAAGATGCCATATGAAAAGATTACTCAATCTTCATCGAGTATTAACCTTTTGGGGCGTCACTCGACAGTAACCTTTAACAGATGACTAGAAGAACCAAAATAATTGCAACTATTGGTCCAGCTTCAGAGTCCGAAACAGTTCTTCGGGGGATGATTCGTGGAGGAATGGATGTTGCACGCCTTGGCTTAGCTCATGGAACTATAGAAGATGCGATAGGTCGATTAAAAATGATCCGCAATATCGCTAAAGAAGAAAACAAAACCGTAGGTATTCTCGTTGATTTACCCGGCCCTAAAATCCGCCTTGCTTCTTTTGGTGATTCACCTATTCTTTTAGCTGAAGATTCTGAGATTAAAGTTCAAGTTGGGAACTCTTCAAGCGATGATCAAGTAATCCAAGTCGATTACAAGAACTTGTTTGATGACGTTGAGTTGGGTGACCGTCTCATCGTGGGTGATGGTCGCGGAGTCATACAGGTCGAAGAAAAACATGACACTCATTTAGATGCACGCGTTATACACGGTGGAGTGATGAGCGGACGTCCAGGTCTTTACATACCGGCTAGCCGGTTGTCGATTTCAGCACCAACGGAGTGGGATTTACAAGCACTTGAAAGATTCTTAGAAATGGATGTCGACATGGTTGCTTTGTCATTTGTGCGCTCTGCATCTGATTTAGCCAAACTCTCACTGGACCCACACCCGACTGGGCCTTTAGTTGTAGCAAAAATTGAAACCAGAGACGCCGTCGAAGACCTTACAGAAATTATTGAAGCATCTGGCGCCGTAATGGTGGCGCGAGGTGATCTCGGCAATGAGTGGCCCATTCAAGAACTCCCAATTCTGCAAAAAGAAATAATCCGTAAATGTATAGCTTTCGGACGTCCAGCTATTACAGCAACACAGATGTTGGAATCGATGATCATTGCGCCCGACCCCACTCGAGCCGAAGTTTCGGACGTAGCGAACGCAGTTTGGGATGGAACGAGCGCATTAATGCTTTCCGGAGAGACAGCAGTTGGAGCTGACCCAGTAAATGCCCTTGAAACCATGTCACGGGTAGCCGAAAGAGCTGATGAAGTTTTCGACCATCGTTCATGGGGGGAAGAATTACCGAAAATGAGACTAACGGACACCGATGATCCAAATACATCTGTTACTGATGCAATGACTCAGGCAACCTACAGGGCAGTTACCGAATTGGGAGTGGAGACGATCCTTTGCATATCTGGAACAGGATTTACGGTTAGATCGATGGCCCGATTCAGACCTACTGCACGGATAATCGGCTTAACTTCGAATACGAGAACAGTTGGACAATTGTCACTTAGCTGGGGAACGGAATCAATGCATCTGAAAGAAGGCGGGGATGTCGAATCTCGCATTAACGCGGCGTTACACATGGTTCGAGACAGAGCAGGTCTAAAAGCAGGAGAACTTGTAGCAGTTTTAGCAGGAACTAATGCGAATGCGAGAGCAACCAATGTCTTGAGAATCGAACAAATTCCCCACGCTTAAGATTTAAGATTCTTCACAGAATGGATTTTTGCTTGGTGGAATTTGAAGTTTTTGTCCAAAAATTTCACAGTCGCAAGTGTTGATGCATCCAGATAACTCAGATTTCTCACTCCAAACACCTAAAGCTAAAGCGACAATAATTACCATAAAAGCGAACTTGAGTATCACTTTGCTTATGAATCTAAGAACTAAAAGTAAAAGTATTCCCAAAAGCACTAAAGCAACAATGCTCAGATTTTTAGAAATTTCTGGTGAAAGCCATTCAGGCAGAGAATTTGCAGAGATAGCTTCAGGGATAATTTCAGGCACATACGAAGATTAGTCAGACTCACTTGGAGATATGTGGAGGGCTTGAAAATAGAAAAATTAAAGAGTTTAACTGTTTAAAGTAAATAGAGTAAAAATGATGGAGAAGAATTTTGCTACTGAATTTGGAGGAGCTGTTTTAGCAGGTGGAACTAGTACAAGAATGGGTTTCAACAAAGCTTTAATCGAGATCAACGGTGAAGCATTGATTAGTAAAGTTACGAGCTCTTTAAATAGAGCGGGAGTGATGGACTTAAAGATCGTAGGTGGAGAAAGCGAAGCTTTTACCCTTCTTGGTCACGAGTGTCTTGCAGATGAATACCCAGGAGAAGGACCACTTGGAGGAATAATCACAGCGCTTAATTATTTTAAGAACAAAGGTAAAAAACATGTTCTTGTAGTAGCTTGCGACCTCCCAAATATTTCGGCTGACCTCATTAGTAAAATGATTGAAAATTCTATGAAAGAACCAAAATCGATTGTCGTGCCATTAGTTGAAGGACATTTACAGTGGATGCATGTTTTATGGCCAACAGATGTTTTATCAACTTTATTAAAATCGTTTTCAAACGGTGTGCGAGCCCCTTGGAAGGCTAGTAAGGACTTGCCACTATTGAGAATTGAAGGAATTGATCCACAAGTTTTGCTCGACATTGACCGCCCTGAAGACCTGACTCAGGTCTTGTGAAAATCAACTCTCGGAAGGAAAATTAAACTGAGTACGAAAAGTGAAGAATTCCAGTTCATTGATTCAAATATCGGCCTTGAAAAATTACTTGCTGGAATAAAAAATGAGGAAGTATTAGCGATTGATACTGAATTTCATAGGGAAGGAACCTACTTTCCAAAAGTGGCTTTAATTCAAATTGCGTGGTCAGAAGACAATGTTGCTCTACTGGACCCATTGTCGTGCGACTTAACCCCTCTTTCCGGGCTTTTCGAAAGCGAAATAAAATTTGTGATGCATGCCGCAGCTCAAGATTTAGAAGTTTTTTTACGGGTTTGTGGAAGTGTTCCAAAAAGATTATTTGACACTCAAATTGCCGCAGGTTTTTTAGGGTTATCCACCCCATCACTAGCGGTTTTACACCAACAGTATTTGGGACTGGATCTACCAAAAGAAGACAGAATGACCAATTGGTTGTCGCGTCCATTAACTGAAAGGCAAAAAACTTACGCAGCATCAGATGTCAGAGATTTAATTGCAATCTACGAGTTCCAAACCAGTCGC
>PBYV01000062.1 GCA_002729765.1 Acidimicrobiaceae bacterium
CTAAAACATGACCAAGGATTTCTACATCCCCTTTACTCGGATGCAGATTCAAAGAAGCGATATTAAGCAATGAAGTTTTACCTGAGCCGTTAGGCCCTAGAACAACCCAGTTCTCGTCAGGGTTAACTTGCCAATCTATATTGTGAAGTATTTTTGCACCTGAGTCAGTTTTGCTGACTGAAGTTAATTTTAATAGAGGCATATTATTGACACTAGAACAATGATCTTATTAACAGCGTAATTGCAGCTGTACCCGACAACAGGTAAACACCAGGGGTTATCCACTTGTGATCAAGTGTTTTTCTAAGAGGTCCTGATATAGCCATCCCTATAAACACTGAAGGAAGAAGATAAATACTTATCAGCAAATCTCCTGAATCGAAATTTCCTGTTAACGCAAGAGCGCTTACAGATATAACAGTTCCAATCAAGAAGTAAGGAGAAAGAGTGGCTCTAAGAATAGATCCTGAAACGTCATGGTAGAGCAAAGCAATCGGTGGTCCTCCGACACCGACAGCCGTACCCATGAAGCCGCTTACACAACCACCAAGCATCAGATTTTTTTGGGAACGTTCAAATTTTAAACCACTTACTTTCAAGGCAATGGCAAAAAGTAGAAGAGAACCAAAAAGTACTCCGATTCTTTCTTCAGTAACGACACTAAGTGCTACTACAGCTAAAGCGATTCCGGGAAGTCTTCCCACCAAGGTCCATGTCAAACCATACTTGTCTGTATTTCCTCGTTCCCGAAAAGTAAAAAACCCTGAAAGTAAAGGATTTATTAAAAGTACAGGTCCTGGAACAAAATCTGGATTTATCAGAGCGAGAATTGGTACTGCTAGAAGGTTTGCACCAAAACCTAAAACACCTTGAAGAGTGCAACCTATTGCATAAACAAGGCAGCCAGCTACCACTTCAATAACGCTCATAGTTGGTCTGACTCCATTCCACCTTGATCAGTCCAAGTCTTGTACATGGTTGCGTATTTCCCTTTTGAAGCTACTAATTCTCTATGAGTTCCTATTTCTAGTATCGAACCATTATCAACTACTGCTATACGGTCAGCTCGCATAGCAGTAGCAATTCGATGAGCAACGATTATGGCTGTTCGTCCATCTAGCAAATTATCTAATGCTATTTCTATTAAAGATTCTGAAAGTAAATCTAGATTTGAGGTCGCTTCATCCAAAATCAAAAGCTGAGGTTGACACAAGAAGGCACGAGCGAGCGCAAGAAGTTGACGTTCACCTGCCGAGAGGGAAGCACCTCTTTCATGAACAGGACTATCCACTCCATTTGGAAGACGATTAATCAAGTCAGTTAATCCTGCTGCTTCACAGGCTTTTTCGATATCTTTTTCGTTAGCGTCAGGTCGAGCAAAGATTATGTTCTCTTTAATGCTCCCATTAAAAAGGAAAGGTTCTTGGGGCACTACAGCAACCTGTCTCCTGAGGGATTCAAGTTGAACATCACGTAAGTCGTGTCCATCGATTAGAACCTGTCCACTGTCAGGGTCATAAAAACGTGAAATTAGCTTCGCTATAGTTGATTTTCCTGCTCCGGTCGGACCCACTAAAGCTAGAACTTCTCCGGATTCAATTTTTAAATCAATATTGCTTAGAACAGGTTTATTTTTCTCGTAATTAAAATCAACCGATTTCAATTCAACGCAGCCAGTAAGTTTAGGCATCTCGATAGCATTTTCTTTTTCACAAACGCTCGGAATGGTAGAGAGTAGATTTCGAAGTTTCTCGATTGATGCACTTCCTTGCTGGTACTGGTTATATAACTGAACGAGACTTTGTATAGGTGCAAAGAAAGAAGTTAGAAATAATATGAAAGCGGTTAATTCGCCAATACTTAGTTCATTTTTTAGAACCATATTTCCACCGACAAATAAAATTGTTGCCTGTGTGATGATTCCTATTGATTCGGTTCCAGGTCCAAAGAGTGCTTGTGCTCTACCTGTATAAAGATTCGCTTCAAAGTGAGAAATTGTTATTTTGTCATGTATTTCTGATCGGTGTTTGCGCTGATTAAAAGCAGTTATTACTCGCATACCTGCAAGGCTTTCGGAAAGATTCGAAAGAATGTCGGCGATCTTGTCTCGAACAGCTAGATACCCGAAAATAGAAACTTTCCGGAACCATAAAGTAAGAATTATGTTTATTGGTATTACTAGCAGAAGAGATATCAGTGCCAGATGAGGATTAAGAACTATCAGGTAAGTGGTGATTACAAGCAGAGTGATTATTTGAACAGCAAAATTAACCAGTCCTTCTTGAAAAAGAACAGTTAAAGATTCGATATCGCTTGTCATGCGCGTCATGAGAACACCCGCTTTTTCATTTGTAAAGAAACTAAATGACTGTCTTTGCAGGTGAGTGAAAACTCGTATTCTTAATTTATAAACAAGTTTTTCTCCTAATCTCCCTGTAAAAGAAGTCCGAACAAATGAAACTCCTGCGGAGATTACTATGGAAGCCACATAACAAATACAAGTGATAAGTAGTACTTGAGTATTTTTGCTGGCGATACCTTCATCGATGGCAATTTGTGTGAGTAGAGGTCCAAGGTGCTGAAGTCCGGATTCCAAGACAACTAAAAGAAGAGCAAGGCAAAGTAAAAGAACGTGGGATGAAAGAAAAGTTTTAAGAGTAAAAGGTGAACGTTCCCATTTGCTGTGTGAAAAAGAAATTTTTGGGTCAGGGTGTTCGGGTTCTTTTTCTAAGACTTTGTCAATTCTTTCGAGGAAGTCATCAGGCAACTCCGCAAAAGGCAACCCTGCTTCAGCGTTAGATTGGACTGAAGAAGGGCCGATTGCGAAACCTCCGATTCCTCCACCAAAACCCATCTGTTACTCCGCTCCACTCATTGCACCAGAGGCCAATATTGATTCGTATTCTGGTGAGTTTGCTAATAAATATTCATGAGTTCCTTCAGCTTTAACTTTTCCTGAGTCCATAAGCACGACCCTGTCGGCTAAAGCAATGGTTGAGAGACGGTGGGCGATCACCAAAGTTGTTCTGCCCTGTAAAAGCTTTTTTAGAGAAGTGTGGATGAGCGATTCTGTTTCTACATCTATGGAGCTGGTGGAGTCATCCAGTACAAGAATCTTGGGGTTTGCCAAAAGTGTTCGTGCTATAACGATCCTTTGACGTTGCCCCCCCGAGAGTGTGTAGCCTCTTTCACCTACAATTTCCTCATATCCGTAGGTTAGATCTGAAATAAAATCAGCTGCCTGAGCTGCCTCAGCTGCAGCGACTACTTCTTCTTCTTGAGCGTCTGGGCGTGCGAAAGCAATATTGTTTCTGACTGATTCTGAAAATAAGAAGGGTTCGTCAGGGATCACATTTATATGAGTTCGTAAATCTTCAACTAAGAAATCTCGTATATCCGTACCATCTAGAAGAATAGACCCATCAGTTACGTCATAAAACCGAGGTAACAGTCTCGCTACGGTTGATTTTCCACATCCTGTGCGTCCAACTAGTGCAACAGTTTCACCAGCTGCGATTTCGAGGCTAAAGTTTTCAAGAACTAGTAGATTTTCACCATTGGGGTAGGAAAAAGAAACGTTTCGGAAACTCAAATTACCTAACGGTGAAGTAATTTTACTTGCTGTCAATTTATTCTCGATAGCTGGCTTCTCATCGAGGATTTCAAAAATGCGTAAAGAGGAAGCAGCAGCTCTCTGCACTTGCAGAAGAACAAATCCTAGCATTCTAAAAGGGACAGAGATCATGATTACGTAGCTGCTGAAAGCGATGAGTGCGCCGATACTGATTTTCTCATTTATGGCAAGCCAACCGCCATACATCAAAATACTGGCCATTCCCAAACGCGGTAGCGATTCTATTAGAGGGTTAAAACGCGCTCGTGAATCGATCAAAGCAGTTGAAGACCAGCGTAACCGTTGAGCTTTTTCTGCTAACAGTTCAATCTGTTTCCTTTCAGCAGCAAAGGACTTTACAATTCTTGACCCGTTAATATTTTCATCAACGACCATTGCTAAATCTGCCATACGTCCTTGTGTGACCCATGAAAGAGGAAAAACTTTATCTCTCATTTTCTGCGCTAGAACGTACACGAACGGCATGCAAGAAACAGTTACGAGAGTAAGAGGTAGGTGGATGGAGAGCATGAAGATTAGAGCTAGTAAGAAACTGAGTATTGAAAGCATCGCTAAAGGTCCAAAAGCTAAAAGCAGTTGGATGGAACGGATATCAGAGTTAGCTCTAGAGATAACTTCTCCACTAGCTATTCTGTCAAAAAAAGAAAATGAGAGTTTAGTTAGGTGCCTGTAAATAAGAGATCTTAGTTGAGTCTCAATTCGATAAGCAGTTCTGAAAAGCAGAAATCGATACGTGTATCTAAGAAGAAAGGCACATGCAGCCATTACAATTAGTGTCCAAGCGTACGAACTGATTTCTCCAGAGCCGTCTGTAAGAGGATTATCTATAGCTTCACGAATAACCATAGGTACTGATACTTGAATGGTGAGACCTACGATTCCGCAAAAAGAAGTAATTAAAAAAGAGGTTCTCTGTTCTCTTATCAGCGGGTACAAGCGCTTAAACCAGCGTTTATTTACATCAGGATCTATAGAAACGTCGGAAATTATATGTTCTTTTCGTTCGAAGCTAAGACAACCCGAATATTTCATTGATTCACAGTACCGGATTGATTTCAAAATGATTTAGCTGTCACAAGGTATAAGCAGTTTTTCAGTTCGCTAGAGTGTAGGAACGATGTCAATCTGGTCTGGCTTGTTCATTGCGGCTGCTCTTTTGTTATTAAACGCCTTCTTTGTCGCTGCAGAGTTTTCCCTTGTCGCAGTTAATCGAGCCAGCGTGGAAGCGGATGCAGAAAGTGGCAGTTTGCGGGCTTCTAGGGTGCGCAAACTTTTGGAAAATCTGACCGTTTATCTTTCTGGTGCTCAATTCGGAATAACAGTCTCTGCGTTGTTATTGGGTTTTGTGGCTGAACCTACGGTCGCGAAGATCCTCACTGGGGGAACCAGCCATTCAGGGTTAAGTGTTTTTATAGCTGTTGTATTTGCTACTTCTTTACATCTTGTACTTGGTGAACAGATTCCCAAATACTTAGCATTGGCACTTCCTAGAAGAACCGCTTTTCTTTTATCTTCTCTGATTCGAATTTACGGAAAGATTTTTTTTCCAGTAGTGGCGCTTCTCAATTATTGTGCGAATCGAATATTGAACAGATTAGGAGTTGAACCAAAGAGTGAAATATCTGCTTCTCATACCCTTGGAGAACTTGAGCATCTAATTGAGGCATCGGGTGATGGAGGCGTTTTAGACTCTGAAGAGGTTAATTTACTTCGAAGGTCAATAAGATTCGCTGATAAAACAGTTGCAGATGTCTTAGTCCCACGTGTGGAAGTGCAGGCTCTCCAAAAGCAAGATTCTGTAAGAAAACTTGTCGACCTCTCAGTGAGTACAGGCTTTTCAAGGTTCCCGGTTTTTGGCATTGATTTGGACGACATCCAAGGAGTAGTACATGTCAAGTCTGTATATAACTTCCCTATAAAGAAAAGATTCTCATTGTCTGTGAAAGATTTAATGAACGAAGTTCTGATAGTCCCAGAGACGCGGGACTTGGATGACGTGTTGACGGACATGCGTGAAAGTCGCAACCAATTATTAGTAGTCGCAGATGAACACGGGGGGACTGCTGGCATAGTCAGCATGGAAGATGTCGTCGAAGAGATAGTAGGTGAAATAGGAGACGAATACGATCATATGGAAGTAAAGACACGTGCAGAAAGTCTAGGAAGCACGATCATTTCCGGAAAATTGAATTTGTATGAAGTTGAAGAATCGACAGGATTAAAAATTCCGGAAGGCCCCTATGAGACAGTCGCCGGGTATGTTCTTTTCAGGCTAGGGCATCTTCCTGAACCAAGTGAAATTATAGAAACCGAAGGCTGGAAAATAGAAGTTTTGGCAGTAGAAGGACTTAGAGTGGCGAATCTTCGTATTGTCTCGCCGGCTGATTTTAAAGCGAAGGGCGTTTAGATGCTCTTATTAATATTTTTGGGCGCTGTTTTATTGATTCTCGTAAATTCTGTTTTTGTAGCAACAGAATTTGCTTTGGTGGCAAGTCGTACGTCACGACTGGAAGAGCTAGCAGAAGAGGGATCTCGGGCTGCTAAATATTCAATAGAAGCAAGAAAAGATCTGCGAAAACAAATTTCTGGTTCACAGCTAGGAATTACTTTGAGTAGTGTCCTACTCGGAATCATTGCTGAACCTTCTGTAGGTGAATTGGTAAGAATCCTTTTGGGTGGTCTTGGTGTCCCAGCCTCAGTTGCAGAAACGATTTCCTGGATTTCAGCGATAGCTATTGCCGCCATGTTGCAGATGATGTTCGGAGAGATTGTTCCAAAGAATATGGCTATTGCGGATCCGGAAAGAACGCTTACTTGGGTTATGCCCATACAAAGATTTTTTGTTCGAGTGATGAGACCAGCTATTTGGCTTCTAGACACGGTAGTGGTTTTTGCAGTTAGACCTATAAAGCATCAAATAAAAGTTGGAAGTGATGAAGCTTTAGGAATAACTGAACTTTCAGCAGTTGTAAAAGTTTCGAAAGAGGAGGGACTTATAGAAAGTTTCGAACATGAGCTTCTGACCGGTGCTTTGGATTTAGGGAGAATGCCTGTTTCCTCGATTATGATAAACCGCTCTCAGATGGTCACAATAAACAGAAAAATGGATTTATCTGCTATTGAGGAAGTCGTGGTTTCAAGCGGCCATTCGAGGCTTCCTGTAGTTGGAAACACAGAGGATGATCTTCTCGGATTTATGCATGTTAAGGATTTTTTGCGACTACCAGAACAGTCACAAAGCGAACCAGTGCCTTTGGAAATGATGCGTAGAATGTTGATCGTGCCACCTGATTTGCTTTTGGACGATTTGCTTTTACAGATGCGTAGTTCGCGGATTCATTTAGCCGGAGTCAAGAGTTCTGAAGGGGTGCTCCTGGGTTTAGTAGCACTCGAAGATGTCATAGAAGAGCTTGTAGGAGAGATTGAAGATGAATCTGACCTCGAGAGTAAATAAACTTGATTTTCTCAACTCGATTGTTGAGACACAAGCAGTCTAGAAATGTACTGTTAATTGATGTCCAGAATTTTTTACGCTCTTAGTATTATTTCTCTTCTTGCATTGTTACCTATTGGTCATTCAAGCGCACAAGAGAATCAACCTGCACTTGTTGAAGTCGGAGAAAGTGATTCACCGTTTTTGTTAGAACGCAAGCTAACACTTCCATTTTTCACTTCTAAAGCTTCGGAAGTTGTATCAATAATTGAAAATCGTATTGAAACAACTACGACTGCTCTTACGGACTTAGCAACAGCTTTTGCATCGATACGTTCACGTCAAGAGATGGTAGAAAAATCTTTAGAAAATGTTGCGGGACTCCTACTTGAGCGGATCGAAGGAGCTGAGAAGATAATGGTTGATCGTGCTGAAAAACTAGAAAATATCGAAGAGGTCGACAAGGTGCGTCTTCAGGAAGATAAGAGAAAATACGAAAATATAGAAAGGGTGATGGAACTAGCCAATTCCAAAGACTGGGTTTGCCCTGTCGCCAATACTGTAAAATTTTATGACACATGGAATGAAAAGAGACCTCGAGGAATTCATAGAGGAGTAGATCTAGTCGGCTTTCATGGTGCAGATCTTTATGCCCCCGTAGATGGAGAAGTCACTTTTTTCTGGGACTCTGTAGGAGGTAAATCCTTCAGACTTATTGCTGAAAATGGCGACTATTATTTTGGAACTCATCTATACCGTTATGGTAAAAAATCTGGAAAAGTCTCAGCTGGAGATGTAATAGGCCAATTAGGAGCTGGAGGGAACGCCACGGGCCCTCATTTGCATTTTGAATTTCATGCCGGACCCATGGGTAGAGGCAATGAACTCAATCCGTATCAAATAGTAAATCAAAGGTGCACGAATCGGATTCCTATTGAAATGCCACTAAATCACACTGAAGAGGAAGAAAGAGAGAAGTACATATTTTCTTATGGAAATTTTGAGTGGGACTAAGCACCAATGGAGTGATATCCACCATCCACGTGAAGCAACTCTCCTGTAGTCGCAGGTAACCAATCGGAAAATAATGCTACGCAAGAGCGCGCCACGGGATCAGGATCTTCAACATCCCAACCGAGAGGGGAGCGCCCGTCCCAAGCATCTTCAAATTCAGAAAAACCTGGGATGCTTTTTGCTGCCATAGTTCTTATAGGACCCGCTGCGACAAGGTTTACCCTTATTCCATCAGGTCCAAGGGTTTTAGCTAGGTAGCGAGAAGTTGATTCAAGTGCGGCTTTTGCAACTCCCATCCAGTTGTAAGCCGGCCAAGCGAAACGTGCGTCAAAATCTAGACCAACTATCGAGCTTCCTCTGGGCATTAATGGGGAAACTACTTCAGCGATAGTTTTCAAAGAGTAAGCAGAAATTTCCATTGCTACTTTCACGTCATCCCATGTAGCAGACATAAAATCTTCCCCTAGACAAGCCTCAGGCGCGAACCCAATCGCATGAAGTGCTCCATCGACTTCACCCCAGTTTGTTTTAAGCCATGCATTTAAGTCTTTCGCCTGTTCAGCAGATGTGACGTCAAATTCTAGAACTTCCGGCTGACTCTCTAATTTCCTTGCGGTTCTACGAGTAAGACTCAATCCGCGGCCTGCTCCCGTGAGAACAATTTCAGCGCCTTCTGCGATTGAACGTTCTGCAACCGCAAAAGCCAATGAAGAGTCTGTCAACACACCAGTAATAAGAAGTCTCTTACCGCTTAATAAACCCAAATAAAAGCTCCTTTCTCAACAAAAGACTACGTGCTATAACTATAATTCGTGAATTCTTCGACAGATGTATATAAAAAACATTCCATCAGTGTTTCGGAGCGCGATATTGCCTAGGATCATCACCATGAAAATAGGCTTATTAGGAGCAACAGGACCAGCGGGAAAAGCTTTAGCGGCAAGACTCGCATCAGTAGGGTATGAAATTACGGTCGGTTCGCGAAGTAAATACCGCGCCCTGGAAATTCGAGATGAGATAGTTTCCGCATGGCCGGAAAAAGAACTACAAATCACAGCGGCAGAAAATATTGATGCGGCAAAAGCAGATCTAATCGTTATAGCGACTCCGTGGGATGCAGCTGCCACAACTGCTCGTTCTGTCGCAGAACACCTTCATGGAAAAGTCGTTATTTGCATGTCGAATGCGATAGCTAGAGTTGCAGGGGAATTTCAACCTTTAGTTCCACCGCGCGGGTCAGTAGCAGCGACAGTCCAATCTGTAATTCAGGATTCATATGTAGCGGCGGCGATGCATCATGTTCCAGCTAATGAATTAGGCGATTTAAGTGAAGATGTCGAAAGCGACGTGTTGGTTTGTTCTGATCATAAGAAAGCGACAGAGGAAACTTCAGAGCTTTTAACCAAGATCCCTGGAATACGACCTCTAGATGCTGGAGGTTTGTCGAACGCAACTGCCATTGAAGCTTTTAGTGCCGTAATCCTCCAATTGAATAGTCGATATAAGACAAGAGCAGCGTTGCGGTTCCTAGGTATTGAAGAAAATTAGATATTTAGTGCTTCAAGTACTAAAAACACTGAATCTTTACCCTCTGATTAGCTAACCTCGTTATATGGCTGAAATAAAAGTTACTCTCCCAGATGAGTCAACTCGTGCTTTGCCCGAAGGTTCCACAGGTGCAGACTTAGCAGCTGATGTAGGCAGAAGTTTAGCTAAGGCAGCTATTGCTTTAAATATTAACGGTGAAACAAAAGACTTGAGTAAACCCCTTTCTGATGGGGATGCCGTATCAGTGATAACTCCAGACACTGAAGACGGTTTATATGTTTTAAGACACTCAACTGCACATGTTTTAGCTCAAGCTGTTCTTGACATCTGGGAAGGAGCGACATATGCGATAGGTCCACCTATTAAGGATGGGTTTTATTACGATTTTGAACTCCCAGACGGAGCTACTTTCACAGAAGATGATTTGATAAATATCGAAAAGCGTATGCGCGAGATAATTAAAGAAGATCAGCATTTCGAAAGACATGAGATCTCATCTGAAGAAGCTTTAGAGCTTTTTGGAAAGCATAAGTTCAAAAAAGAAATCATTGAAAGAGTTTCAACTGGTGAGATAGATAGTGAAATTTCAAATGAAGCCTCAGCCGAAGGGACTATCAGTTATTACAAGAATGGCCAAGATTTTGTTGATCTCTGTACAGGACCACATGTACCAGCAACCGGAAAACTAGGCCATTTTGCCTTGCAAAAGGTTGCTGGAGCATATTGGAGAGGTGACGAAAAACAGCCAATGCTCCAACGTATATACGGAACAGCCTGGGCTAGTAAAAAGGATCTAGAAGATTATTTGGAGAGATTAGCTGAAGCAGAGAAGAGAGATCATCGCCGATTAGCAGCAGAACTTGATTTAGTTTCATGGCCTGAAGATTTAGGACCAGGACTAGCAGTATGGCATCCGAAAGGATCACTGATTCGAAAGGTGATTGAAGACTACAGCCGTACTAGACATGAAAATGGTGGTTACAACTTTGTATTCAGCCCTCACATAGCTAAATCAGTTCTTTGGGAAACCAGTGGACATTTAGATTTTTACGCTGAAAGCATGTATCCACCTATGGAAATGGACGGAGCCACTTACTATCCGAAGCCAATGAATTGTCCTTTTCATGTAATGGTTTATAAAAGTTCACAACGCAGTTACAGGGATTTACCAACACGTTATTTTGAACTTGGAACTGTTTACAGGTACGAGCTTTCGGGTGCCGTTCATGGGCTCCTCAGAAGTAGAGGATTCACTCAAGATGATTCCCATATTTTTTGTACCCGCGAGCAAGTTCCGGAAGAGTTATCCTCACTTTTAGCTTTCTGCCTTTCTCTGCTCAGAGATTTTGGTTTTACGGACTTTCAAGCAAAACTTTCAACAAGACCCCCGGAGAAATCTGTGGGTGATGATGAACTATGGGATCTAGCCATAGAAGGTTTAAGACAGGCACTTGAAAAAGAAGAACTTCCATACATTATTGAAGAAGGAGGGGGTGCCTTCTACGGTCCTAAAATTGATATGGACGTGAACGATGCGATTGGTAGACCATGGCAATTGACCACTCTTCAATTAGATTTCAACCTTCCTGATCGTTTCGGTCTTGAATACATAGGAACTGATGGGGCTAGACATCAACCGGTGATGATACATAGAGCTTTGTTGGGTTCGATCGAAAGATTTATTGGAGTTTTGATCGAACACTATGCAGGTGCGTTCCCTACTTGGCTATCTCCTGAGCAAGTAAGAATATTGCCTGTGGCGGCAGAACACCAAAGTTATGCAGAGTCACTTTTAGCCAAAATAGAGGATGAAGGTTTCAGAGCCACTATAGATATTGCTGATGAACCTCTAGGTAAAAGAGTTAGAGCAGGAAAAGTTGAAAAAATTCCACATTTATTGGTAGTGGGGGATGAAGATATTAAAAATAATACTGTCGCTGACAATACACGAAACAGCGATGAACCTGAACGAGGTTTATTAATACAAGACTTTCTACTTCGCTTAAATGAAGAAGTGGAGAAGAAAATTTGAACAAATTAGAAAACTTGTGGGCTGGATGGCGAAAAGAATACTTGACTTTTACAAATAGTAACCATCATAAAAATCACTCAGAAAAAACACTGTTTGAAGCTATTGACCAAAGTCAGCTACCAGATCAAGAAACTTTTGTTATAGAGAAAAGAACACTA
>PBYV01000063.1 GCA_002729765.1 Acidimicrobiaceae bacterium
GCATCACCAGCATCACCAGCATCACCAGCATCACCAGCATCACCAGCATCACCAGCATCACCAGCATTCAAATATCGAGGTTTACCGAAGAAAGTGAGAATTACTTGACGAGTCATGTAAAAGGCCGTCAAAAGTGCAGTTACTATTCCCACAAGCCAAAGTAATGGATTCTTATCCCATGCAAAAGCAAGAATTTCATCCTTCGACCAAAAACCCGCAAACGGCGGAACACCAGCAATTGCTAGCCAGCCAACAATAAAAGTTCCAGCGGTAATTGGCATCAAAGAACGAAGACCTCCATAACGCCTTAGGTCCTGCTCACCGTCCATTCCGTGGATTACTGATCCTGCACCAAGAAAAAGTAAAGCTTTGAAAAAAGCATGTGTGATCATATGAAAAATGGCTGCTGTGTAAGCACCGCAACCAACTGCTAAAACCATATAGCCCAACTGACTAACGGTCGAATATGCAAGAACTTTCTTAATATCTGTTTGTGCGACTGCTATAGAAGCAGCAAATAAGGCTGTTCCAGCTCCAACCCAGGCAATTAGCCCAGTCGACCATGTAGAAGCTTCTACCATGATTGGATTAACTCTGATTAATAGGTAAACACCTGAAGTAACCATGGTCGCTGCATGGATTAATGCTGAAACCGGAGTTGGACCAGCCATTGCATCCGGCAACCATAGGTACAGAGGAAATTGTGCCGATTTTCCCATAGCTCCTACAAAAAGCATTAAAACTATAAAAGTAGTAGTCGTTTCAGCTATTTGATTGGAACCGAGAATGTCAAATATTTCTAAATACTCAAGCGAGCCGAAATTGAAGAAAATAAGAAACATTGCGACCATGAATCCCCAGTCGCCAACCCGATTCGTTATAAATGCTTTCTTTCCGGCAGTCGCATTTGCTGGATCTCTGAACCAAAACGAAATCAAAAGATAGGAACAAGCTCCCACACCTTCCCAGCCAAGAAAAGTCAGCAGAAGATTATCACCTAGTACAAGCATCAACATTGAGAATGCAAACAAATTTAAATATGTGAAAAAACGATTGAAATCTGGATCACCATGCATGTATCCAATTGAATAAAGATGAATTAAAGTGCCTACTCCTGTAATAAATAAACACATCGTGATTGATAAGGGGTCAGCTAAAAAACCTATGTCGACTTTGAAATCTCCGGCTGGGATCCAATCAAAAAGAGTAAAAACTGTTTGTCTGTTTTCATTTTTTTCTAAAAGCATTCCAATGAAAACAATCAAAACTGATAGAAAAGAACCTGCGATGGCAGTCGTTGCTAACCATCCTGCAATCGGTTCTCTCACTGATTTTCCTAGACAAATAAGGGTCAAAAAACCCAGAAGAGGGAAAGCGGGTATCAGCCAAACTAGATTTATCATTTTTATCCGCCCAAAATCTTTAGATCGTCTGCATTGGTTCTTGAGCGTCTTCGCATGATTGCAACTACTAGTGCCAAACCGATAACTACTTCCGCTGCCGCTACAACTAAAACAAAAAAGACCGCTAACTGGCCTCCTAAATCATTCAGATGAGAGCCAATGCTCACGAATGTAATATTTACTGCATTTAGCATTAATTCAATACACATAAACATGATCAACGGATTCCGTCTTACTAAAAGACCTGTAGTGCCGATAGAAAAGAGAACTGCAGCAAGTAACAAATACCAGGTAGTTGTGATAATCATTCTCCACCTTTTTCTTCTGGCTCGTCTTCTACTGCATCATTTTGCAGTTCCTCCAGGGTTGATATCAATGGTTTTGTCGGACGGGTTGAGAGAACAACTGCTCCCACAACGGCAACTGTTAACAAAAGTGCAGTTAGTTCTACGGAAAAAACTTGTGTGGAAAATAATGCTTCTCCTAAGATCTTTGTGTTATCGGTTGCATCCCCGATAGGAATGTTTGCTGCTTGTTCCCCTGTTGGGCCTCCGACAGCAACTATCAAGACTGTCAAAATAATCCCAAAAATCGAAGCTCCCAAAACAACAGCTAGAGGTCTTTGGCCAGAAATAGGTTCGACTTTAAGATCTTCTGCTCGGTCAACTCCTAATAAGGTGATTACAAAAACAAAAAGGATTACTATTGCTCCGGCATAAACAATTACTTGTATTGCTGCAAGAAATGTCGCTTCTAGAAGCACAAATAAGACCGCTACCCCAAATAACGTTTGAACCATGAATAAAGCTGAGTGGACAGGGTTCTTCGAAAAGATAACTCCTAAAGCGCCGCTTAAAATAACAGCTGCACTTATTAAAAAGACAACCGTTTCCATTACTGTTCCTCTTCCGGAGTTTTCGTATCACTTTGACCAATCTCAGCTTTACGAATTCCGTAACCCAAGTCACCTGACCAAGCAATTTGACCTTCATAAGAAGCATCTCCATTTGGAGAGGTCGCCCTTAACCACCCAGAAGTATCAAGATCTTCCCCTTCACGCCAATCTTCCCATGGCAACTGTTTAGGTTTTCCAGATTCTGAATCAACTAAAAGTTCTTCTCGCGTGTAAATGGCATCATTTCGATTAGTAAATGAGAATTCAAACATCTTGCTTTCAGTAATGGCTCCTGTTGGGCAAGCTTCAACGCAAAGATCGCAATGAATGCAACGTAAGTAATTGATCTCATAAACAAAGCCGTAGCGTTCTCCTGGTGATACCGGATTATCAGTTGGATTATCTGCCCCTCTTACGTAAATGCAATTTGCGGGACAGACACCAGCACATAGTTCACACCCTATGCACTTCTCCATGCCATCTTCATATCGTCCAAGCACATGCCTTCCATGAAGCCTTTCTGGTTTTACCCTCTTCTCTGCTGGGTAAGGGGTTGTAACACGTTTTTGGAATATTTGGCGAAAGGTGACTAAGAAGCCTTTTAAATAACTCACTGTTCTGTCCCTTCAGATATTTCAGAAAGGTCAGCGGCGTGCAGATTAGAATCTTTGGCTTTTTTGATAGCTCCGCTCAATAAAAGAGCAGCCAATGAAAGGACGACTAGACCTAACGGGACTACCAGAAAAGTTGACCAACCTCTGTCTTCACCTATGTTTAAGGCCGCTATTAAAAGAAACCATCCTAGAGAAGCTGGGATGAGCAGTTTCCAACCTAAATCCATAAGTTGGTCATAACGCAACCTTGGGAGAGTGGCTCGAAGCCAAACAAAAGTGAATAAGAATGCCATCACTTTTAAGAAGAACCAAAGTATAGGCCATACCCATGCGATTTGTTTTATTAGAATTGGACCGTTTGGCCCACCCAGAAAAAGAGTTACGGCTATTGCGGACATGGTAATCATGTTCATGAACTCTGCTAGGAAAAATAAAGCAAAACGAATGGAACTGTACTCCGTATGAAAGCCTCCAACAAGTTCTTGTTCTGCTTCAACCAAATCAAAAGGCGGTCTGTTAAGTTCCGCTGTTCCTGCGATCACGAAAATCACAAAAGGAATTACTCCTGTTGCCACTAGGTTCCAGTTCCAAGTTGCTTGACCTGAAACTATGCCACTTGTTGAAAGAGTTCCTGAAGATAGAAAAACTGTTGCCATGGAGAGACCTAAAGCGGCTTCATAACTAATCATCTGAGCTGAAGCTCTTACTGACCCTAATAGAGGGTATTTTGATCCTGACGACCATCCAGCAAGCATCACTCCGTAAACAGCAATCGAAGAAAGGGCTAGAAAAAGAAGAATACCCACTGGCGGGTCAGCTACTTGCAAAAGAGTTCTATGTCCGAAAATAGAAACTGTTCCATCTCCACCATTTGTAAAGTCACCGCCGATTGGAACAATTGCGAAAGATAAAAAAGCCGGAACTAAAGAGAGATAGGGGGCCAATCGAAAAACAACACGATCTGCACGCGCAGGTAATAGATCCTCTTTGAAAAAAAGTTTTATCCCATCTGCCAAAGTCTGCAGTATCCCCCATGGCCCTGCTAACGATGGCCCCACACGATTGTGCATATCCGCCACAATTTTTCTTTCGAACCAAATCACAAGCATTACCGAAACCATTAACAATGCGAAAGCAAGTACAACTTTTAATAACATCACAGCAACTACCGAAAACCCAATGTCTGAGCTGAGAAGTGGGTCAGAAGCGATTATCATCATGTTTTCTCAATCTTCAAATCATTCACCGGTAATGATGAGTCGATTAGTTTTCGAATATCCGGGCCTTCCTGATTCCAAAGAACATGAATAGTTCCACTAATTGTGTCTGGATCAGGCGTGAGTCTTGCTCGAATTTCACCTTTTGAACCAATTAAACGAACTAACGATTCAGAATTAACTCCAATCTTCTGCATATCTTCCGGATTGGCTTTTATCTGACTCCCAGGTGCAAGTCCTTTAAGTGCTGAGCTGTGTGCAGCGAGAACTCCTTTGTCATACATACTTCTTGTTGTTATCAATCGGAAAGAATTAACCTTTTGTTTTGGAATTTTCGCTGAAGTGGTTTGCGATGTTTGCAAACTCCTTTTCAAAACGACCCCGTCTTCATCCATTTGTTCAACTTTTGTCAGGTCGATATCTTTATGCATTCCCGAAACTAAAGAAATCTCTTCACACAATTCATTGAATGTGGATGGTCCTAACTCAGGATCAAAATACTGGACTAGATCTAAAGCAATCATCCAGTCTGGTCTAGCTGTCCCTGGAGGTGTGACACTCCTCCTTATCGGACTTATTCGACCTTCAAGGTTAGTAAATGTACCGTCTATCTCTGTAGTGGTGGCAGCTGGCAAAACAATATCAGCCTTGAGGACACTATCTGTTGCGAAAATATCAACTGCGATCACTGTTCCGATTCTCTCTAGAGCTTCTTTAACTAATTGAGAATCAGGAAAATCCATTAGTGGATCCGATGCTAAAAGAATCAAGACATCGATTTGTCCGCTAGTCGCAGCTTCAAGTATTTCTCTAGTTTTAAGACCTTTACAAGTAGGAAGTGTTGGCCAACGATTTTGTAGTTCCTCTGATCCTTCTTCCAAGTTGCATCTTCCGGGTAATAAGCCTGGAGAAAGTCCCATATCTATTGCACCATTGATATTGCCTCTTCTTAATAAAGGCAGGAAAGAAGCTTCTGGAAAATACTCCTGCAGTGTGATAGCCCCATCTTCGAGAATTGAAGAAGTCTCTGCTAAAGAGGTGCGTCCCAGTAGAACAGAAACCGAGTCGCTGTTCTTAATTATTTTTCCAGCGTCGAGCAACTCTTTAAGTGTCTCCTCTTCGAGTGAAGAAGGTTCGCCAGACAATGCTTTTACTGCCTCAAAAGTTTTTCCGGGTGGAATTCTTATTGATTGAGTAGCTAATTTCGACAACCCTGTTTTTGTTGGAGTTAGTTCAATTAATTTGCATCGATCTTGAACTATTGCATGCCTTAACCTTAAATAAAGAGTCCCTAATTCTTCTTTTGGATCAGCACCTAAAAGAATTATTACTCCACCGGGTTTGCAAATTTCATCTATGGTCGAGGGGTTTAAGCTGAGAAGCACCTCTGGTGAAAGTCCATCATCTAGTTGAGCGTCAACGTTGTCAGTTCCGATAATTCCTTTTGTGATTTTACTCCATACGTACTGAGCTTCATTAGTTAACCGAGCTCCACCAATAACAGCTATTCGTTCTGGCGTGGTTTCAGTTAGTGCAGTTAAACATTTTTCGTAGGATTCAGACCATGAAGTTGTCGAAAAATGATTTTTCTCATCGTCGGCAAACTCATCTATTACTAGCGGTTCAACAAGTCGATTTTCATTTGAGTATGACTCGAAAATAAACCTTTCTTTATCTGTCAACCAACCCCAATTAACAGAGTCAGAATCAACACCTGTGAAACGTAAAACTTTGTCTCTTGATTCCTGAACAGAAATTCTGTTTCCGACACTGTCGAAAGTGCTTGTAGATTCAACTTCTGTTAAATCCCATGGTCTGGCTTTGAACCTAAAAGGAGCCGCTGTCAAAGCACCTACTGGGCATATTTGGACAGTATTTCCGCTGAAATAAGAGCTGAAAGGTTGGTCTGGATAGGTGTTAACTTGAGTCTTATTACCTCGGTCGATGAAATGTATTAAAGAATCTCCGGCAACTTGATCAGCGAAACGTGTACATCTATCGCAGAGAACACATCTTTCGCGATCTAAAAAAACATTCTCATTAACTGGAATCGGTTTTCTGTATGTACGTTTCTCTTCGATGAACCGACTCTCTCCCGCACCAAAAGTCATCGTCTGATCTTGTAAAGGGCACTCTCCCCCTTTATCGCAAATAGGGCAATCAAGAGGATGATTTATTAACAGGAATTCAAGTACTCCTTCTTGTGCTTTTTGGGTTTTTTCAGATTGAGTGTCAACAACCATCTCATTACTGCACTCAATCATGCAGGAAGGTTGAAGGGCCGGTCCTCGACCTGTATCGATTTCTACCAAACACATTCGGCACATACCAACAGGTTGCATACGCGAATGATGACAAAATCTAGGAATATAAGTTCCATTTCTTTCGCAAGCATCTATTAGTAATTCGCCAGGTTTTGCTATTACTTTTTTTCCATCAACCGTTATAGAAACTGCAGTTTCAGTAGATGTTATATCTGTCATGTAACTACCTCTTCAACTTTTAACGACAAAGGAATGGGATCACGTCTTGTAATAAGAGCTTCGAATTCATTACGGAATCTTCGTATGGCAGAAACGATCGGGGCCACAGATGAAGGTCCTAATGGACAAATAGTTGTCTGACTTGGAGGAAACGGAACCGCATCAAGACCTTCGTCCGAGAATGCAGCAGCTGGATAAGGCCCAGGGCTTATATTGTCACCTATGTCTAAAAGCAAATCTATATCTGAAGGTCTTCCATCGCCATCTAAAATCCTTTGAAGAATCTTCTCTTCCCATGTAGTTCCTTCTCTACAAGGAGAACATTTTCCACAAGATTCACGCGCAAAAAATCTAACAACGCTTAAACAAGCCTTAACCGCATCAGTTGTCTCGTCCATCACAACCATTGCTCCAGAACCAAGCATTGAACCTGCTGCTCCTACCGCACTCGCTTCGAGCGGTAAATCTAGTTGTTCTTGAAAAAACCACGGGGCTGACCCTCCGCCGGGTATAAACATTTTTAACTCATTGTCATCTCTTATACCTCTGCAAAAATTGTCATCATAAAAAAGTTCTCTAAAGGTAGTAACTCCATGTTCAACCTCATAAACACCCGGGCGTTTTACGTGACCTGATATTGCAAACATTCGGGTCCCAGGTGATGATTCTGAACCAAATCCTTTGTAAGCAGAGGCTCCGTTATTGAGAATCCAAGGAAGATTAGAAAGTGTTTCAACATTATTTACAATCGTCGGCTTACCGTATAAACCTATTGCAGCTGGGAAATAAGGAGGTTTTAAACGTGGCATTCCACGTTTGCCTTCAAGACTCTCTATTAACGCTGTTTCTTCTCCAACTATGTATGCCCCTGCACCCCAATGCATCACTATGTCAACAGAAAACTTAGTACCTAAAATGTTTTTCCCGATATAACCAGCTTTATATGCTTCATCAAGTGCAAGAGCTATCCGTTCTTGCGCCAAAGCCATTTCACCTCGGACATATAAAAAAGCTTGAGATAAACCAAGTGCATAGCAAGCAATCAAAACTCCTTCTATTAACTGATGAGGATCCCTTTCCATTAACAGCCGATCTTTATACGTCCCTATTTCACTTTCGTCTCCATTAACCACTAAATACCGCGGCCAAACCCCTTCTGGGGGAAATCCCCATTTGATTCCTGCAGGAAAACCAGCACCTCCGCGGCCAAGAAGACTGGCTTCTCTAACTTCATCATGAACTTGGTTAGGTAGTCGATTAAGTGATGACCTCAAACCCTCATAACCACCTGTTGACAAATACTTATCGAGTGTAAAAGAATCTGTATGTTTGAAACGGCTTGTAATAAGCTTCGGACCCTCATTTTCGACGAAACCAGGTGCATGTTTTACATAACCGGTCTGTAAAGGTGACTCAACCATCAAACAACCTCTTCGATCCAGCTTGGAGGACCTTTTATTTCCTCTGGGTGTTTAATCCCAGCAGAACGCGTCTTAGGTATTTGTTGACGAACCCGACTTAAAGTTCCATGTTCAGGCATCACTCCTTGATCATCAGCACAACCTTTAGACAAAGGACTTTCACCTGCTTTTAGATCTACGACTACCTCATCAAAAAGTTCCGGCGATGCTCGATGAAAATAACGATAATTTACAGTAAAACAAGGAGCTTCCGTACAAGCAGCAACGCATTCAGCTTCTTCGAAAGTAAAAAGGCCATCTTCTGTCGTGCCACCTTCTTCTATATCCAAGACTGTTTTCACATGTTCAAATAGCTCATCTGCTCCCAGTAATTGGCAAGAAATATTTGTGCAAACTTTTATTAAATACTTTCCAACTGGATGAAACTTAAACATTTCATAAAAAGTTCCCGTGCCTAAAACTTCTACTGATGTTGTATCAGTAAGTTCTGCAATCTGTTCCATTGCAGGTTTTGTAATCCAGCCTTCTTGTTCTTGGGCTAAATGAAGTAACGGTATGAGTGCAGACCTAGCGACTGGATATCGGCTAACAATCTCTTTGGCGATTTCTTCATTCTCTTCGTTAAAAAACCCCATTATCGATCAACTTCTCCCATAATCGGGTCGATAGAAGAAATAACAGCTACTGCATCCGCAATCAGGCCACCTCTCATCAGATGGGGCAAAGTTTGTAAATTTACAAAACTTGGGCCTCTGATATGCATCCGGTAAGGATTCGGACTTCCGTCAGAAACTAGATAACAACCCAATTCTCCTCTAGGTGATTCGACTGCGGCATAAACTTCTCCGGGGGGAACATGAAAACCTTCGGTGAATATTTTGAAATGATGGATTAACGCTTCCATTGACTCATCAATACGAGCACGTGGAGGTGGTGTTATTTTTTTATCTTGAATTCGATAATCGCCTGATGGTATTAGATCCAATATCTGTTCAACTATTCGTAAAGATTCACGAACTTCATTTAATCGAATAGCAAAACGGTCAAAAGAATCACCGTGGGTTCCTACAATTACATCAAAATCAACTTGATCATAAGCTAAATAAGGTTCATCTTTTCTTAAATCCCAGTCATAACCAGTTGATCGTAGTATCGGTCCTGTTGCTGATAAGGCCAGTGCTTCAGAGGTATTTAGTGAACCTATACCTTGAAGTCTTTTCTGAAATAATGGTTGACCGGTTAGTAAATCATCATATTCATCAAGCCTCGGTGGAATTATTTCTAAAAGATTTCTTAAATCGGCCTGCCATCCATCATGTAGGTCTACTGCCACTCCGCCTGGGCGGATGTAGTTATGGTTCATTCTTAAACCAGTGACTTTCTCAAAAAATCTAAGTACTTCTTCTCTTTCACGCCATCCGTAAATCATCATCGAGACTGCGCCAAGATCCATACCGTTTGTAGCTTGAAACAGTAAATGTGAACTAATTCTGTTCAACTCACACATGAGCATTCGAATCCATGTTGCCCTGGGAGGTACTTCAATCTCTAAAAGTTTTTCTACTGCTAAAGAAAATGCTAGTTCTGTAAAAAGTGGAGAGGCGTAATCCATTCTTGTCACATTGGTTGAACCTTGTGTATATGAAAGTGTCTCAGCAGTTTTTTCCATTCCTGTATGCAGGTATCCAATTACAGGTTTTGAACGTTCAACAGTCTCACCCTCTAACTCCAATATGAGCCTGAGAACCCCATGTGTTGAAGGATGGGACGGTCCCATATTAAGAATCATTCGAGTTTCTTCTGACGGATCTGAAGTTTCGGTGATCTCATTTCCAGCTTTAGAAGTGGCATCAGACTCACTTATTCTCAATACTGCACTACCTTCGCGGAGACGAACTCTTTCATCGTTACTTAAAACAGGTGAAGATTGATTGTCGGTCTCTACGACTTCGGATGTCATCGTTTTGCCTTACTAGCTTTGAACTGAACTGGTATTTGTCCGACAGAAAAATCTTTTCTTAAAGGATGCCCTATCCAATCTTCTGGCATGAGAATTCTGGTCAGATCAGGATGATCAGAAAAGTTAATACCGAACATGTCAAAAACTTCTCGTTCCATTGATTCAGTTCCTGGATACAAGTCGAATAAAGATGGAGCTACGGGGTTTTCTTCTTCGATTTGAACTCTAAGACGTAACCGTTCCCGAGTTTGATGATTAATCATTGATATTACAACTTCAAAACGTTCCGGTTTCACATCTTCTGGTAGATCTGTACGGGTTGGAAAAGATAAGTAATCAACCGCGGTCAAATCAACAACCATATTAAAGCCTTCTTGTTTTAGCTCTGTGGCTAAGTCAATAAGCTCTTCAACTTTTGGGTGTAAAACCTGTTGACCAAATGTCTCGACAGTTGGAACATTCACCGAGACTCCAATTCAACGGGAGAAATTTTTTCCCTTGGAGATTCAGAAATCTCTATAGCCGCCCCACCAGAATTTTCTTCACGTCTGCGAGTTAATTCACCACTCTCTATTTTTTCGTGCAAAGTCAAAATCGCGTGCATGAGAGTTTCTGGACCAGGTGGGCAGCCAGGTGCATAAACATCAACCGGTACTACTTGATCAACTCCTTGGACAATTGCATAATTGTTAAACATCCCTCCAGATGATGCACACACCCCCATAGATATGACCCATTTAGGTTCCATCATCTGGTCATAAATTTGACGAAGTATTGGAGCCATTTTCTGAGAAACGCGCCCTGCGACAATCATCAAATCTGCTTGTCTAGGAGAAGCTCGAAAAACTTCCATTCCGTATCTGGCTAAATCATAATGTGCAGCTCCGGTGGCCATCATTTCAATAGCGCAACATGCCAAACCAAAAGTCGCTGGCCAACAACTCCGAGCTCGAGACCATTTAACAAGATTTTCAATTCGTGCTGTAATAAAGTTATGCTCAAGGCCTTCCAAGCCTTCTCCATTAACTTTCGCAAGGTCTCCAATCAGAGGTACTCGTACCATTAATTACTCACCTCTTGGTTTTCAAAACTTTCCTCAATTAGGTCACGACCTTCTTGACCTACCTTGCGAACCCCAACACGACGTATTGTGTTTGAAGTGTTTCTTGTCAAAGAAACAAGTTCATCTTTTGGTTTTAGTTGTTTATTTGGCCCCCATTCAAGTGCTCCTTTTCCTATCAAATAAATGAATGATTCAAATACTGCTAGAGCGAAAATGAAAACTGCAACTAAACCAAAAAGTCCCAAAGATCTATGAGATAAAGCCCAAGGGTAGAAAAATATTATCTCTATATCAAAAACTATAAAAATCATTGCCACTAAGTAGAAACGAACTGGAAAGCGTTCATCTGGATTTTCTTCTGCAGGGATAATGCCACATTCATAAGGTGCTTGTTTCCGGTCATTTGGTCTACGTGGTGCTAACAGCCGAGAAGCTGCAAAGCTGAGAGCAGCGAACAAAACTGCAAGAACAAACAAAGCTATGACTGGAAGATATTGACTAGTCAAATCAACACCTCCGATACTTTGAGAAGACAGGCTGGGTTATCTTCATCGTTCTACTCGATCGATGATGCGAATTCTTGTCTTTTCGCCATTAACTCTTTGTCTCTTACGTGTAGCCAGTAGCAAAGAGCTAGAAAAATAATAAAAGATCCAATAGTAACTAAAGCCGGTCGAAGTCGTCTTGTGCCAAGATCGCGAACCATTATTGTAGAAACAACAGGTTCCTCTTTATCAATAACTGGTCTTGGTGGTGCCATGCCTGGAATCGAAGGTTGATCTATCACTCTTTGAAATTGCACAACGGCATATCTGATTGGATGTGTTATTCGCGCAGTATTAGTCGCCCAGAGACTTATCCTGTCCCATCTATTCGGATTGTCCTTAAGTTCTGGCTTCCCACCAAAAGTGTAGGAATCAAGAACTTTGAACTCAGAAGTACTTCCAAACCCAAGATCTGATTGAGCTAAAACATCTGCAATAGCTTGTGCTTGCGCATCGCCTGATTCTGCTGTTGATAAGAGACGCCACCCATTCAAATCATCAAGTCCGTAGCTCTTAGTTAAATTAGGGGATACAGCGGCTAATTCAGAATGAGTTATTGTTTCATTTCTTAATTGTTTGTCTGCTTGTATTTCAGCTAAATCTTCCAAACTTAGTTCTGGATAATCTGACTCCGTTGGCAGTTTATTAAATTCCAGATTTGCAGCCTCGTCTTGAGATTGCACAACCATTTCATACGCAGATGAAAGATCCTCTGGGTTAGGCAAATCTCTTGCTTCTATCAAAGCACTGGATTTTAGATCGCCTACATTTATATCAATCGTTCGCCAACTCGGATCTGCTCCCTTCCATCCAGAACCATAGAGCCACCAACTGATTCCAAGGATTGTCATAAATCCCATTAACCCTGCAAAGGTAACTAAAGTACTAAGTCGCGCCCCTGAATTAGTTGCAATTATCAACCAAACAGAACCAATCAATACGACCGTACCTACTGCTACAACAAGAATTCCTCTTACTTCAAGGTCCCAAGAAATGCCGCCTAATGTTGTAAGGAGATCAACCACTACATGCTCCTTTCGTAAGCAACGACCGCATCAATTTGTTCAGGAGTTAACACTCTGCTTCGTGTAACAGTTCCAATGACATCTAGATCATCGGTTCTTCCACCAAAACCTGGCATTCCTCCTGATCCCATTCTTGCGTTTCCATAGCCAGCACCGAGTTCGGATCCTGAGTGGATAAAATTAGCCTGTCGTTCGGGTTTTGAAAAATGAGTTTCTACTCCGCTCAAGCTAGGTCCCACATGACCTGCTCCTGGCCGATAACTATTTAAAATTCCAGATTCG
Organism: Acidimicrobiaceae bacterium; assembly: GCA_002729765.1. GTDB lineage: Bacteria > Actinomycetota > Acidimicrobiia > Acidimicrobiales > MedAcidi-G1 > MedAcidi-G1. The sequence goes on from PBYV01000063.1 coordinate 12,909, forward strand.
ACTAGTTTCGGCCATTCTGTAATCAAAGCGTCTACATTCTCAGAACTGGTGGCCCCATAAGAGAACCCTGGTGTATGGCAGCGAGCGCATCCATGCGCACCCTGGCCTGCTTGATTATTAAAGATCAATTCTCCATAATTCAAATAATTATTACTTGAAGGTAATGAAGCATCCTCCAACCATTCATCTATGGCTGCTTCAATTTCTTCAGCTTCTACAAGATTTGGATTACTATCGATAATAATTCGTCTAGCTCCATCTCTGATACCACTTTCAACCTGTTCTTTCGTTTCTTCTGAATCAAGCTGTATTGATCTTAAGTAAACAACCAACTGATGTATCTGCTGTTCGGTCATTGGACCCCCACCAGGCAAACCCCAAGCCGGCATAGGAGATCCTGGTCGCCCATAATTTAAAATATGAGTAACTTCAGATTCATCAAATCTGGATAAGACGCTCGTTAACGCTGGTGCTTTCCATTGCACTTGAGCAACAAACTGGCCGTCAGCATCAGACAAAGTGAATGAGGCAACACCTCCAACACCGTTTGGCCCGTGACATCCTGAGCAGGCTTCTTCGTAACTATTAGCTCCGCGGCTTTCAAAACGTCCAACCCAACCTCTTGCAGCATTTTCTTGACGTGCGGGTTCCATAAGCCAATAAAGCGGCAGAATTAAAGCGGTTGCTGCAATCAAAACAAAAGACCATCCGAGTGCCTTATCTAGAATACGGGTTTCAAGTTCATCGTCGTCAGCGTAAGGAACTCGGTTAGCAGCTAAGTCAATTTCAGATCCGACTTCTTTTTTACCTATTCGGAAATTGAAAAGCAAATAAATCAACATGCCGACTGTTACGACAATAGCGAGAACCAAACCAATTGTTCTTTGAGTATTAGCGATGATAATTATTGGATTCACAAACTTCTCATCTCACTAATGATCACTTTGCCCGATGCAGTTCGGACCTTCAGCTTCTTGACCTGTAGTGTTTGTACCGATTGGTGGACCTTGAATAATTGCACCGGTATTAACTGTAAGAACACCATCATTTACTGTTACAGCGAAGCGGTCCATACCACGGGGCGCAGGTCCTCCACGTTTTTCGCCTACTTGGTTGTACTGGGAACCATGACAGGGGCACTCAAACCATTGGGATGAAACACAACTTGGAACCCTGCAACCTAAATGAGGACATTTTTGATAAAGAGCAACTACGCCTGCTTCAAAACCTTGGTTCACTCCAGCAGCCATTCCAGATAATTCACTTGAGGAGTATGAACTTCTTGCTTTTTCAACTGCACCGTTTGGATAAGCAGTCAGCCACATTCGTCCTTCAGGTTTATATAAAAATCCATTATTAGCTTTTATTTCTGTAATAATTTCAGGAAGATTTCCAACTTTAATTTTTGAACCAAAACCACTTACTCCTTGCGGCCATAAGAAAGCTAGAGAAGCTCCTCCGAAACCTGCTATTGAAAGACCCATCATCCCGACTATTCCACGATTAAAGAACTGTCGACGTGAAACACCAACAGCCATAGGGTCCGGTGCAACGAATGGTTCGGGAGCAACTGTCTCTACAATTTCTACTTCTTCGTCCTTCTGAGTTTCCAAAGCTGCTTGTTCAAATTCACGACCTGTTAATCCCTCGTCGTCTGAAACCAAGGAGGGATTAGGCTTATCGCGAAGGCGTGCTTCTCTCGACAAGCCAACAGCACGGTGATCTCTTCTACGTGAGGCACCCAGAAGTACTAATGCTGCTAAAACAACAAGAATTACGGCAGCAATGATCGTAGCCATATCAAGCACCGTAACCTTTTTTAGAAAATGATTTAATAAGTAACATTTGCATCACAACTCGAAAAACAATCCGCCTTCCCAAGGGAAGACAAAGTTGAAACCAGGACCACGGAAAAAAGAACCGATCATTACTAAGACAGCCCAAAACATTAGATGAACTGTCATCAAAGAAATTGCAAACTTACGATGTTCAGGCTTATTAGACGGATTCTTATCAATAAAAGGAGCCATGATTAATAAGAAAATCCCCATCCCAGGAATCGTTACTCCAGCAACCATGGGATGGAACATAGTTAACAACTCTTGAAGCCCCAGAAAGTACCAAGGAGCTTTAGACGGGTTTGGCGTTCTATTAAAATCAGCTAACTCTAGAAGTGGTGCATTAACGACAATAGAGAAAAGGGTCGTAAAAAGAGTAATTGCCAAAGCTGCTAGAAACTCTGCAATCAAAAGATGCGGCCAGACATGGACCTTGTCAGTAGGAGTGGTTTTTACATCCTGGATTGAACCGGCTTTGACAACCGTTAAGAGTCTCTGATTGTGTCCATCGGGACCTTCACCAGCTTGCGGGCCGGTTTGGCTTGGCGAAATAATTGACGGATCTTTGGTTGGGGGTTGTTTAGAAGCCGGTACCCCTCGGTCAAGCAGGTGCGCAGGAATTTTTTCGTCACCAGAGTTTGGGTTTTCTGATGGAGCGTCTGTAACAGCTTCAGTTGCTTCCACCACATCCGCTGTGGAACCACCTTTAGCTGCTTCTGCTTTAGCTCGAGCTTCTTCAGCTCGTTTTCTTAAATGCTCTGGGATCTCAACCATTTCTTATCCTCGACTTAAAGGGGTCCAGAAATTCCGCCATCTTTTCGGACACGCCAAAAATGAATAGCAAGAAATATGACTAAAACAAAGGGCAGCATCAATACATGAAGCGTGTACCAACGCAGAAGGGTATCAGTACCGATCTCCACGCCTCCTAGAAGAACAAATCTTACCTGTTCTCCAAAAACGGGTGTATAGCCCATCATGTTTGTTCCCACTGTCACTGCCCAAAGAGCCAATTGGTCCCATGGCAACAAGTACCCGGTAAATGACAACAGTAAAGTCAACGTCAACAAAATTACACCAATGACCCAGTTAAATTCTCGAGGGGGTTTGTATGCCCCATGATAGAAAACACGGGCCATATGTAAGAAAACCGTCAGAACCATTAAATGAGCTCCCCAACGGTGCATGTTCCTAACCAAAAGTCCGAAACCAACTGCTGTTTGTAACGTCTGAATATCATCCCAAGCCTGAGCAGCAGTCGGACGGTAGAAAAACATGAGGAAGATTCCCGTAACCGTCAAGAAAATAAATAAGAAAAAGCTTAAGCCACCCAAACAAAGTGTGTAACTGACCTTTACAGCATGACGTTTTACCTTTACCGGATGGAGATGGTACAAAACGCTGTTCATTATGACATATGAACGATTTCTTGGACTGTCTGTATAGCCCTTTCTAAAAATCGAACCAGGTCTAAAAATAGCTGCCCATGTCTGAGAATCTTGAACCTTTTCTCCTACTTGGCCCAATTTCTCTTTTAATGCCTGACCGGTGGCTTTATCACCGTTTGTCTCAGCCATTTAGTTCGCTCCCTTTAATAATTTCTTAGTTCTACATTGAATCATGCCAGACGCATCCCATAACCATAACCATGGCTCGTAGTTCTCTGGTGAGTATCGCCTTCCGGAGATGCGTCTGTTAATTTTCCTAAAATAATCACGCCTGTTGGACATCTATCTACACAAAGCGCACAACGGGTGCAAACATCGTCATCGATTGTAAAAATTACTTTGTCACTTGGATCTCTTCCTGGAATTTCAGTACCTACTGAATCAGCTACTGCATCTGGACTTACCATGTGAATGCATTTCCATGGGCAAATATCAACACACCCTTCACACATGATGCATTCTGCTTGATCAATATGGATGAATTGTTTTGGTTTGACAGCTGCTTCCAGCCACTCATTATCTACCTGATGCAAAATATAATCGTCAACAAAAGTTGGGTGAGGTGGGTTGGCATCGATGACACTCATATGCCTATTCCTTCTTTAATAAGTGGTCTTCCATACTCAGATGTGTCTTCCACTTGTTCTTTTTCAACTCCGCGATTCTGCCAATGTCTCCAACAAACAACATTACCTGCCAAAGCAATTCCATAAATTAATACTGCAAGGACATCACGTATCACCAGATAAGTCATAGTAAAAGGTAGAGCCCATTCAACGATTCCCTTTTCACCTGTCCAAGGAAGTTCAGGACCAACTATAAAACGATCAGGGCGCCAATTTAACTCACTATCAGCCCACGTCAGCCACTGGTGGGGCACTACTCCGTAAACCCAAAACAAAATAAAAAAGACATAAGTGGCAAAAAGCATTGCTTCACCCCAAGTAAATTCTTTATCTGCTGGACAGCGTCTTAAATATGCGTAGAAACCCCATACGAGGATCACCGTTACGATTATCGACACGGCGAATGCGACCATTCGAACTTTTCCTCTCTGGAGTCTTTTGCTGGGTTTTTAATTGCGAAAACTTTGTGAAAACTTGCACAAAGTTACATAACCATCTTACAGGTTGGCTGAGTCTCGGGCGTACTCGCTACAACACTTTCCGAGAAACACTTTGAAGTTTTTTATCACTTCAAAAATCCAAAGACTCATTTTTTTAACCAAATCTAAAGAAAAAATAAAATGACTATCAACGTCATGTCTACCTTCGTCACGGCTATCCTGCCGTCATCGGTTAAAAACTTTTAAACTTAGGTACCTAGCAATAAACCGGAGAAAAAATTGGTCGAAATACCAGAGCACCTTTTAAAACGATCTAAAAGTGCCCGCGAAAGAATGACGGGGCAAGCGCCTTCAAGTGACGACTCATCAGGAATAGATGAGTCGCAAAATGCTACCCCTGCAACTGAAATCGACTCACCAGTTGAAACTCCCCCTCAAAAGAGTGAAGAAACTATTGTTGTTGTAGAAGATGCACCCTATGTGAACGCTGCAAAAACTAGAAACAAGATTCCCTGGTGGGCAGCGTCAGCTTTACTTTGCCTGCCGATTTGGGCAGTTGTTTATGTAGGAACTCTTGAGCGTCCTGATGTTGAAGCTACAGGAGTGCTCCAACACGGTTCAGAAATATATGCTCAACGTTGCTCTTCTTGCCATGGCACTAACGGTGGTGGTGGTGCTGGAAATAAATTAAATGATGGTGAAGTAATGATTACGTTTCCTCATATGGAGGACATGGTCGAGTGGATAACAAAAGGTTCTGATGGTTTCGGTGTAGGTACCCCTTACGGTGACCCAGAGAGAGGTCGGATAGTAGCTGGAGGAATGCCAGCATTTGGTGACGTTCTCAATGCTGAAGAAATTATTAGCGTCGTTTTACACGAAAGAGCTGTTTTCGGGAACTCAGAAGAAGCTGTCATTTTAGCAACAGAGCTTGATCACACTATTGAAGCGGGTGAAATGGATCTTGATATGTATTTTGATGCAGAAACTATAACTAGTTCTGAAATCGCAGAAATTTTTGAGGAAACCCATTAAGAAGCCTTCTTAATTAGAAATTTTGATACAAATGTCAGAAAAATCTTATGACTTATTAGTAATCGGAGGCGGTCCCGCCGGTGCAGCTACCGCGTATTGGGCAGCAAAAGCCGGTCTTCAAACAGCAATAATCGAAAAAAAAGTTTTTCCTAGGCACAAGACTTGCGGTGATGGACTTACACCAAGAGCTGTTCATCAATTATCCGAAATGAATTTAAGTCAAGAGCTGAATGAATACCACAAATACGAAGGCCTTAGGGCTATCGCTCATAATAAAAGCATTGAAATGAAATGGCCGGATCACCCTACCTTCCCATCTTATGGATATGTAGTAAGAAGATGTGACCTAGACACGATGGTGGTTGAGAACGCGGTAAAGGAAGGCGCTGATTTTTTTGAAGGAATGGAAGCGGTCAGCCCACTAGATAAAAGTGACCTCGGAATTAAAGGTGCTATGGCCTTAGACCACTCCAGTGGTGAAAACATAATTTTTAAAGCAAAATTTATTGCAGTCGCTGATGGAGCAAATTCTAGATTTGGTAGATCATTAGGAAGTAATAGGAATAAGAAATATCCAATGGGAATGGCTATTAGAGGTTATTTTGAAAGCCCTTTGGATAAAGAACCATGGATTGAATCAGCTCTTGATGTGAAAGATAGGCATGGAAATTCAATGCCTGGCTATGGCTGGATATTCCCAGTCGGAAATGGCACCATTAATGTCGGTATAGGTCTCCTTTCTACTTTCAGAGATTATCGGGATGTCAACACGACCCATCTGTTCAATGAATTTGCATTAACTCTTCCTGACTACTGGGAAATAAATCCTCTTGAACCAATCGAGCCACCCACAGGTGGACGTCTACCAATGGCAGGGTCAGTGGGACCAAAAGCAGGCCAAAACTGGTTATTAGTCGGTGATGCTGCTGGTTCGGTTAATCCCTTCAATGGTGAAGGTATTGACTATGCATACGAAACAGGTCGACTAGCGGCTTCTCTTTTTACAGAAGCTAACGCCCAAAAAGACAACTCTATCCTTACACGTTATCCTGACTTGCTTGATGAGGAATACGGCTTGTACTTCAAAGTCGCACGATTATTTGCAAAAATTATTGGTAATCCAGTTTTAATTAGAGAACTAACAAGAGTTGGAATGCGATCACAAACTTTAATGGAGTGGGCGCTAAAAGTGATGGCCAATCTAATGAAAGAAAACGATAAAGGATTAGATGAAATTGCATATAGCACCATCGCCTCAATCGTTCGAATGGTTCCTGAACAAAGAGTTAGTGACTAAAAAATTGTTGTAATTTTCTAAAAATTTGTTATTTAATAGTTTTGGACTGATAAACCAGTGAGAATACCTATATGTATTCTTCTAGTAACAAAAACCAAATTTGGTCCAGCCTCGAAGAACACTGCAAAGAAATTTCTAAAAAGTCCCTCATCGAACTTTTTAATGAAAACCCAGAGAGGTCAACGGATTTTTCCACATCATTTGGGGACCTTTGGGTAGATATATCTAAGCAAATAATCGATTCAAAAACAATCCAACTTCTTTCTGACCTTGCAGAAGAAAGCAAAATTAACCAATTCTTCGAAGACATGATGACTGGAAGTCCAGTCAACTTGACTGAAAAAAAACCTGCTCTCCATACTGCACTCCGCGCACCTAAAGATTCAAAAATTCTAGTTGACGGCAAAGATGTAGTTCCAAGTATTTCCGAGACTTTAGAAAAAATGGAGAAATTTTCACACAACATTAGAAACGGTAAATTATTAGGATCGACAGGTGCGCCCATTACATCTGTAGTTGCTTTAGGAATCGGAGGATCAAACTTAGGATCCGTAATGGCCCTCAAAGCTCTTTCAAAATTTGCTCATTCAGAAATAACAATCAAATTTTGTTCAAGCATCGATGCCGTAGATCTAGACCAAACTCTTGATCAACTAAACCCCGAAACAACAATTTTTTTAGTCACTTCGAAATCTTTTAATACGAAAGAAACACTTTTATTAATGGAAAATGCTAAGAAATGGCTTGAAGGGTCAATCGTTGCTACTGGTTTATCTAAACATCTTGTTGGTATCACTAACTTTAGAGATAAAGCCATCAATTGCGGACTCGAAGGATCTATGGTTTTTGATATACCTGATTGGGTTGGAGGAAGATTTTCCCTATCCTCCGCGGCAGGTCTAGCTCTTATGATCTCGATAGGAGCAGATGAATTCTCTAACCTGCTTTCAGGAATGAACCTAATCGATAACAAAACTGCTTCTGAATCTTTTGAATCGAACGGCGCTTTACTTCTTGCTTTAACTGATATATGGAATCGGTCATTTCTTGATTACCCGACCATGGCAGTAATTCCTTACAGCAGCCAGATGTCGGATTTCCCACCGTATTTACAACAACTCATGATGGAAAGTTTGGGGAAAAACAACCAAAATGATGAACATGAACTCGGCAGTTCAATTGGGTCCGTAGTTTGGGGAGCTACTGGAACTGAAAGTCAACATGCATTTTTCCAATTTCTACACCAAGGTACTGATGTAGTTCCTTGTGAGATGCTGGGGTTCTCTAGTTCTTATGAAGATTCCCGCCAAGAACAGCAACAGCAACATAGTCTTTTCGCAAATTTACTCGCTCAGTCTGAAGCTCTAGCTTTTGGTTCTGGTACTGAGGAAGATTTGATACCTGAAAAAAAATTAAAAGGGAACCGCCCCTCAACTGTTATCTTGGCTCCAAAACTTACACCTTTCATTCTCGGTCAGTTGATTTCACTCTATGAGCATCGAACTGTAGCTTCTGGGGTTATTTGGGGTGTAAATCCTTTTGACCAATGGGGAGTCGAGTTGGGAAAAAGTATCGCCACCGATATAGAACTTGAATTACACGAACCCTCTTCTTCGCGGAGTACAGATCTACAGCGTATGAGAAATTCTTCAAATGAAGTTTTAATGGAACGCTTTAGAATTTTAAGAGATTATTCTCAGTAAATTTCTTTCACAACATCCGAAGCGATCTCAATTGTTTCATCTATCAATTTTTCTGTATGAGCCAGACTCGGAAAAAGAACTTCGTATGGTCCGGGAGCCAAGGCGACTCCACGTTTAAGCATTCCATGGAAAAAATCCGGATAAAGACCGTTTTCCGCTATCGGCTTCACTTCCTCAAAATTACTAGGTTTCTTGTCGCTAAAAAAGATGCCGACTAGTGGACCAACTTTGGGTGTCGAAATTTCAAGATTACTATTAGAAATAGCTTCTTTTAAACCTTGGGCTAGACGATTTGCGATTGAATCCAAATATTCATACTCGGTCTCACCTAATAATTCAAGCGTGGCTTGACCTGCAGCCATGGCCAGAGGGTTGCCTGACAAAGTTCCTGCTTGATAAACGCCACCGATTGGAGCTAGATAGTTCATCAGATCTTGTCTTGCAGCAAAAGCTCCCACTGGTAAACCACCACCAATGATTTTTCCAAAACACCATATATCTGGAGTTACTTCATACCAGCTAGAGGCACCACCAGAAGATAAACGAAACCCTGTGATCACCTCATCGAAAATAAGAAGAGCCCCTACTGAATCGCAAGCCTCTCTAAGCTCTTGCAGGAACCCTGAGTCAGGTTCGACAAGACCCATATTTGCCGCTACAGGCTCGACAATTACAGCAGCAATTGATTGATCTAATTCTGGCACCTTATTAAATGGAACAACTACTGTGTCAGATACTGCACTGTCTGGAACTCCATCGCTTCCAGAGATACCTTGAGTGGCGACACCGCTTCCAGCAGCTGCCAGCAAAGTATCAGAATGGCCGTGGTAACACCCTGAAAATTTGATTATTTTAGATCTGTTAGTAATGCCACGCGCCAACCTTAAAGCTGTCATAGTTGCTTCTGTTCCGCTATTTACAAAACGAACGGACTCGATGCCCTTTACTCGTTCAATAATTGTCTCAGCAAGAATAATCTCTTTTTCGGTCGGAGCGCCATAGCTAGTGCCACATGATGCTGCTTTATTTACTGCCTCTATCACAGCCGGATGTGAATGTCCTAAAATCATCGGTCCGTAGGACTGAACGTAATCTATATACCTATGACCTTCCTCATCCCAGACATAAGGCCCCTCGGCATTTCTCACAAAATAAGGAACCCCACCTACAGAACTAAATGAACGAACAGGAGAATTGACACCACCGGGAATAACTTTTTTTGCTCGTTCAAACAAAGTTTGGTTTTTATCTGGCACCCGTGTTTAATCCTGAATAATCTCAGCAGCTTGCTTCGCTGCGTAAGTTAATATTATGTCAGCTCCTGCTCTTTTAATCGAAAGTAAATGTTCCATCATTACTGATTCACCGTCTAGCCAGCCGTTTGCTTCAGCTGCTTTAACCATGGAATATTCACCACTTACGTGATAAGCAGCTATTGGAACTTCAACTTCTGCTCTAGCTTTTGCAATAACATCTAAAAAAGACAATGCTGGTTTTACCATTACAATGTCCGCTCCTTCAGAAATATCAGCTTTAATTTCAGTCAGAGCCTCTCGTAAGTTTCCATGATCCTGTTGGTAACCACGACGGTCTCCCCCGTCTTTTATAGTTACATCTACCGCATCCCGAAATGGCCCATAAAGAGAAGAAGCATACTTTGCGGAATAAGCAAGAATAATGGTTTGCGTGTGACTGTTTGCATCTAATGCATTGCGAATCGAAGAAACTTGTCCATCCATCATTCCTGATGGTGCACAGATGTCAGCACCAGCATCCGCCTGAGCTAAAGCTATTTGATTATAAATTTCAAGCGTTGCATCATTATCAACCGTTCCATCTGGTGACAAAATCCCACAATGACCATGACTTGTGTACTCATCTACACACAGGTCTGCGATAAGTGTCATATCGTCCCCAAAATTTTCTTTTAAATCTTTGAGTGCTAACTGAACTATCCCATCTGGATCCCAAGCTCCTGAACCGAATTCATCTTTTGATTTAGGAATCCCAAATAGAATTACACCTGGTATTCCAAGTTTTCTTAATGAATCAACTTCAAGTTTCAAGCTTTCTAGCGTGTGTTGGTAAACACCTGGCAGTGAAGAAATCTGTTGTGGTTCTTTAATATCTTCCCTAACAAAAAGAGGTGCGACGAAATCATTAACAGAAATCTGTGTTTCAGAAACTAGTCTCCGTATCGCGTTCGTGCGCCTAAGTCTCCGAGACCGCCATTTCGGGAACTGTGCATTAATACTCATACTCAAAGCCTACGAAGGGATTGTCACGACCCCGCCCATTGTTTTACAGCTTCAATCAGATCCTTTACAGATTGTTCTCTTGCTTCAAAGACTTTCCAGCCTAAAATTCGAGCGCTCTCACCAGTAATTGGGCCTATACAGACTGCGTTAATTGGTTGGGAAGAACCCATTAGTTCATGATAACGATTAACTGCTGATGAGGCCGTGAAAATTATTGCATCAGCATTTTTTGCTTCAAGTAATAATTTAGTTTCAACTTCAGTATTGATATTTCGATATGCAACAGTCTTTTCTACACTCCAACCTGCATCTATTAACCCTTCATAAAGTAGAGATCTAGCGCTTTCAGCTTGCACTAAAAGAACTTTATTATCTTCTTCTTTTGGGTTTGGAAATACCTCAAGAAAGCCTTCAGAAAAAGTCTTCTCTGGAATTAAGTCGACTGTAATCCCAGACTGCTTAAAAACTTCGGCTGTTGAACCACCAATTACAGCTATTCTAGGCCAATGATTTTTTCCAAAAACTTTTACCTTCTCTAAAAGTCTTATTGCCCCGTTAGGAGAAGTAACTATAACCCATTTATAAGAATCGAAATTTTTTACTTTTTCTTCAAGTCCTTTTCCACCATCTATGGGATCGGCGATAGTAATTAATGGAATTGAAATTACCTTCGCCCCCATCTTTACCAATTCAGAGAAAAGCGGTTCAGATTGCTCAAGCGATCTAGTAATTACGAGAGATTTACCTAACAATGTTTTTTTTGAATTCACAAATTCTCATCCAGTAAACGGTCGCCACCTTCTTCATTTAAAAGCTTGTTTGCGACTTTTACCCCTAGCTTCTTGGCATCAATTCCTGAGTCTTCTGCTTTTATAAGTGTCACACCGTCTTTAGATGCAATAGAGGCTTTCAACAGAATTTCTTCTTTTTTTAAAACAGCATGAGCTGCTACTGGCGAACTGCAACCCGATCCAACTTCAGCTAAAAACGACCTTTCCGCATCAACTGCACTTCTGACTTTCTGATCTTCGGTCTTTTTCAACATCTTAATTATTTCAGAATCTTCTTCACGACACTCAATAGCTAAGGCTCCTTGCCCTACTTGTGGTAAAAGAATTGAAACAGGTAGCGTGTCAATTCGTTCTGGATTTAAATCCAGCCGATCTAAAGCAGCTTTTGCAACCACAACAGCATCCACATCGTCAATTCGCAAAAGTCTAGTTTCAATATTGCCCCGTAAGTCCTGGAACTTTAGATCTGGTCTCAAGTTAGCCAAATGTGATCTTCTTCTAATCGAACCAGTAGCTATTAATGCAGCCTTGGGTAAGTCATCCCAAGAACAACCCACCAGTGCATCTCTTGGATCTACTCTTTCGGGAACAGAAGCAAGTATCAGTCCTGGACTTGTTTCAGCCGGGAGGTCTTTCGCTGAATGCACTGCAATATCTGCTTTTCCAGAAAGAACAGCAGATTGAACATCGGTAACAAACACTCCCTGTCCACCAAGTTCTTGTAATGAAGTTTTTTTGTCACGATCGCCGACAGTGCTGATAACCACTGTTTCTGATTCTATTTCCGGTGATATTTCTGAAATCAACTCCGCTACGCGTTGTGCCTGTCTTAAAGCTAATCGGCTCCCTCGAGTTGCAATCCGCAGTATCAAAGCTACCGACTCTGTTACAGGTCGAAAAGATCTTGCAATGCTTCAGATAAACGTTCACCCCTTGGAGTTCCCGCTGCATCTTTAAGTCGTACAGTTGGTTCATGCATAAGTTTTTTTGTAATAGCGGATGTTAAAATTTCGACTCCTTTAAGTTGCTCAGGAGTTAACTCCGGAAACCGTTTACAAAGTTTCTGAAGTTCTGAAGTTCGTACTCCTTCTGCACGTGAATGAAGTTCAGTAACTACTGGAGCTACTGACCTAGCTGAAAAAAGGTTAGAAAAACGTTCTATCTCTTCTTCTATAATTTCAATTACAGAGGAAACTTCTTTCTCCCTTGCTCTTATCCCCTTTTCAGCGAACTCTCGTAAATCATCCATATCTAAGAGTGTTACTCCATCGAGTTCACCAGCAGCGGGGTCAACATCACGAGGCACAGCAATATCTACAATTAATAATTCTTTCCCTTTTCGTTGATTTACTGCTTCATCAAGATCTCCGTACTCGATAATCGCTGCAGTCGCCCCAGTTGAAGTTAACAATAAATCAACCTCTGTTAAATTTTGTGGCAATTCATCAAGCCTTACAGGTTTGCCGTTAAGTCTTTCTGCGGTTTCTAATGCACGATCCCAAGTTCTATTAGCTATCCGCAACTCAGCTATTCCACCTGCATGCAAAGACTTCGCCATGCCTTCACCCATTTCTCCAGCGCCAACAACTAAAACCCGTTTACCGATTAACCCATCTAACTGTTTGTCAGCCATAGCAACTGCTGCTTGAGAAATAGAAGCTATGTTTCGCGAAATCGAAGTTTCACTTCTTGCCCTTTTACCAACTTCAAGTGAGTGTCTAAAAAGTGAATTCAGTACAGTTCCAACTGATTGTTCCTTAATTGCCAGCTCCCAAGCTGAACGAACTTGACCTAGTATCTCATGTTCACCTATAACAGTTGAATCAATTCCAGAAGACACTTTAAACAAGTGTTCAATAGCTTCAGGACCAAAAAGGCCAATCAGATGGTCAGAAAATTCTTCAGGAGCGACATGTGATATTTCTGAAAGAAAATTTCGTATGTCCTGATAAGCGCCATGAAATTTTTCGGCATAAGCATAGATCTCAATGCGATTACAGGTTGAAAGAATTACTGATTCACTGATGTTTTCACGCGAGGAAAGATCAGCCAAAGCTTTTGGTAATTTTGCTTCCGGAACCGTCATCTTCTCGAAAAGATCAAGAGGAACAGTTCGATGGTTTAGACCAACGACTATCACCGACACAAATAAATCTCCTAAGCTGGGTTTCAGTAAGTGATCGCAAAATAAAACTTACTAAACTGATTTTTCCTTAATTTCGAGTCTATTGCCAACCTTTTGTAATGAATATTTTCTGGTATTTAGTCACCTGTGTCTTTTAATCAAATTTTCGAAGATGATCGTAATAGCCAAGAATCTGAAGCTCAGTTGCTAAATCAACTTTCCTTACTTCAACCTCCTCGACAACATCTACAACTACAGGTGCAAAATTCAAAATAGATCTAATTCCCGCTTCCACTAAACAATCAACGACTTCCTGAGCTGCAGTTGCTGGTGTAGTTACAATTCCTAATACCGCGGATGTTTGGAGAACAAGTTCTTCTATTTGATCTAAATCTCTTACTTTCAGACCATTAATTGTTTCTCCTACAACATCTGGATCTGGC
>PBYV01000064.1 GCA_002729765.1 Acidimicrobiaceae bacterium
CTCGCCAAATAGGCTGCTACAAGGCCGAATAAGAATAAAGCCGGAAACTGTATTAGCTGCAAATGGGCAACTGCGAAAAGTAAAGAAGAAACTACTAAGGCTAAACGACCACCCATCTTTTTCTCAAAAGCTTTGAGAGTCAGACCACGATAAAATATTTCTTCCACTACTGGTGCTCCTACAACAACGACCAAAAATAGAAGAAAAACTCCTAAACCTGTCGCTTTGTCAACTAGCTCTCTAGCGGGTTCGGATACGTCGATGTCATCAAAAATCACATATAACGGCAAATAAAACAAGCCAGCAGCTATTTGTGTTCCAAGTCCAATAAGCAAACCCGGAAGAATATCGTTTTTCTGAAATTCCCATCCGAAATCTTTCCAAGAAACACCCTTTATCAAATACAACCACACGGGGATTCCAAGAGTTCCAACCCATAAAGCAGCTTGCAAGATAGCAGTTATTTCTAAAGATGGATCGTCCAAATCAATACCGCTATCAACAGCGTTAATAGCTATGACAACTAATACCACTGCGACCTGCCCAAGTAGCCAGCCATAAATAACGTGACGCACTCCCCAAGGCAGCTGTGGGTTAGGTTCTGTTATTCTAGGAGGTTCTGTTATTCCAGAAGGTGCAGGGTTTTCAGCCGATTCTTCTTCTCGCATCTGTTAATCTTAATGACCGTCTTCGTTGACTTAACCACTTATGTTAAGCAGAACCTCGAAAATAACCCATACGATGTAAATATGAGTAAATCTCCAGAACCAGACTCACACGCGGATGAGTCTAACGATGACCCGAAACGATCAGGGTTGTCGCGTTGGTTCCCTTGGCTTGTTTTAGGCGCATTAGCGTCTTTTATAATCCTGCCCAATATTTTGCCCGGAAACGAAATAGAAGAAATTCCATATGACCGTTTTCTTACAAAAATTGCGGATGGAGATATTTCCAAAGTTGAAGTAGACAACAGAACGGGACAGATCAATTTCGAATCCGAAACTGGATTGGAACAAAAAACAACTGGACCAATAGAACTGTCTGACGAAGACAGGAGACTGTTAGCTGAAAGTAATGCGTCTATAAAATTTAGCACCCCTCAACCAGGGTTCTTTCAAACCTGGTTACCTCTGCTTCTCCCAGTAGGTTTGATAATACTTTTCTTCTGGTGGATCAACAAAAGAGCTCAAGGCCAAATGACTGGAATGATGTCTATAGGGCGCTCCAAAGCGAAGCTCTACTCAACTGAAAGACCAGGCACCACCTTTGACGACGTTGCCGGTTATGCAGGTGTGAAACAAGAAATCCGTGAAATAGTTGACTTTTTGACCGAATCAAAAAAATTCGCTGAAATAGGAGCAAAAGTTCCCAAAGGCGTTCTTCTAGTAGGTCCTCCAGGAACTGGTAAAACACTGATAGCCCGTGCAGTAGCAGGAGAGGCAGGTGTTCCATTTCTTTCGGTGACTGGCTCTGATTTTATGGAAATGTTTGTCGGTGTAGGAGCAAGTAGGGTACGTGACCTTTTTCAATCTGCGAGAAAATTAGGAAGTGCAATAATTTTTATTGATGAGGTCGACTCTGTTGGTCGTAAACGTGGTGCGGGGCTTGGAGGAGGTCACGACGAACGCGAACAGACATTGAATCAAATGCTTTCAGAAATGGATGGTTTTGAGGGTAGTGAAGGAATAGTAATGATGGCCGCAACAAACAGACCTGACATATTAGATCCGGCCTTACTTCGACCCGGACGATTTGACCGGCAGATAGTTGTTCCTCTACCTGAGCTTGAAGATAGAAATGAGATTCTCAAAGTTCATGCGAAAGGAAAACAAATTTCTGATGATGTGGACTTAAATGTTGTTGCACGTGGAACACCCGGTATGAGCGGAGCAGACCTGGCTAATCTAATCAATGAGGCTGCACTCACTGCCGTTAGAGACAATTCAGACTCTGTCAGAGCTGAAGATTTTGAAGCAGCGAGAGACCGAATTTTGATGGGTCAAAAACGTGACTCACTGGCACTTACAAGCGATGAAAAAGAAGCAATTGCCTACCATGAAGCAGGTCACGCCCTATGCGCCGCCCTCTTGCCTAACACGGACCCTTTGCACAAAGTCACAATAATCCCTAGTGGTATGGCTCTTGGAGTGACTATGCAGTTACCTGAAGAAGAGAAACATATTTACAGGCAAAACTACATAGAAGACTCCCTGACTGTTCGTATGGGTGGAAGGGTCGCTGAGGAAATAGTTTTCGGAGTTGCTTCTACTGGTGCCAACAATGATCTCGTAGGGGCGACTGAACTTGCTAAAAAAATGGTACGCGAATGGGGTATGTCAGATGAAGTGGGGCCAATGGCATGGGGAAACCAGAGTCAGGTGTTTCTAGGAGATGACTTAATGGCAGGTCGTGAATACAGCGATGAAACAGCTCGAATCATTGACCAAGAAGTCCAAAAAATACTTGTCAGGCAAGAAGACGCTTGTCGCAGATTACTTGACGAGAACAGAAACTCGCTTGACTTAATTGCTAGAGCTCTACTTGAACATGAAACTATCAGTGGAAATGAAGTCACCAGACTTATTCAAGCCGCTAATGGAGATTCAAACACGGAGAGCATCGAGGATGCGGCCACAGTAGATTAACCAACGATGTCACGACTGATCGTCTTAATAATACTTTCCTTTGGAGCTTCCCTCGCTGCTGTTTTGTTAAGGAAATTAAACTATAGAAATTTTGTGACAAGCGGCTGGTCTGTCCCAGGGCATTTGAGTAGAGAAGATTTTGGATTCCTTAATGAGCCTTGGCTTGTAGTGATTTTTTCATCCGAATCTTGTGAAACATGTAAACCTGTAGTAGCTGAGGGCATGAAACTCACTTCATTAGGGATTGCAATTCAAGAAATCGCCGCAGAAACAAATAGAGGGCTGCATGAAAAATATGACATAGATGCTGTTCCGATGCTTTTACTGGTTGACAAATTTGGAGTAGTAAGGTCCAGTCATCTCGGACCCATCAACTTCGGTGAAGTTAAAAAGTCAATTGAAACCGTTATTTTTGAAACCCAGCAGTCTGATTAAGATGCCGGAGTCTCTGAAGTTTTAGAAATCGCTACAGCACTTTTAAAATAAATTCCAGAAGAGTTACGGCCTACCACACCAACTAATACTGGCGAGGTCGAATCAATGTCTAAAGCTTCGATGGAGCTGTCCGCTATTGGGAATGAAACACTTTCTAAGCCATCAAGCTCAATTTGATCAGGCACTCCAAAAGGCAAGGAAGACTCTTGGTTGGAAAATTTAATAGAAGCTATAGTTTTCGAATCTGGATTGAAAACAGACAGATAACCACTTTCGAAAGAACTGCTTTCAAGTAGCACCTTCCAATTTCGCGCAGCCAGATCAACTCCATTTTGAGTAGTTAATCCAATATCTAATGACTCTTCATCCGAGCTTTTTCCTTTCCACGAAATGAAAGATGCTGCTATAGGTTGACCGTCAAAAGATTTAACCTCCACACCATAAGTGGCATTGTCACTCTCAAAGGTTTCCAGTTCCAAAACTTGACGTTGAAGAGCCCTTAATTCTAATTTTCTTGGTTGTATATTCTGCACTCCAGTACCAAAGAAACTGATCTCTACTTCCACGAATTCATTATTTGGATTGAGAATTGAAATTAGTTCAGTGCCTTCTGACCCCTGTTCATAGCCGGTAAGAAAAACTCTTCCGGCTGCCCTATTTGAGCCGTAAACCAAATCTAAACCTTTTCGAATCCCTTCTCCTGCCGTCTGCATTCGAGCTACAACCAACTGTCCCACCCTGACATCAACTGTTGCGGAAACTACCGATGAATCTGGTATTCGAGTAGTGATATCAAAAACGACTAAAGAACGACTTGGTATGACAACACCTTGGGAATCCAAAGTTTCACGACGACCAACGTCACCAACGAAATGCAGGTCTGCAACTGCAGGTGCCTGAAATGGGTTGTAAAAAAGTAAAGATGCTTCACTGCCTGGTCGTAAAGTTGAGGACCAAGGCAAATGCCAGAAATCAGAAGTGGTAGTTACACAAGGTTCTACATCTAGTCCGTTGCCGGTGATCTGCTGTTTAACAAGAACCTCTCCGCTGGGAACTTCAATGGTAACGGCAGCCCATTTTGCACCTGGAACAGACTGTTCAGGTTTGATATCAAAACTTTGCCCAGATTCTAGGAGTATTTCTCTTTCTATGTCATTACCCAAATCATCTGCAATGGTGACACGGCCAAAACTGTCTGTGTCGGAAAAACTTGTGAGAGTTATTGTTCTTTCACTGATTCCGTCCAGTTCTCCGGTAGGTCCTACACAAAACCAGAGATCACCTGACTCTCCGACCATTGAAACTTCTACTGGATAAACAGGTAGCGGAATGCCTTCAACCCCTTCATCTCTTTCAATCGAAAAAACGAATACAGAAACTAAAAGAACACTAATCAAGAGAAAAGTAGGTAAGCGGAATGCGTTCACAACTCACTCCTATCTTGTCGTAAACGAGACCAGTTGGTAACCAAAAGAACGATAATCAACAAGGCGATTTGTAAACGATGCCGAGCTTTCGATGCTGTGCCATCTAACTGAAGTAGAGAGGTTCTTTCAGAAGCAACTCTGACTGATCTTCTAGTCGGCAGTCCTGCTTCATCTCCTGCTCTCAATATAGGAGTTTCACTTCCATCACTATAAATTTTCCAACTTCCTACCGGCTCTAACATCCAACGATATGCACCGTCAGCGTTACTAAGGACCAAATAGTCATCCCAACTTATTCTTGCTACTTCTGCGGGTACAACTTTTCTATTACTGTCTCTTACAACTGCGTGAACAGCCTCATGAGCTGTATTTTCAAAAATTGTCACTGCACTATTTAGCCCTTCAGTGCGCGCTAGGTCTAGTTGCCTAGTAAGAGCTGCTTCATAGAAACTAGGCAGATGAAATCTTCTTTCCTGATATGGGACCGGAGCTATACCTTCCACAAGGATTAGATGTTTCACTCCCCATTTTCCTAAGATTTCACCTAGACGATTCGTGTCTCCCGCAATTGCCTTTGCTATTCCTTTTCGGATTTCCAAGGCTCCTTTGTTCTCACCAAGTTGATACGGCCATTGATCGGTAATATCTGGAAGTCCGTCAGTTATAGCCAGTCCAACATCTTCTGTGAATACTGATGCCGTAGCAGGCAATATTGACGGCTCGCCTATCCAAACAATCCGATTCTCTCCCCCTCTGCTAACTTCACCTTTAGTGGGACTTGCGTCTACCACAAAAGATAAAACTGAAGAAAGTTCTTTTCGCGGCATTCCCCATGAGCCATCCAGAGATCCTGAAAGAATAGGCATAGCACTCGCACCTAGTGCCAATGCAGCTACACCAATTGAGATTTTACGTAAATAAATTTTCTTCGGTGTCGGATTTGTTAAATCACTACCTATACCCGCTGCTGCTATTGCAGATGCCCAAGCCAGTCCAACTGCTACAGGAACAAAAAGAGTCTCCTCTTCTGGTGTTCTCCCCAGCCACCATCCCTGATCAGCAAACCATACGGCGCAAAAACCAATAACAATAATCAACCAAGACCGCACGCCGAGAAAAAAGTGCTTTCTTGTTCCAACCAGCAACGCAAATACTGCAACGATAAGAAGCGACCAGGTAAATGAACTGTTCGAAAAGTTTCCGGTGTCTAAATTAAAAATTCCTGAAGGTCCTAGTGAACCTTTTTTCCAAACTTCAAATCCGATTAGTGAGCTTGCTGGTCGTCCCGTTAGGAGATCAACTATTAGTGGGAAGTGTAATAGTGATGCCACGCATATAGATAAACAAAATGACTTTAATAACCTGCTAATTCCGCTTGTTGTGCCTGATAGGAGGCTGCCGACAAATAGGCCTGCGAATATCGTTACAGCTGGTATTAAAAAGACTGGGTCGAACGCTATTCCTAAAGCTAGAAGCAATCCTGTAAGCAACCCATCCGTTAGTTGTGTTCGCTCTTTTATCCCCGGTCCAGGTTGGCCTCCAATTGAGCCATACGGTGAAACCCCTTGGGAGACAGCCATCTGTTTAGCCAACCAAGGTAGTAAAGCGTATATGGCTAAGGGTGTTAGTCTCCCTTCCTTTAAAGCATCGTAAGGCAAAGGAATAGAGAGATAAACAAGGAAGGCAACAGCTCGTGATCTACCACCGCCAATTGGCCTTACCAATCTCCAGACACCAATTGCACCAATAGGAATAGCTGCAACAACCATCCAGGACCATAGGAGTTGGTCATCGCCTGGAAGTATTGCTAATAAAACTCCCAGTGCTGACAATCCATCCGGTCCCACTGTCTCTATGCCGGTAGCTGTTGAACGCCATCCGTACCACCATGATCTGAAAAGATCCAATGGGTCAGTCGGCAACAATTGGAATCTACCGATTACGGGCAAACCTTCCGAAAGTAGGTGTCGGGATCCGAAACCTAAAATTACTCCTGCTACTAAAAGAGCAATACCACCTGGTCCGAGAAGTGCTGCCCATAATTGATGAAACCTGATTCGAGTTAATGCTTCAGGACCGGTCCCTGAAGGAGCCCGTCCTATAACTGCACGCCTAAAAGAATGCTGTTGGGATTCTAAGGAACCTCTGTTCCTGGTGTCGACGGCATGATTTTCTCTAATTCTGCCTCGCATGGAGTTTAGAGACTTTAAACGTTTCAGATTCCACCAGGCTGAAGAAAGGTGACCCCAAGTAAGAGAAAACCTTCCGGTAACTAGACCGTATGCAACTCCAGTAATCATTATGGGAATAGATTCAAAAATGCTACGAATTAGAGAAGCACCAAAATTGCCAACAAGCGCCATTCTTAATCTGTGTCTGGGTCTCAGAACATCAATATTTTTCTTTATTAATTGCGTCTGAGCTTTTACACGGGTAGCTACTGAATTAGAGGCTAAAACTATTTTTGCTCCTACTAAGTCGGACCGCAAACAGATCTCAACGTTGTTATCTGGTGAATTTATTTCTGTGTCATATCCCTCAATCGCTCTAAACAAATCAGCCCTTATCAACATTGCTGATTCTGGTGCAGCGGAAATCTCTTTTCCGTCGTGCTGTCCCTGGTCATTCTCGCCTTTTTCCGATCTTCCTACCGGCGAGTAATAATTGTCCAAAACTGACCCCATGTCTTCAAGGTGACTTGGGTTTTCTCCATCTAATACTTTTGGTCCTACTATTCCTGCATTGCTTTCGACTGCCAATTCGACCATCCGTCTCACGCAAGTAGCATCGAGAATAAGATCGTCTTTTAAAAATAAAAAAAAGTTTTCTCTGGATGCTGCTAGTTCGTCTTGCAGAACGACATTCGCTAATTGCGGATAGTTCGTCGTTTTTGCTGTCCTGATTATTTTCGAAGCTGGAATTATTCTTTTGATCAGATCATCAATATCTGAATTTGTTTTTTCGTTGCCCGTTAGTAGTAGCAAGAATTCTATTTTCTTATGGTCTTGAGCTGCTAGCCCATTAAGAACTTCCTCTAACCAGAGATTTCTTTCATCAGCAACAAGGACGGCTTTCACTATTGGTTCTAATACACTGCTCTGGTTTTCTTTTTCGTTCTTTTCCACGTTTAACAAACCATAGTTCTGCCGGAGGGTTGTTACTTGCCTATGTGCCTCTAAGGTTCGATATTAAAGAAGAATGAAGGCAACTTGAACCTATGAAAGCACTAGTTACAGGATCAGCGGGTTTCGTGGGCCGACATTTAATTAAGCATTTAGAAGATAACGGCGATGAGGTGTCCGGAACAGACATTTCTTCCGGAGGCCCTGACTTACTTGACTTAAAAAGCTTTACTGAGCTTTTTAAACGAATTGATCCAGAAGTTGTATTCCATCTTGCCGGGCAAGCCGATGTCGCTGCCTCTTGGAAAGACCCATACAAAACCTTTAAAAGTAATGTGGAGGGAACTATCAATGTCTTGACCGCTGCAAGAGAATCAAATGTACAAAAAATTATCACTATAACCAGCGCCGATGTTTACGGTTCCGTCACCTCCCAAGACCTTCCCATTACTGAAGAAACAGCTTTGAAACCTGTTTCTCCATATGCTGCTTCTAAAGCCGCTGCTGAGTTGTTTTCCTTGCAGGCACATGATGGGTACGGCCAGTACGTTATTAGAGCAAGAGCATTCAACCA
Source organism: Acidimicrobiaceae bacterium (assembly GCA_002729765.1). Lineage (GTDB taxonomy): Bacteria > Actinomycetota > Acidimicrobiia > Acidimicrobiales > MedAcidi-G1 > MedAcidi-G1. The sequence goes on from PBYV01000064.1 coordinate 8,204, forward strand.
CATAGGCCCGGGGCAAAGTAAAAATTTTGTCAGTGCTGCTATAGCTTGTCGTGTCGCAGAAAATGAACTATCTGGTGAAGAAGTAGTGAAAATTGGGAACTTGGAAGCTAAACGTGACTTTACTGATGTCAGAGATGTAGTTGCTGCTTACAGACTGCTTTCGCTTTCTGGCGAAAATGGAGAGGTTTATAACGTGTGCTCTGGTTCCTCTGTCTCCGTGCAGGAAATTGCTGAAAGAATTATCGGGATGGCAAGACACGAAATGAAACTTGAAGTGGATGAGGAACTTTTCAGACCTGTGGAGATTTCCGAACTTTTCGGAGACTCCTCCAAACTGACTGAAACTACCCAATGGGCACCTGTTTACCCACTTGAAGACACTCTAAGAGACCTTCTTGAGTATTGGCGGGCGCAAGTTCTTATCGAACCGAAGGCAGAATAGATCTATGTCTAAACGTGCATTCATCACAGGGATTACAGGTCAGGATGGTTCTTATCTTGCTGAACTGTTATTGGACAAAGGTTATGAAGTGGCCGGAATGGTCCGGCGAAGTTCAACAGTTAACTTCGAACGTATTTCTCATTTGATGGACCAGATCGAATTCATTTCAGGTGACCTTTTAGATCAACTGTCGATAATTGAGGCTTTAAAGCTTTTTGAACCTTCAGAGGTTTACAACCTGGCCGCTCAGTCATTTGTTCAAACTTCTTTTTCTCAACCTGTTCTTACAGGTGAGACCACAGCGTTAGGTGTCACCAGAATGCTTGATGCTATAAGACTTACCGATCCTTCAATTCGCTTTTATCAGGCAAGCTCTTCAGAGATGTTCGGCAAGGTTGCAGAAGTTCCACAAAAAGAATCAACTCCTTTTCACCCAAGAAGTCCCTACGGCGTCGCAAAAGTCTATGGCCACTGGATAACAGTTAATTATCGCGAAAGTTACGACCTTCATGCCAGTTCAGGGATGTTATTCAACCATGAAAGCCCTCGCCGAGGCTTGGAGTTCGTTACCAGAAAAATAAGTCATACCGCTGCACAGATTGCTTTAGGTCAAGCTAATGAACTTCATCTTGGGAACCTAGATGCAAAACGTGATTGGGGTTTCGCAGGTGATTATGTTGAAGCAATGTGGAAAATGCTCCAACAGGACACTGCTGGCGACTATGTCGTTTGCACCGGTGAAACCCATTCAGTTAAAGAATTTTGTGACGTGGCTTTTTCGCATCTAAATCTTGATTGGGAAGATTATGTGAAAGTAGATGAAAAACTTATTAGGCCAGCCGAAGTTGACCTCCTAGTCGGCGATGCCAGCAAAGCTGACGAGATTCTCGGTTGGAAACCAAAAGTAGGTTTCGGGGATCTTGTGAAGATGATGATCGATGCTGATATGGCTCTTCTGGAAGGTCGTTTAGAGGGTTTACATTGATATGCGTTCTAGCTGGTGGAGTTGGTGCCGCTCGGCTTCTCAATGGCCTTAAAGATGTCGTGCCAGCTGAAGAAATAACTGCAATAGTAAACACCGGCGATGACGCGATAATGCACGGACTTTACATTTGCCCTGATATAGACACCGTTACTTACACATTGGCAGGTGTAAACAATATTGAAACCGGCTGGGGGCTTAAAGGGGAAACTTGGCTGGCTATGGAATCACTTGAAAAACTTGGTGGGGAGACTTGGTTCAACCTTGGGGACAGAGATTTAGCAACTCATCTGTATAGAACTGGCAGACTGGCTGAAGGGGCGGGCTTGAAGGAGATAACTACCGAAATTACTTCCGCTATGGGTATTTCTGTAAATCTTCTTCCCATGACTGAAGATCGGGTTGAAACAATGGTTACCTTGCTTGAAAGCGGCGATGAAATTTCATTTCAGGAATACTTTGTGAAGCACCGTCATGACATATCTATCTCATCGGTGCGTTTCAATGGTTCTGCAGAAGCGCAAGCCACCTCAGGGGTTGTCGATGCAATAAAGGAAGCGGAAATCGTAATAATCGCACCTTCAAATCCGCTTGTTTCTATTGCTCCTATCTTTTCTGTTCCTGAAATTTCTGATGCTGTGAAGGCACGGAAGGAAGATGTGGTTGCTGTCTCTCCTATAGTTGCGGGCGCTGCTCTTAAAGGTCCTGCTGATCGCCTTCTTAACGAACTTGGGCATGAAGCATCTGTTGAAGGGGTGGCAAAATATTACCAAGAGTGGATTAGTACTTTGGTAATCGATACAGCAGATTTTGACAGCGCTGAGAATATTGAATCGCTCGGAATCGACTGTGTAGTAACTGAAACAGTAATGGCTGATTCTCAAATAGCTGCCTCTCTCGGTTCAACTCTTTTAGGATTGAAAAGATGAATTCTTATAACAACGATGGCATCCATGTTATTCCTGTAAAAGGAATACCTGAGGTCGCTCCTAATGATGATCTAGCTGGGATGATAGCTAGTTCAATTGATCTTGTGGATGGAGACGTTATAGTCGTGACTCAAAAAATCGTGAGCAAGGCTGAAAATCGTCTTGTTGAGATAGACCCTGAAATTGGACATAAGCCTATTGTCGAACAAGAGTCTGTAAGGGTTGTCCGTAGGCGAGGTGATCTAATCATTAGCGAAACTGAACATGGTTTCGTTTGTGCGAATGCAGGTATTGACCTGTCTAATGTGGAATCGGGACAAGCGGCTCTTTTGCCCAAATTTCCAGACAAGTCTGCTAAAAGAATTCATGATTCTCTCCTTCATAAACACGGAGTGCGGGTCGCTGTGATAATCAGTGACACTTTTGGTCGCCCTTGGAGAAGAGGTGTCACAGATGTTGCCATAGGGTGTTTTGGTTTGTCGCCTATCATTGACCTCCGCGGAACTCAGGATGCTTTGGGGCGCGAATTGCAAGTTACCGAAGTTGCCTTAGTAGATGAGCTTGCTGCAGCGGCTGAACTGGTCATGGGGAAAGCAGAGGCAATCCCAGTAGCAGTTATTCGTGGAGTTAATCCCGAATGGCTTGGTGATAAAAAAGGGGTTGTAAGCGAGATTGTAAGAAGTCCTGAAGAAGATCTTTTCCGTTAGGAGTTTTCTTCTTTTTTCGATTCAAACCATTCTAACGTAGAATGAATTCCGTCTCTGAGGCTGGTTTCAGGTTTCCAAC
>PBYV01000065.1 GCA_002729765.1 Acidimicrobiaceae bacterium
ACAACTTAAATCATGAAGCGAACGTAGTACTAATACTTCAGAGTGATGGACGTATTAGTTTTCCTGAGGGCCAAACATTAGAAGTGAAACTAAATCCTGGGACAAATAAGATAAAAATACCTGTCAGTTCTCGTACATCTGGAGATTCTCAAATCCGTATAGGTATTAGATCCCCAGATAAAGAACACCTATTGCAGTTAGACTCGAATTCACTTTTAATAAGAACAACTCGCCTATCAGGTGTGGGAATCCTACTTTTTGTTGGTGCTGTTTTTTTCCTCGCATTCTGGTGGTTGCGTTCCCGACGGCTACGATCCATCCATAGGCAGGAGGAAATATGAAAATCCGAATTGTTACAGATAGTGGAAGTGACCTTTCTGATGAAGAGGCTTCAGAATTGGGAATATCAATAGTCCCATTAAGCATTAGATTTGGTGAAGAGGAATTAATTGACCGTGTTGAACTTGGAGCAGACGAGTTCTACGAACGAATGAATAATAGTGAAGATGTTCCACAAACTGCCGCACCTTCGCCTGGTGCATTCAAAACAGCTTTTGAAGAATGCTTTGAAAAAGGAGCTGAAACTGTCATTTGTATAAATATGTCAAGTGAACTTTCTGCAACAATCCAAGCAGCAGAAACAGGAGCACGTGAATTAGGTGACAAAGATATACGTATCTTTGACAGTAAATCTGTAACAGGCGGATTGGGTACAATGGTTTTAAAGGCTGCAAAAGCTTCCCAAGACAATCACTCAGCTGATGAGATACTCACACTTCTAAATGATTTACGTTTAAAAACACGTGTATATGCAGCTATAGATACTTTAGAAAATCTTAAAAAAGGTGGAAGAATCGGTAATGCCCAAGCCTTACTTGGAAGCATGCTTTCGATAAAACCACTTATCGATGTTAGTAGTGGAATAGTTGAAGAAGCTGGAAGACAAAGAACAAGAAAAAAATCCCTTTTGTGGCTTCGCAATAAATTGTCCGAGTTTGAAGGAAATATAGAAAATCTGGTTGTAATGCATGCCAGAGCTGAAGACCTAGAGGAATTTCTTAATACTCTTGAAGGCCTAATCGATCAAACAACAATACGTGTAAGTGCACTTGGCCCAGTTGTAGCCAGTCATGGTGGGCCGGGTGTAATAGGTATTTGTTTTACCTTAAAAAACTAATTACATGAAAACTAATAAGAAAAATGAAAATTGGACTGCTTCAATTACAAACAAATTCATTAAAACAGTCTCACAATTTCGTTCATTCACAACTGACCCAATAATTTCCTCTTCCAAATGGATTATTTATGGACTAGCAGTCTTACTTTGTGTGTTTACAGCTTTAATTCTCTTCGGCATTGCCATTTTTAAAATTGTTGACCAATCAATACCTGGAGGATCTTGGTTAGCATTTATTTTATTAGGTTTATTTTCTTGTTCTTTAGGTCTTCTCATACTAAAAAGGCAAAAGTGAAAAACAGTAATAATTCGGTTAATTGGAAAACAGATGTCAGATAGCCACCAAACGGTAGTAATAATAGGGTCCGGTCCTGCAGGTTTAACTGCTGCTATCTATACAGCACGCGCTGAATTAAATCCTTTAGTTATAGAAGGAGAACCATCCTCCACTGGAGATCAACCAGGTGGACAATTAATGCTTACAACTGAAGTTGAAAATTTCCCTGGCTTTCCTGAAGGTATCTTGGGTCCGCAATTAATGGCTGATATGAAAGCCCAAGCAGAAAAGTTCGGCGCCACTTTTTCGACAAGAAAAGTTACCAAAGTAGATTTAACAACAAAACCTTTTGAAATCTGGATAGGTAACCCTGATGAAAATTCACCAACACATACTGCTGACGCAGTAATTATTTCAACAGGAGCCCAATCAGTGATGCTAGAAGTTGAAGGTGAAAAAAGACTATTAGGACATGGACTGTCAACATGTGCCACTTGCGACGGCTTCTTTTTCAAAGATAAAAAAATTGCTGTTGTTGGTGGAGGTGACTCCGCAATTGAAGAGGCTACTTTCTTAACAAAATTTGCCTCTGAAGTAACAGTTATCCATAGAAGAAATGAATTACGAGCTTCAAAAATCATGCAAAAAAGAGCTCATGAAAATCCTAAAATAAATTTCTTATGGGATTCTGAAGTGACAGAAATATTTGGTTCAAATTCAGTTGAAGCCGTAAAAATTAGAAATACAAAAACCCTTGAAGAAACAGAGCTTGATTTAGAAGGAATCTTTATTGCTATAGGTCATAAACCGAACACTTCACTTTTCATAGACAAACTTTCAATAGATAACTTGGGGTATATAAAGACAGAACCCCAAAGCACAAAAACAAATATTGAAGGTGTTTTCGCTTGCGGTGATGTACAGGACCACAAATATAGACAAGCAATTACTGCCGCTGGATCAGGATGCATGGCAGCAATTGACGCAGAACATTGGTTAGAAAACCGTCAAAGTTGATATAAACAAAAAAATTCTGAAGGTGTTCTGCATTACGCATCTATAAGGTGTAAAAATCCTTAAGTAACTAACTATTAATGGAGAGAATAATGAGTGGGGCTATCACAAATCTGTCAACAGAAAATTTCGAAAGTGAAATTAATTCAGCAAATCAACCAATCCTTGTAGATTTTTGGGCCGAATGGTGTGGCCCCTGCAAAATGATTGCACCCATTTTGGAAGAAATTGCTGACGAGCAAGAAGGTGTAATAAAAATAGCAAAAGTAGATGTTGACAATGCACCCGAATTAGCTCAAAAATTTGAAATAATGAGCATCCCCACTTTGATTGTTTTCAACGATGGAGAGCCTGCAAAACGTTTAGTTGGTGCCCAAGGAAAACATCAACTACTAGATGCTTTGTCAGAGTTTATTTAGCGAAATTAAATCAAGAAAAATGTTGTGCAAAACAAAAACACTTTAGAAATTGGGGACACTGGAGACAACGTTCATTCTCTACAAATCCGCCTATCTAATTTAGGTTTTTTAATTAACAGCTTTGAAGTAACTAAAAAAGAATTTGGCCCTGACACACAAGAGAAATTGAAAGACTTCCAAAAATTTAGAGGCCTTAAAACAAGCGGTATTTTAGATGAAACTACAAAAGCAGTTTTATTAGAAGCAGCATTCAAATTAGGTAATAGGCAGTTATATCTCCAATCTCCAATGCTTAAAGGAGATGATGTATTTGAATTGCAAACACAATTAGGAAAATTAGGTTTTGATGTCGGACGGATCGATGGAATTTTTGGCCCTCACACAGTTAACGCCTTAATTGATTTTCAAAAAAATTTCGGCCTTATAGAAGATGGTATTGCTGGTCATGAAACAGTTCGAAATCTTCAAAATATAAAACATCGTGAAACCTCTGGCACACAAATTTCTAAAATTAAGGAAATTGAAAATTTAAGAATTCAAAGCAGTGAATTAAAATCCCGTCATCTAGTTGTAGGCCACTTTGGCAATAGCGCAACTCTCGCAAATGCAACAGCTCGAATGCTTCGTCAAAAAGGAGCAAAAGTAATTGACTTAAATAATCCAGATGAAGACATACAAGCTAAAACCGCGAATGGCTTTGAAGCTGAAATGTACATAGGACTACACATTGAGAATGATTCTTATTGCACAATCAGTTATTTCAAAACAAAAAACTCCCAAAGTGAAGGCGGTTTTCGCTTAGCCACGCAATGTTCAAAAGCAATTACAAAAATTATGGACGTTAAGCCATCAACAACTGGAATGCAATTACCAATACTTAGGGCGACTAAAATGCCAGCTGTCCTATGTGCTCTCGGACCACCTGGAGAAGTCGTGGAAAAGACAAACGAAATAGCTGCAGGGTTAACTGAAGCTATTTCAAACTGGTTCAAGGATCCTTTAGAGTTTGCTGAATAAATATAAATAAAAAATTATATTTATTCTAAAATATTAAAAATCCTTTGCAAATCATCAGGATCAGCAAATTCAATTACCAGTCGTCCCTTCTTTCCCCTTGAAACAACAGAAACCTTGGTATTAAATTTTTCCGACAAAACTTTTTCTACTTCAAGATAAGCGGCTTCTTTAACTGAAGTTCCAAAAATTACTTTCTCTTTATTTGTATAATTACTTGCATCTTGTAAATCATTAACTATCGATTCAAGTTGACGTACTGAAAGAGCCTCTGAAACTATCCGTGATACTAGTTTTTCTTGGATTTTTCTATCGGTTACACCAGCTAAACACCGGGCATGACCAGCACTTAGAACACCATCCATTATCAATCTTTGAATATCAGATGAAAGGTGTAAAAGCCGCAAAGCATTAGCAACAGCTGGGCGACTTCTTCCTACCCTTTCAGCAACTTGCTGTTGAGTCATACTAAATTCGTCCATAAGGCGATGATATGCAACAGCCTCATCGATTGGATTTAAATCTTCACGATGAAGATTTTCTATAATTGCCTGCTCAAAAGACTCAATGTCTTGAACTCTTCTAACAACAGCTGGTATCGAGGATAATCCAGCCCTTCTTGCAGCCAACCATCTTCTTTCACCAGCGATTAATTCATACCGACCATTTTGTTCACGTAATAAAATTGGTTGAAGAACACCAACTTCTTGAATCGATATGGTTAATTCGGATAATTTCTCATCATCAAAAACAGTTCTAGGTTGATAAGGGTTTCTTTCTATATCAGCTAAAGAAACTTGTCTTAATTCACTTCCAGGTGTCATTAATACATCTTGTTCAGATTTATTTTTGTCAACTAAATCTGGTTCTTGATTACTTACATAATCAGGAATTAATGCTGACAAACCTTTACCTAAACCAGTTTTTTTACTCATTTAAAACCTCCTTTGCTAACTCTTTATAAGCAACTGCACCCCGTGAAGTTGGGTCAAACACTGTTATTGGCTGACCATAAGACGGAGCTTCAGAAAGACGAACAGACCTAGGGATTATCTGATTGCAAACACGTTCACCAAAATATTCTCTAACTTCATCAGCGACTTGTTTTGAAATTTTTGTACGCGAATCGTACATAACTAAAACAATTTTTGATATTTGTAATTCAGGATTTAAATTTGATTTAACCAAATCAACATTCCCTACCAGCTGCCCTAAACCTTCTAACGCGTAATATTCACATTGAATTGGAACTATCACTTCATTTGCAAAACACAGTGCATTCACAGTTAAAAGGCCAAGAGCTGGAGGACAATCAATAAGAATAAAGTCATAATCACTAACAACTTCATCCAATGCACGGGTAAGCCTCTGCTCTCTACTGAAGGCAGTTACAAGTTCTATTTCAGCTCCCGCTAATTCTAAATTAGAAGGTAATAAATGGAGATTTTTTATACCAACACTGATAATCGTTTCAGAAGCAGTGTTTTCTTCAATAATCACCTGATATATCGAGGAATTTAATTCTTTCGTTGAAACACCTAAACCTGTTGTTGTGTTTGATTGAGGGTCTAAATCTATAATTAGGACTTTTTTGCCACTTTCAGCAATAGCTGCACCAAGGTTTATTGTTGTGGTGGTTTTACCCACACCACCTTTTTGATTAGCAATAGCAATAATTCTTGGACTTTTTTTGTCGGGTGATTGACCAGCACCTGGAGAAATAATTGACATTGACCACACATTACCTAATAACTAAAAACAAACAAGCACCCTGAAAAATTAGTGTTTCACGTGAAACACTTGTTTTTTAGTGTTTCACGTGAAACAGTGAAAACAACTACTAAAAAAGAGGGTTTTTCGTAATCTTATTAAATCTACGGGGATAAATTTCAGGGCATTTAGCAACACAAACAAATGATCTATAACCTGCTAAACCTGTGTGCCATTGTTCTTTCTGTTTTAAACCAAGATCTATCAAACCTTCTACAGGCCATCTATCTTGGTTATCAGCTGGATTATTGAAGGGTGGTTCACTAACTATGAATAAACCATCTTCTCTTAATAAAGGGCCTGCACATTCCGCTGTAATCGCGGGAGAGGCAAAGCTTCTAGCTGTAACAAGTTTAGCTTTTCCCCTATAATCACCTAGGCTTAATTCTTCAGCCGAACACTCAATAACTTCAACCTTCTCATTCAAATCCAGGTCAGAAATAGCTTTTTTTAAAAAAGCACACCTTCTTGCACTGCGATCAACTAATAACCATAAACAGTCAGTAAAAGTAGCCAAAACTAAACCAGGTAAACCTCCGCCAGTGCCCAAATCAATAGCTAAATCTTTCTTTTCAAAGCTTTTAAGAAAAGAAGAATTTTCATTTGAAAATAAATAGCCTTTACTGTGATTGATCCCATCTTTTGCAGCGTTATATGTTAAAAAACCTTCAGAAATAGCTAAATCAAGAATTTTTAGAAGTTTTTGAAACGTTATATCACTACGTTTCATCAACAGTTATTACGACATGGCGATCGTAATCTGAACCTTCCGAACGTGTTGTAACACCCTCTATGTCAGAAACTGCATCGTGAACAACTTTTCTATCAGAAGCATTCATGGGATCAAGGGCTACTGAATTTCCGTCTTCTATAACCTCATTTGCTTGATTTACTGCAAATTCAGCCAAAAATGTCCTTCGTCTTTCCCTGTAACCCCCAATATCTACAGTTAATTTACCTTCCGCTTCACCATCTGAAAGACGCTGAATCATAGTGTGTGCAAGTTGAGTAATTGCACGAACCGTTTCTCCCCTGGGCCCTATAGCTAACCCAAGATTTAATCCTTGCGCCTGAACAACAGCTCGGTTGTCTTCTATAGAGCTAACAACACGCGCCTGTAAATCCATTCTTTCAAGAAGACCAGACACAAAGTCTTCTGTAATTTCAGCTTGTTCTTCAAGATTCATCTTATTTTTTTCCACAGTCTCTTTGCCTCTACTACGAGCACCAGAATCTGTTTTAGAACTCCCTTTCTTAGTGGATTTGATATCAGTATCGCGCTTTTTTCTTGTGTTTGCCGCATTCTTATCGGTTTTATTATTATTTACATTTTTTTTGTTATTTTCTCTTGGATTATCCTTTTTTACATTTTTTGAAGGTTTATTATTTTTAACTTTCTCTGGAGCGTTATTATTCTTTGCGCTCCTACCTTGTTTTTTGTTTCGGGGTCGGCGATCAAATTTAGGTCTTGTATTTAATGGTTTTACTCTGGCACGTAACCGAGCTTCTTTTCTTTTTAAACGAAATAAAGAATTGCTTCCTTCTTCGATAACCTCAAACTGCATATCATCTTCTGCAATACCCAGACGATCTAATGCTCGATCTTTCGCCTCATCAACGGTGGACCCCGTTGTTTCGATCCACTCCATAATTATTTCCTTTTCTTTTTCTTACGTTTTTTCTGACTTCTAGGCACATTCGTACCTGAAGGTGTGATTCTTCCTGTATTTCTTGATTTTTCAATAGGCGAATCAACATCGCTTTTTTCTTTACGTTTTTCCTTTTTACTTGATTTGACAGTCTTTTTTTCATTTAAATGAGAACTGTTCTCATTACTTCCAGCAGTAGTTCTTTTTCTTTTAGCTTCTGTGGAAGAAGCTGGATTTGTAGGTGTTTTACCTTTCTTTTTTGCTTTCTGTGTGTGTTGTTTTATCTCAGATTTTTCAATTTTTTCTGATGATGCAGGTGGGGCACTTACTACAACACTTTCTTTAGTTGCGTTTTCACCATAAAACTTTCTAGTTATATAACCCTGTTGAATAATTCTGTACAAATTAGAAATAACAAAATAAACAACAAGAGCCGCATCAAAACTAAATGAGATAACAGGTAAGAAAAATGGCATTACTTTGAAAATCATCTGCTGTTGAGGACTGATAGCAGCCTGTTGATTTCTTCCACGTATTTGTTTTTGTTGATACCAAGAAGAAGCAAAAACTAATAAAATTAAAATGAAATAAGGAACTGAAGTAACAAAACCGTCAGAAAGCGCATCGCTCGCCGATCTAGCAAGATCTACTCCCCAGGAAACCATTTCTTTCTCTTGGCTTAAATCATTAAATAAAGCACTTTGATGATCTATGTAGTCAGGATAAAAAACTTCTAGACGATCAGGAGGAACAGAAATTTCTTGATTAAATCTCCCAGATATCCATCCTGCATGTTCACCAATATTAGAAATACGTCTAGTTAATCCACGAATAACGTTATATAAAACAAGAAAAACTGGTGCTTGAACAAAAAGTGGTAAGCAACCTGAAAGAGGATTTACATTATTAGCTGTATAAAAAGCCATAACCTCCTTATTCATTCTTTCTTTATCGTTTTTATACTTATTTTGGATCTTTTTTAACTCTGGCTGAACATGTTGAATCTTGATCATTGAACGAGTCTGTTTCAACGTCAAAGGAGTGAGAATCACCATTATTAAAAGTGTTAAAAGTGTTATGGACATGCCATATGAAGGCCAAAAGTCATAAAACCAAGACAATAAATTCGCTAATAAATCAAACATTTATTCGCCTTTTGTTTTCAGGAACAGGATCTAAACCATGACCACCCCACGGATTACACCTAGAAATTCTTTTAATTGTTAGAAAAAACCCTTTAAAAAAGCCTTGTTTTTCAAAAGATTCGATTGCATAACTTGAACATGAAGGAAAAAACCTGCATGTACTTGGTCTTCCCGAAAAAATTGATTGGTACACACCAATTATTGAAACCAGTGTTTTAATAACAAAATTTCTGTTCTTGGTTTCAAGATTTTTTGAGGAAAAGGAATAAATAGACAAATTAATCATTATCTTTTCTTAAATCTTCAATAATGTTTTCTAAATTCTCCGTTAAAAAAGTAAAACTTTTATTATTAACCCCAGGAAAAACTCTTATTAAATAGTCACCGTTTGGAACTAATTTATTTTTTGTAATCATTTTTGCAAAAGCCTCTCGAAGTCTCCGTTTAATACGGTTTCTAACAACAGCACCGCCCACAGATCGCCCTACAGCAAATGCGACTCTAATACCATCTGAAAAATTGTCAGATGGACTGAAAACAACGCTCAAAAACCCTCGTTTTACTGTTTTTCCATTGACACGAAGATTGTTGAAGTCGCGCTTGTAGTGCAAACGACCTATCAAGCTGAAAGCCGAGCTCGACCTTTCTGCCGACGGGCTTTAAGAACAGCCCTTCCTGCTCGTGTTTGCATTCTGTGACGGAAACCGTGTTTTCTTGATCTCCTTCGATTATTTGGTTGAAAAGTTCTTTTCATTAAATTTAACTCCTGTATAAACCCACATTTAGTCGAAAAATATGCAAGTTGTAACAAATAAAAATCTTTTATTTTTTTAGCAATAATTGTCTATCTAGCGTTTAATAAACAGTACAACTATTGATCGTATGGCAGAGCACACGAGACACCAACCGAATAGTTAATTAATGCATAAGTAAAAAAATGTGCTGTGTAAAAATAACACCCTTTATACACAGAAAATAATCAAATCTGAAATACCACACAAAACATTAATTAAACGCCCGCTTTGCTTCTAATGGCCTATCTAATGCTACGTTTCTGCACTTAGTAGCGCGAAAGAAAATGTTATTAGAAATTAAGTTTTTTATATTTCTTTCCACATAAGAATCCACACCTGTGGATAATGAAGAGGAGAAGTTTTGGAAGAAATTATCGAAGAAAATGCAACATTTTTGTGGGAATCTTGCGCTACAGCAATCAAATCTCAAGTGTCTGAAGTTGTTTGGCAGGTTACCTTTAGCTCTGTAATACCAGTTGAAATAAAAAATGATCAACTCGTTCTTCAGGTGCCAAGCACTGTGGTTAGAGACCGCATCGAAGGAAGATATAAAAAACTGGTTTCAGAAACACTTTCTGAAATAAGCGATGATCAATTTAATATTGCGGTCAATGTTGTAACAGAACCTATTTCTCAAAACTTAGAAGAAGTTGATGCAATAGAAGAAGCTGATGGCGGTTTTGTATTACAAAAAATTGAAGAGTTTGAAGACAATTTAATAATGAAAAACCTGGAAGAAAAAGAGGACAGCAAGCTTGTTAATAATGTTTCTTTAACTCAGGAAATTGAAACAGACACCGCAGGAACAAAAACTTTTAAATACACGTTTAATGATTTTGTTATAGGTTCGTCTAACAGGTTTGCGCATGCAGCAGCTTTAGCGGTAGCCGAAACCCCCGGGCGTTCTTATAATCCTTTGTTTATTTATGGTGACGCTGGTCTTGGTAAAACACACCTTTTACAAGCAGTTGGAAATTACGTAACTGATCATTACAAAAATCACGAAGTTCGCTACGTGTCAAGTGAAACTTTTATGAACCGTTTCGTCGAAGCTATTAGAAACAAAACCCTCCCAGAATTTAAACAACATTTTCGTGAGATTGATGTCTTGCTTGTGGACGACATTCAATTTATGGAAGGAAAAGAAGGTCTTCAAGAAGAGTTTTTTCATACGTTTAACACAATTCAACAGGCTGGTGGACAAATTGTTCTATCAAGTGACCGACCACCTGATTCAATTCCAACACTAGAAGACAGGTTACGCAGCCGTTTTAAAATGGGGCTTGTTACAGATATTCAAGCACCAGACCTAGAAACACGTTTAGCTATTTTAAGTAAAAAAACAGAAGAGAACCCTGGGGGAATAATTGTTCCTGATGAAGTTCTACAATTCATTGCAGAAAACATTACAGAAAACATTAGAGAGTTAGAAGGTGCGCTTACAAGAGTTTCTGCATATGCAAAATTAAATCATGAACCATGCACTAAAGCTCTTGCAATAACTGTTTTAGGTGACCTAATTAGTTCAAACGCTCCACGACCAATTACACCAGAATTAATTTTTGAACAAACAACAGAAATGTATGGTTTTTCAAAAGAAGAATTAATTGGAGGGAGCCGTAGACGACCTCTCGTAACAGCAAGGCAGGTTGCTATGTATATTTTTCGTGAACTAACAGATTTAAGTTATCCAAGCATTGCAAGAGAATTTGGAGGAAGAGATCACACAACTGTTATTCATGCTGTTGAAAAAATTAAAGGGTTAATGGCAGAAAGAAGAGAAATTTATGACCAGGTCACTTCTTTAATTTCAGCTTTACGTGACAACAAGTAACTTTTCCACAAGATTTTTTTTGAATTGTTTTTGCTGTGGACACCTGTGTATTTAACGTGGATTATGAAACAGTGGTTGACCTGCAAAAATAAACCTTTATCCACAATTCACAAGACCTATTACATCTACTAAGTTTAAGAAAAACAAAGAAGTTATAAATGAAATTTAAATGTGAAAAAGAAATTTTAGAAAAAACATTTTCTCTAGCAAAAAAAGCAACACCAAATAGAAGTGGAGCAAATCCAGTTTTATCTGGTCTTTTTATGGAATTAAAAAAAGACAAACTTGTTGTTTTGGGAAGTGATTTAGATTTAACAATTCGTATTGAATTAAAAGTAGGTGGTGAACAAGACGGTAAAGCTGTAATTCCAGGGGCCTTGCTTGCTGATATAAGTAGAGTTTTAGACGATGGTCAAATTTCGTTTGTAACTAAAGAAGACGAAATACAAATTACTAGCGGTAAGTCTGAATTTAATTTAAGAACCTTACCTGTTGATGAATTTCCAAAATTTGAAGAACCTGGAGGAAATGAAGCAACACTTGACACTCAAAGTTTAGCTAATGCTTTTGAACAGGTTGTTAAAGCCGCCAGTATGGATGACGCCCGCCCAATTTTAACAGGGGTTTTATTGGCAGCTGAACAAGAAGGACTCAGATTGGTTGCAACAGATTCTTATCGTATGGCAATCAGAGATATCCCAGGAACAGAAATTCTTAGTAGAGATGAAATTGTATTGGTTCCATCAAGAGCTTTAGATGTAGTTAAAAGAATTCTTAATGAAGGTAAAGAATTAACAGTTGTTTTAGGAGAAAAAGAGGCAGTTTTTAAAATTGGCAACATAAACATTGTTACAAGATTAATTGAAGGGGAGTTTCCTAATTACAAAGGGTTAATACCAGAAAAAAATAAGAACAAACTTGTTATTAATAGAGAAGAAACACTCGCAGCTTTACAAAGAGTAAAACTTCTTGCACGAGAAGCCACTCCTGTTCGATTAATTATGACTGATAAAAAAATAGAATTATTAGCCATAGAACAAGATATAGGACAAGCTACAGAAACAATTGAAGGTAATTATTCCGGTGAAGAAATCACAGTAGCTTTTAACCCCGATTATTTAATAGATGGCTTAGAAGTTATTTCAACAGAAGAAGTAACACTAGAAACAACTGATGCTTTAAAACCAGCAATTTTAAAAGGATTAGACGAAGAAACATTTTTATATTTATTAATGCCAGTAAGAGTTTCTTAAAAATGTTTTTAAGCCAATTGTGGCTAACAAATTTTAGAAATTACGAAACAGCTCAACTTGTTTTTGATGAGGGAATAACACTTATAACCGGGGATAACGGAAACGGTAAAACAAATTTACTTGAAGCAATTGCATGGTTTTCTAAAGGAAAATCTTTTCGCGGTTCACCAAACGAAGCATTAATTTTACAAAACAAAGAAAAAGCAATATTAAGAGCTGAAATTTTACAAAACAAAAGAAAAACAATGTTAGAAGTTGAATTAAATAATTTTGGAAGAAACCAACTTCAAATTAACGGAAAAAAAGTAAACAAGAAAAAAGAACTCCAAGAAAAAATTAAAACAACAATTTTTGGACCAGATGACCTTTCTTTAATAAAAGGAAGTCCAACCGAAAGAAGAAACTATTTAGATGAGTTACTTTTTGATTTACACACGAAAAACCAGTTAATAAAAACAAATTTTGAAAAATGTTTAAAACAAAGAAACACGTTGTTAAAACAAGCCAAAGGAAAAATAACTGTTGAAATTGAAACAACGCTTAATGTTTGGGATGAAAAGTTTGCTGAAAGTGGTGAAAAACTTGCAGAAGAAAGAATAAATCTTTTAGAGAAGCTCAAACCCGAAATTGAAAACACATTAAAAAAATTCACAAAAAACCAAGACAGTGTTTCATTTGAATATGAAAAACTTTGGGAAAAAGGACAATTGTTTGAAGCCCTACAAAGTGAAAGGCAAACAGATATAAGGAGAGGAACCACTACAATCGGTCCACACAGAGACGAAATTGGAATAAAAGTAAACAATTTATTATCCAGGAACCACTCATCTCAAGGAGAGCAAAGGTCTTTAGCTTTAGGTTTACGTCTTGCGGGCCATGAAATTGTTAAAAGAACAACAGGAAGTGAACCGGTTGTTCTTTTAGATGATGTTTTTTCAGAACTTGATGATACAAGGTGTCAAATTCTTATCGATTTACTTCCTAAAAAACAAGCAGTTCTGACCACAACAGGTAAATTGCCAACTGGAGTAAAACCCGATTATAAATATCATGTGGTCGAGGGAATAATCAAAAGCAGTGAATAAAGAACCGGTTCATTTGCGTTCTGTTTTAGAACAACTACTTAAAGATTTCGGAACACCAGACATCACTACTGTCACTTCTATTATTGACCAATGGGAAGAAATTGTTGGAAGTGATCTAGCAACAAAAATTTCTGCTGTTGCAATTAGTGGTTCTGAGCTTATTGTTCGTGTAGATGATCCAGCTTGGGCAAGTCAAATAAGCTGGTTAGAAAATCAACTTTTGGACAAAATTACAAGACTTATTGGTGAGGAAAAAATAACTTCAATTAGAGTTAGAACAACATCTAAATAATTATTTTTAATAACTCAAATTAAAGCTTTTTGCTGTCTTTTTGACACCCTAAAACGGCATATAAATGCTATGATGAACAGGTTGTGTTATTACCCTCTGACCTGCGGTTTTATATTAAAAATTGCATTATTTTCCAAGTAAAAACCGTTGTTGAAAATGGTATTAAATGAGCAACACTGAAAACACTTACAACGCATCTCAAATAACAGTTTTAGAGGGTTTAGAGGCAGTTCGTAAACGCCCTGGAATGTACATAGGGTCAACTGGTCCATCAGGACTTCACCACCTAGTCTGGGAAGTGGTAGACAACTCGGTGGATGAAGCAATGGCAGGTCATTGTTCAGAAATAATTGTGACAATATTGCCTGACGGTGGTTGTCAAGTTACTGATAATGGGCGGGGTATTCCTGTAGGAAAACACCATCAGGAAGAAAACATGTCTGCTGCTGAAGTTGTCTTCACAAAACTTCACGCAGGAGGAAAATTTGGTGGCGACGGTTATAAGGTTTCTGGGGGTCTTCATGGTGTAGGAATTTCTGTAGTAAACGCTCTTTCTTCAAAAGTAGAAGTTGAAATTGATCGCGATGAAAAACGGTATTATATGGAATTTTCTTCAGGTGGAAATTTAGAAACCAAACTTCATGAAACAGGTCAAGCACCAAATAATAGAAGCGGAACCACAGTAAGGTTTTGGCCCGATTCTGAAATATTTGAAGAGGTTAATTTTCGCGCACAAACTCTTTTAGAGAGATTTCAAATGATGGCTTTTTTAAATAAAAGTTTACAAATAACTTTTTCTGATCTACGAGAAGATGCGATAAACAAAGACGAAGTTGTTTATAAATATGACGGTGGAATTAAAGATTTTGTTGAACATGTAAACGCAAGCAAAGAATCACTTTTTGCAAAAGTTGGTTTTTTTGAAACGCAGGAAAAAGAACAAGAAGTTGAAATTGCATTTCAATGGAATACGGGGTTTAACACAGACGGACTTCATTCTTTTGCTAATGGAATTAACACAATTGAAGGTGGAATGCACGAAGAAGGATTCAGAACAGCATTAACCGGTGTTATGAACAAACACGCAAAAAAGAGGGGATTAATAAAAGATAAGGATGACAACTTACAAGGCGAAGACATACGAGAAGGACTGACTGCAATTATTAGTGTTCGTTTAGGAGAACCACAGTTTGAAGGTCAAACAAAATCCAAGTTAGGAAATGTAGACATTCGTTCACTTGTACAAAAAACTACAAATGAAAAACTTTCAGATTGGCTTGAAGAGCACCCAGCAGAAGCAAAAATTATTTTACAAAAATCAATTAATGCACAGCGTGCACGTTTAGCAGCTCAGGATGCACGACGGTCCGCAAGACGTAAATCAGCGTTAGACGGAGCCGGAATGCCTGAAAAATTAAAAGATTGTTCGTCGCGTGACCCCAGGGAATCAGAACTGTTTATTGTCGAAGGAGATTCTGCAGGCGGTTCTGCTATCCAGGCCAGAGATCCAAGAACAATGGCTATTTTGCCACTTAGAGGAAAAATCTTGAATGTTGAGAGAGCGCGTGCTGATCGAATGTTACAAAATTCAGAAATTCAAACAATGATTCAAGCATTAGGTGCAGGTTTTGGTGATGATGAGTTTGATTTGGAAAAAATCCGTTATCACAAAGTTATTCTTCTTTGTGACGCAGATGTTGATGGAAGTCACATAAGAACCCTTCTTTTAACTTTCTTTTACAGAAAAATGAAACCGTTAGTTGATGCTGGACACATATTTATTGCTCAACCACCATTATTTTCAACAGTTGTAGGTAAAGAAAAAATTTATTTAAAAGATGAAAACGCGAAAACAAATTTTTTGAACGAAAAACCTGATCACAAGAAAGAATTTCAGCGCTTAAAAGGTTTAGGAGAAATGGACTTTGATGAACTTTGGGATACAACAATGGATCCTACGAGAAGAAGTCTTTTACAAGTAACAGTTGAAATGGGAGCTGTTGCAGATGAAGTTTTTTCAACATTAATGGGAGAAGACGTGGATAGTCGAAAAAGGTTTATACAAACAAATGCTCGCGATGTTCGTTTTCTTGATATCTAATGTCTGACGAAAATAATGATCTAGATGACGTTGTAGATGAAGCAACTTCAGTTGGTTCAATTCAACCAATTGCAATTCAAGAAGAGATGGAGCAATCCTTTCTTGACTATGCAATGTCTGTAATTGTTTCACGTGCTTTACCCGATGCTAGAGATGGTTTAAAACCTGTTCATAGAAGAATTCTTTGGGGTATGTATGATCTCGGTGCAAGACCTGATCGACCAACAATAAAGTGCGCTCGTGTTGTTGGTGAAGTGATGGGTAAATATCATCCACACGGAGATCAAGCCATATATGCATCTTTGGTAAGAATGGGACAATCATTTAGTCTTAGAGACCCTTTAATTGAAGCAAAGGGTAATTTTGGTTACTCTCCCGATGATTCTCCTGCTGCTCCAAGGTACACAGAGTGCAGACTTGACCAAAGAGCAATGTCATTACTTGATGGAATTGATGAAAACACCATTGATTTTGTTGATAATTACTCTGGTGAGTTCAGAGAACCAGAAGTTTTACCTGCAAGAATTCCTAATCTTTTAATTAATGGTTGCCAAGGGATTGCAGTTGGCATGGCAACCAATATTCCCACACACAATCTGGAAGAATGTATAGACGCAACTGTTCATCTTCTTGATAATCCTGAAGCAACCATAAACGATTTAATTGAAATTATTCCCGGGCCAGATTTTCCAACAGGTGCTCTAATACTCGGTAAGAGCGGGATTAAAGATGCATATTCAACTGGACGTGGATCAATTCGAATGAGGGCTAGAACCGACATTGAAGAAAACGGGAAAACCAATCGGATTGTTGTGAGCGAACTTCCATATCAAGCCAGTCCTAATTTAATAATGTCAAAAATAAGAGATCTTGTTGATGCACGAGAGATAGAAGGAATCGCGGATATTAATGATGAATCTGCAAAAGGTATAGTTCGGATTGTTATTACTCTTAAAAAAGACGCACCAGCTTTAGTGATACTTAACAATTTATATAAGCGCACTCCGTTACAAACAACATTTTCTGTAAATGCTGTAGCTCTAGTTGACGGGGTTCCTAGAACACTTAACCTTTGCGAGATTTTACAGGCTTATATAGACCACCAGATTGTTGTTATAAGAAGAAGAAGTGAACACCGTCTCTCAAAAGCACAAGACGAAGCTCATATTACTGAAGGTTTAATTAAAGCATTAGAACGAATAGATGATGTGATTGCTTTGATTCGTGGGTCAGCAGACCGTTCTGAAGCAAGAGAAGGTTTAATGGCTGAAGAGTATGGTTTTACTGAAATTCAATCAAATCATATTTTAGATATGCAACTAGTAAGACTTACTCGACTTGGCAAAAGCACGCTCCAAGAAAGAATGAAAGAATTAGCTTTAATAATCGCCGATTTGGAATCAATTCTTTCAGACGAATCGAAAATTAAAGGTGTGATAAAAGAAGAACTACTTGAGTGGAAAGAGAAATTTTCAACGCCACGCAGAACTGAATTCATACCCGATCCTGGAGAGTTAGACATTGAAGACCTCATCGACGATGAAGAGTTGATTTTTGCTATGACATCAGCTGGTTATGTAAAAACAATGGCTCTATCTGATTTCAACTCTCAAGGCCGTGGAGGTAAGGGAGTAACTGGAGCGAAGCTAAAAGACGAAGATGCTTTATCTCATATGATCCACACCACAGCCCACGCTTATTTATTGTTTTTTTCTAACAAAGGCAAGGTTTATAGATTAAAAGCACATGAAATTCCATCTGCTAGTCGTACCGCAAGAGGAACCGCGATTGTAAATCTATTACCGCTTCATCCTGAAGAAAAAATCCAAGCAGTTGTTGATACAAGAGACTATGAAACGAACAGATTCTTATTTTTTGCTACGAAAAACGGCCGAGTAAAGAAAACATTATTTACCGCTTATGACTCTTCTTTAAAAGCAGGTCTTATTGCTATAAAACTAAACGAAGGTGATGAATTAGTAAGTGTTGTACCCACCAACGGTTCAGATCACATCTTTTTAGTGTCGTCTTTAGGTCAAACATTAAGAGTTGACGAAGAAAAGATCAGATCCATGGGACGAACCGCAGCAGGAGTTAATGGAATGAAATTTAGAGCCGATGATCACCTTGTTTCTTGTGCTGTGTCTAAAGAAGGATCAATGTTGTTGCATTTAACAACACAAGGATATGGAAAACGCACTGAGATTGAAGAATTTTCCACAAAAGGAAGAGGTGGTCTGGGTGTTAGAGGAATTAAGACCACCGAAAACAGAGGAACTGTAGCTGGATCTTTAATTGTAAAAGATGGTGATGATGTTCTTGCTGTTACATCGAGTGGAAAAATTATACGATTAGCAGTTTCGGAAATTTCTATTCAAGGTAGAGACGCTACAGGTGTACGAGTAATGTCACCTGAAGAGGGTGAGATAATAACGGCAGTTTCACCTGCTCCGACGGATTCTGAAGTTTAAAAATATGAACAAAAACTTGTTTATGTTTAACGCGACAAGTTTGGCCGCCGACGGACTTCTAAACTGTAATCGTGAGTGAAAAAGAAGACGATTTTTTCGATAAAACTGAAAGTCAAAATTTTCCTGTTATAACCATGACCACCCGATTAAAAAAACTGATTGGGAAATCTGATGAATCAGAAAAAACCAGAGAATCTTCGGTAGTAAAAAATTCAGAAGAAATAATTTGGAATTCTGAAAAAGCATCTTCACGCAACAAAGTAAAATTTTGGAATTCGATCAGGGAAAAGGAATCCAAACCAAAGGTAAACAAATCTGGTTATAGGGTTAGAAAAGTAAGAAGAGTTTTACGTCACATTGAACCCTGGTCTGCATTAAAAGTTGGATTGATTTTTTATACATGTGTTTGGGGGTTATCCACGATCGCTGTAAGAATTTTATGGAACACCGCTGAAGATGCTGGAACAATACAAAAAGTCGAGTCTTTTATTGAAGACCTATTTGCACTTGAAGTGTTTGAATTTGATTCTGAACAAATATTAAGGATTTTCTTTTTAGGTGGACTTATTTTGGTAGTTGGCGGTACAGCTATAACAGTTGTTCTAGTTGTTTTATTTAATTTGATTAGCGACCTTACCGGTGGAGTTAGATTCACAATGATTGAAGAAGAAACTGCGGTTCGCAAAAGAAAATTCAAATCGGATGACAATATTTACGAAGAAAGAAAAAATCCACCAACATAATACGTAACATAGTTTTTAACTCTTAAAGTTAAACACTTAAGATTTGCAGTTAATTTACGGGCCCATAGCTCAGTCCGGTTAGAGCGCACCCCTGATAAGGGTGAGGTCGCTGGTTCAATTCCAGCTGGGCCCACGTTATGAATAAATTAAGACGAGCTTTAGCAGCAATAATGACTGCATCTGCAGTTGCTGGTGTCCTTAGTTTTCAGAAAAAACCTGGTGTTGAAAAAAGAACAGGTGGATGGAAAAAAATTTCCAACTTTGGTAACAACTAGTGCGTGCACTTGTTTTAGGAGCTGGAGCGGTAGGAACTAAAGTCGCTCAACAACTTTTATCATCAAATACTGTTGACAAAATACTTCTTAGGGATATTGCACCAGAGAAACTAGGAATAGCTTCAAAGACTCTTGGTAGTCGTGTTGAAGTAGAGCATTTTCCATTTCCTCAAAATATGGATGCTGATGTAGTAGTAGTGGCATCACCTAGAGGCACACAACTAGAAGCGGTTAAAAAAGCAATTAGTTTACGCCGTCCAACAGTTGTTGTTTCAGATGGTTTATCTGAAACAGTTTCAATACTAAATCTAGAAAAAGAAGCTTTTGAGCTTGGAGTTCCTGTTGTGGTAGGGACTGGATTCGCACCAGGTCTAAGTTGCGTTTTGTCTGCTTATGGAAAAACTTTATTAGAACAAACTGAAGAGATTCACGTTTCTAAAATGGGCACTGGTGGCCCAGCATGTGCTTTGGTTCACCATCGTGCATTAAGCAGGATGTCTTTCGGTTGGCGTGAAGACAAATGGGATAAAAGATTAGGAGGGTCTGGGCGAGAACTTTTATGGTTTCCAGAACCTGTAGGGCCCCAGGATTGTTATCACGCTGCATTGTCGGATCCAATACTTTTACATAACGCTTTTCCAGACGTGTCGAGAATTTCAGCAAAAATGGCGGCGACGCGAAGAGATAGGTTTACAGCTTTTTTTCCAATGCTTACTCCACCTCACAATGAAGGAGGAATCGGAGCAATAAGAGTTGAATTAAGAGGAAATAAAAATGGTGTTCAAGAAAATATTGTTTTGGGAGTTTCTGAACATCCAGCTTCAGCTGCAGCAGCTGTTACAGCTTTAACCACAGAATATCTTTTAAAACAAAAAATTAATTTGAATTATATGTCTACACTTGCATTAATAGTAGAACCATCTGAGTTTCTTTCTGAATTAACTAAAAGAAGTATTGCTGTGGAAATTTTTGAAGGCGATAAAACAACGGTTTAGAAAAAATTATGAATAAAACAAAAAAAGAGTTTAGATTTACGTTTTTATTAGGAATAATTTTTCTGATTGCACTGATTTCTTGCAGCAGTGAAAAAAATGCACCCACAGAAATTTCGACAGAAGAAATGTTAGAAGAGGTTGAATATTTAGTAATAACTTCACGCGAGCACACTGATGAAAATGTTGATTATCCAACCATTCCTCCTGCTGGAGGAGATCATTTAGGAATATGGCACACATGCGGAATTTATAAAGTTGAATTATTAGACGAAGCTGCAGTTCATGCTCTGGAACATGGAGCTGTATGGGTCACTTATAAACCAGAAATTGAAAAAGAAGAAATTATAAACCTTACAACAATGCTTTCAGGCAAATCAAAAATTTTACTTTCACCACATTCTGAGCAAATGTCTCCAATAGTAGCAACTTCATGGGGTAGACGATTAGAGATAGAAACATCAAACGACCCCCGACTTAACAAGTTTGTTGATTTTTTTATGGATGGGGAAGCTGCACCTGAAGCAGGAATAACTTGCGGTAGGGGATTAGGCAGACCGCCGAATGAACCGTTAGTACTTAATCGTTAACTAAATCGATTAAAAGGGTGTGAAGTGCAGGATTTGCGGCCAACGCATTTCCTCCGTTAGCAGTTTCATTATTTTTAAAATCAGTAAAAACTCCTCCCGCTTCAGGAATAATTGTCAGCATTGGAGCAACATCCCACGGATTAACAATTGGGTCAACCATGGCATCAACACGACCAGTTGCCACCAAGGCATAACCGTAAGCATCTCCCCACGTTCTAACAGTGGTTTCAGTTTTTGATAAAGATTCGAAAAAATATAAAGAATCCCAATAATCAACACCACTCGTAACTACACAACAACCGTCAAGCGTTTCAATGTTTGAAACATGTGCTTTTTCACCATCAGCGAAACACCCCAAACCTCTTCCCGCCCAAATGCACTCATTAATAGCTGGAAGATTTATAACCCCCACTGCTGAACCATGCTCATCTTCAAAAGCAACAAGATTAGCGAACAAAGGAACACCATTAATAAAAGACTGAGTTCCGTCTATTGGATCCAAAATCCATGTTCGACCCGAAGAGCCAAGCACATTTTCTTCTTCTTCTCCGATGATTGAGTCCTCAGGAAAAGAATCTGAGATTCTTTGTCTAAGTAAACGTTCAGCGCCTCGATCAGCTTCAGTAACAGGTGAACCATCTGGTTTTTTAATTATTTCTAGATTTAAGTCGTTGAAAAGTGAAAGTGTTAACTCGCCTGCTTCTTTAGCTATTGATACAGCGAAATCAACTAATTTTTGGTCTACATTCATATTTTTACCTGAAAGATTTTCTATAAACACAGTTTACGAAGTGTTCTAAGTGAGATTTGTTTATTAAAAAAACAAAGTCGCTAGTACCGTGTTTTAAATGGAACATTCACAGTTAGGAAGAACAGGATTAAATGTCTCAAGGCTTTGCTTGGGGACTATGACATTTGGAAACCAATGCGACGAGAAAACATCGCACGCCATTCTTGATAAAGCACAAGACGAAGGTATTACTTTCATTGATACAGCTGATATGTATCCAGCTTCAGGAAAAGACACTATAGGTGACACAGAGAGAATCATTGGAAAGTGGCTTAAAGGGAAACGAGAAGAAATTGTTTTAGCCACAAAATTTTGGGCACCGATGGGTTCTTTACCCTGGCAAAGAGGTTCAAGTAGAAGGCACATTTTTGATGCAGTTGACGCTTCGCTTGAAAGACTTCAAACAGATTTTATTGATTTGTATCAAGTCCATTTCCCCGATTATCAAACCCCCATTGATGAAACAATTGGAGCTTTGGATGACTTAGTCAAAATGGGCAAAGTGCGTTACTTGGGTTGTTCGAATTACCCTTCTTGGTTGCTTGCCCGGTCAATAGGTAGAAGCGAAACGCTTAATTTAGCAAGATTTGAATCCGTCCAGCCTCGATATAACCTCTTGTTCCGACAAATGGAAAGAGAACTGTTTCCATTATGTGAACACGATCGGATAGGAGTTATACCTTATAACCCTCTAGCCGGAGGGCTTCTAACAGGACAGCACGAAAGAAGCACTCCAAGAGCTGGATCAAGGTTCGCTTTAGAAAGTGAACAAGGGGAACGTTACAGGGAAAGATATTGGCGAGACGAGTTTCATGACACGGTTGAACAAATTAAACCGATCGCAGAAAACGAAGGTATCTCCATGGCTCAATTAGCAGTTGCATGGGTTCTCTCTAAACCATTTGTTACGTCACCCATTGTCGGAGCTACGAACCCAACACAACTCGATGATGCAATAGCAGCTGCTGCTAAACCACTTTCAGAAGAAGCGGTAACGCAGTTAAATGAGTTAACTCATAAATATCGGGCTGGGGATGATGAACGCTGATAACTAAAAAGATTTTTATTTGGAGCAACTAATGGAACAAGAAGAACGTTGGATAGAACAAGAAGTTGATTTTGCGGGTGTTATTGGTGAGAACGTAGAAATATTAAGTCGAAATCCAAAAAATTATCACCAAGTAATCTCAGATATCAAAAATTGTGAAACGGTAACGATCGATGGGAAACTCTTTATTCCCGAAACAAACAAACCGCTTCCGTTGGTAATAATTGTTCCAGGGAGTTTAGGAGTAGGACCCAATCATAAAGCGCATGCTGAAGTACTTGTTGATGAGGGGTACGCAGTTTTTCTTTTAGATCCATTTGGGGCTAGATCTGTTGAGTCAACGGTTGAAAATCAGACACAATATAGTTTTGCGGCATCTGCATATGACCTTCTAGCCACTTATCAAACATTATGTGAGCATCCTTTAATAGATGTAGAAAGAATTGCTGCTCAAGGTCATAGTCGAGGTGGATCAGCGGTTCTGATGGCTTCTATGCGAAATTTCGCTGATCCGATCATTGGTTCAAATAATGGTTTTGCAGCTATTTATTCGGTTTACCCATGGTGTGGACATCAATTCAAAAATTCTCAAACCGGAACAACGCAAGTTCGAGCAATTGTTGGGGAGATAGACAACTGGGTTTCAATTAAACAAATTGAAACCCAGATAGAAGCCATCAACGAAAATGGTGGAAAAGCTACTATGAGTGTTGTTGAAGGTGCCCATCATAGTTTCGACCGTCATGAACCCGTACATGCAATCCCAACAGCTCGGGTAGCACCAGAAGCACCAATCACATTCCTTGAAGACGATGGAGCGATGATTGATCCACAAACACAAGAAGCAAATCCAGATTTAGTTGATTACGATATTTTCGTTTATGCAATGAAACAGGGTTATGGCCGTTTGGGGGCGGATCTAGGGGGAACAGGAGACCAGCCTGAAATATTTAAGAAAGACATGCTCAATTTTTATGCTCAACATTTAATAATGAAAGAAGCCTAAAAAATTCTGTGAAAGTTGCGCGCCTGGAGGGATTCGAACCCCCGACCTTCTGATCCGTAATCAGACGCTCTATCCAACTGAGCTACAGGCGCTTTTGCAGGAGTGTACGGTCAACTTTACTTTTCCGTTCACTTCCACGGTCTTAAATTTTGCGGAGAGGGAGGGATTCGAACCCTCGAAGAGCTATTAAGCCCTTACTCCCTTAGCAGGGGAGCGCCTTCAACCTGACTCAGCCACCTCTCCTAACAATCTGATGCTATCGGGTGACAGAGACGCATAGAAAGTAACGGTAGGATCATTTACGGAGGGTTGGCAGAGCGGACGATTGCGATGGTCTTGAAAACCATTGATCCTCACGGATCCGCGGGTTCAAATCCCGCACCCTCCGCCATCAGTTTTTAAACTATTTACCTATGTGACCACGAAGTTCATCAAGCCACGAATCAGCTTTTTCAGAGTCAACCGTTGCCTTATCCAAAATCGTATTGTCATCTCCAGCGGCAGGATAAGAGCCCAAAAATTTAACTGAACCATTTTTCACATGAAGGTTTTTAAGACAATCAGCAACAACCTCATCAGAAATATGTCCTTCAAGATCTATTAAAAAACAATAATTACCCAACCCTTTTTTTGTGGGGCGTGACTCTAAACGAGTCAAATTAAGAGAACGAGCAGCAAATTCTTGAA
Organism: Acidimicrobiaceae bacterium; assembly: GCA_002729765.1. GTDB lineage: Bacteria > Actinomycetota > Acidimicrobiia > Acidimicrobiales > MedAcidi-G1 > MedAcidi-G1. The sequence goes on from PBYV01000065.1 coordinate 24,427, forward strand.
GAATCCCCAACAAACTTCCAGGACGATCAGCGTCTTGAAACACAACAATAGAAGTTTTGTCATAGCCAGTAGGACTTGGAACACCATCGGAAGCAACAAGAACAAAACGAGTTTCGTTATCCGAATGATCCTGAATACCACCAACCAATATTTCTAAACCGTAAGCATCAGCAGCTCTTTCAGTTCCAATAGCAGCAAAAGTATTGTGTGATTTGCCGGAAACCTGTTTAGCGGCATCAGCGGTAGAGTTAGCTGCTTCTGTTACTGCGTTAGGCAAATTATCAGACAACCAATCTTTACATTGAGCGATTGCATGAGGAAACGATAAGACAGTCGTAATTTCATCCAAACTCGTGCCAGGTTTAACAAGAAGATTCAATTCAATACTTGAAACAACTTCACGTTGAATCAACAAGTTCGCATCGAAAGTTAGAGTGTCTTGCGTAATGTTCACACTGCCCTCAATTGAGTTTTCAATTGCTACAAAACCAAGATCAGCCTCATTATCTGAAACCCTTTTAAGCACTTCAGGAATTGAGGAAACACTAACTAGTTCCAGTTCTTTCAAATCAGTTTGATTTAAAAGAGCCTGTTCTGTAAATGTCCCAGAAGGACCCAAATATGCAAGACGTTTATTTTCACCCACATAATAAGGATAGTGAAGTATCTCAAAATGGATCGAACAAATTAAACAAGACTTACTAAGCGTTCAGAAAATGAATTAAAACTCTCAAATTTACGTACCCTATTAATGTGAACCCAGCTACTGACCGCCTTTATTTCAAGCAACTCCTTTCAGGAAGAGATTTTGGGAATACCGACAACTTGGCTAAACAAATGGTCAATTTTGTTTATTTAATAGGTGACCGAGAAACCGGTGAATCGGTAATTGTTGATCCTGCATATGACGTAAATGCTTTACTTGAAATACTTGAAGAAGATGGCATGCAATGTAGCGGTGTTTTAGCTACTCATTACCACCCAGATCATGTTGGTGGGTCAATGATGGGCTATGACATCGTTGGAGTTAAAGAATTATTAGAACAAGTCTCAGTTCCAATCCATGCTCAGAAAGAAGAAGCTGAATTCATAACTAAAATCACCGGTCTTGAAAGTAAAGATGTAGTGGAACACTCAAGTGGTGACATAGTAAATGTCGGCGAAATAAAAATCGAGTTGATACATACACCAGGGCATACACCTGGTAGTCAGTGTTTCTTAGTGGAAAACCGACTTGTAGCTGGAGACACTTTATTCTTGGAGGGTTGTGGACGAACCGATTTGCCGGGTGGGGATCCGGCAGCTTTGTACGACAGTTTGCATAATCGATTGTCAAAAGTCCCAGACGAAGCAACTCTTTTTCCAGGGCATTTATACTCGCCTGAACCAAGTGCACAAATGGGTCACACGAGGCAACAAAATTATGTTTTTTTACCACGTACTGAAGAACAGTGGTTAACCATGTTTGCTGGGTAAATATAAGAATTCCAAGACGGAGGATTTAATGTTTAAAGCTTTACTTGCTGAAAAAAATGAAGAAGAAATAAATGTAGAAATACGTGAACTCAATAATGAAGACCTACCCGAAGGGGATGTATTAATTGATGTTGAGTTTTCAACAATTAATTACAAAGACGGGTTAGCGATTACAAATAAATTACCCGTAATACGTTCATGGCCAATGGTGCCAGGAATTGATTTAGCTGGAGTTGTTTCAGAATCAGAACGTGATGACATGTCTATAGGGAGCTCTGTTGTAGTTAATGGTTGGGGTATAGGGGAAGACCACTGGGGAGGTTTTAGCCAGAAGGCGAGAGTAAATGGTGATTGGACAGTGCCTCTTCCTGAAGCTTTTACCACTAAACAAACTATGGCAATAGGGACTGCTGGTTATACAGCGATGCTATGTGTGCTTGCTTTAGAAGACCACGGGGTGATGCCAGATTCCGGACCGGTCCTTGTAACAGGTGCCGCCGGAGGGGTGGGAAGTGTTGCAATTAGTATTCTTGCGAACCTCGGTTATGAAGTACATGCTTCAACAGGAAGAGCTGAAGAAACTCCCTATTTACAAAATCTTGGCGCGACAGGAGTTATTGATCGATCAGAATTATCAGAACCGTCTAAAAGACCGTTAGCTAAAGCCCAGTGGGCGGGAGCAGTTGATACTGTTGGCAGCCATACACTTGCAAACGTTTTAACGACTGTCATGGATGAAGGCTGTGTTGCGGCTTGTGGGAATGCGCAAGGGATGGATCTTCCAGCAAGTGTTGCTCCATTTATCTTACGAGGAGTCACATTGCGCGGAGTTCACTCTGTTTATGTTCCTAGAGAAAAAAGAATCACAGCTTGGGAACGTTTAGCGAAAGATTTAAAAATCGAGCATTTAGACGAGATGACAAAAACAATCAACCTTGAAGAAGTAATTGAAACCGCAAATGATATAACTGATGGTCAAATCCGCGGCAGAACTGTAGTTGATTTAAACAATTAATCTTTGTGCGCGAGGGGGGATTTGAACCCCCACATCCTTTCGGACACAGGAACCTGAATCCTGCGCGTCTGCCAGTTCCGCCACTCGCGCCAGAGACTTTGAAAAGGTTAACTCCATCTTCTAACTCATCCCACAAATTTGATGTGACTAAAGCTATCTATCAATTCGCAGTAATATTTGTTTAAGAACAGATACTGTCTAATACTGGTTTGAAAATGTCTAAGAAAAGAAAAGAAAGCTCCTGTATAAATGCAGCTGGGGTGACTCACATAGGCCAAGTAAGGCAAACAAATCAAGACAGTCATGCTTCACGAGCAGGAATACATGTACTGGCTGATGGAATGGGAGGTCACCAAGGCGGTGAGGTCGCTTCATTAGAAGCAACTTCAACAATTCTTGAAACCGGAAAAATCGATTCAGTAGCAGACATAGTTAAGTCTGTTTCAAAAGCAAATCAAGCAATTATAAAAAGAGCTAATAAAGACGAAACTCTTTCAGGGATGGGAACAACAGTTTGTGTATTAACAGAAATTTCTGGAAATGATGGAGGAAAAAAAATCGGCATTGCGAACGTTGGAGATAGTCGTATTTACCGATTAGGAGGTTCTGAGTTAACACAAGTAACACTCGATCACAGTTTGGTCGCGGATCTAGTAAGAGCGGGTGAGTTAACACAGGAAGAAGCATCTCGACATCCCCAACGTAATATTTTGACTAGAGCTTTAGGAATTGAACACGATCTTGTTATAGATACATGGGAATTGACTCCAGTTGCTGGTGACCGATATTTACTTTGTAGTGATGGACTATTTAATGAAATAGATGATGAAAAAATTGCTGAAATTCTTATGAAAGATGAGGAATTGGAGAACATAGCGCAAAATTTGGTTGATGATGCTTTAAAAGCAGGTGGACACGACAATATAACCGCCCTAGTTGTGTCAGTTACAGAAGAAACAAAACTTGAAAACGAAAATTGGGTTTTAAATGAAATGGTTCCATATCCGGCAGTTAAAACTCTACTTAACCCATCAATTGATCAAGAAATAAGAAACTTTGACTGGAAACCAATTGCAATATGTTTATCAACTTTGCTTTTAATTGTTTCTGTATTTACAGCAATAGGTCTATATGCGAGAAACGGCTGGTTTGTAGGAGAATATAATGGTGGTGTCGCAATTTATAAAGGTCGACCTCAAGGGGTTCTTTGGTTTGAACCTACTGTAGAAAGAAAAACTCAAATTTCGATTCTGGATTTATCAAAGGAAACTCGACAGATTGTAGTTGATTCAATTTTAATGGATTCTTTTGAAGAGGCAGAAAGATTTGTGAACGAGATAAGAAATTGACAACAAAAGAAATATTTTGATACATACACAAACTCAATTAGATAAGTAGAATTATTTTCCGTGGCTAATCAAGAACCAACGGTGTTCAATGACCGTTATGAACTTCATAGACAAATTGCAAGAGGTGGGATGGCTGATGTCTTCCTTGCTCGCGATTTGTTACTTGATAGACCCGTAGCAATCAAAGTTCTTTTTGATCAGTTTTCCAAAGACCAGCAATTTGTAGAACGTTTTCGCCGGGAAGCGCAAAGAGCAGCTAATTTAAATCACCCAAACATAGTTAGCGTTTTCGATTGGGGAGAAGAAAGCGGTACATATTTCATCGTGATGGAATATGTAGAAGGCCGAAGTTTAGCTGAAATAATCAGAACCGAAGGTTCTATACATCCTGACAAAGTTGCTGAAATTTCTTCCGAAGTTGCCGCTGCACTCAGTTTTGCTCATAGAAATGGAATAGTCCATCGCGATGTAAAACCAGGAAATGTCCTCGTCGCCCCAAACGGTCATATAAAAGTTGCAGATTTTGGTATTGCTCGAGCATTAGCGAATGTCCAAAGTGAGTTGACTCAAGCTGGAACAGTAATGGGTACAGCAACCTATATTTCACCCGAACAGGCTCAGGGCATGGAGGTTGACCCGAGAAGCGACCTTTATTCCTTAGGAGTAATGATTTATGAAATGTTGTCAGGTCACCCACCATTTACTGGTGAAACACCTGTAGCTGTTGCTTACCAGCATGTGCAAGACAGCCCCATTTCTCTAAGAGCTGCGGGTGTTTCCGTAGCAGAATCCCTTGAAGCGGTAACAATGAAACTGCTAGCAAAAAACCCAGTAAATCGTTATCCAACTGCAGAAGATTTAAGAAGTGATTTGCGACGCTACCAAGAAGGCGCTCATGATTTAAGACCAAGTAATCAATCTGGAGTTACTGGTAGAACATTTCAACATGCTGCTCCTGTTTCGCCCTCACAGAAAAAAATGAGAGTCAGACGAGATGATGGATTCAGAAGAACCGCTCTTTTTACAGTTTTTATGGGCATTCTTATTGTCATTTTTGGATATTTGGTGATTCAATTTCTTGACACCATAGGAGTAGAAGATAGTGATGATACTCCTGTTCAGCTAAGCATGTCGGAAGTACCAAATTTAATTGGGACACCACTTGATGAAGCAAGGGAAATTCTTCGAGAGGCGAAATTAAGTGTTCAAATGGATTATCAAACAAATATCGACTATTCCGAAAACACAGTTTTTGATCAAGAGCCAAGAGCTGGAGCAAAACTTGAACCAGCAGAAACTGTCAGATTGTGGGTGAGTAAAGGAACTGGGCCAATGACACTTATAAAAGTTATTGGTGATTCTGTTGGAGACGCTGTTAGAGATTTGGAAGCAATGGGATTAAGAGTTGACACTTTAGAGCTTGAAGATCCTGTGCAACCAGCAGGTCAGATTATCGACCAGAACCCTGTAGCTGGTACTGAAATAACACCTGGAACAAGAGTTATTTTGTTTGTTTCTAAAGGGCCTGCCGTTGAACAAATTCCGGACCTTGAAAACCGTCCTGTTTTAGCGGCGATGAATATAATTTCGCAACTTGGCTGGCTTGCTTCAACTTCTGAAGAGGCAAGTGAAACAATTCCTGAAGGATTGGTTATAAGAACCGAACCTCCTGCCCAAAGCAAGTTGTCTCCAGGAAGCAGAGTGGAAATCGTTATCTCTTCGGGCTTGCCGGTAATGATAGTTCCTTCTGTTACTAGCCTGCTTGAAGATTCCGCTGTTCAAATTCTTGAAGAAGAAGGTTTTCAAATAAACCTAATAGAAGAATTGTTGCCAACTGAATCAGTTAATGATGGAAGAGTGATAAGCCAAAGCCCACAACCAGAAATTGAAGTTGAATTAGGCACAATTGTGACAATTGTTGTTGGCAGATCCGAAATACCTCAGCAGGGATCAGTTGTAGATCAAAGCCAGTAATTATTCTTTGACGGTTAGTAAGAAATTTTCAATCAACTTGTGACCAAACGAGGTAAGTATTGATTCAGGGTGGAACTGGAGTCCGTGGATTTCAAATTGCTTATGTTTTAGACCCATTATTAAACCATCATCAGTTTTTGCTGTTATTTCTAGTTCATCTGGAAAGGATTCAGGGTCAACCATTAAAGAATGGTATCGAGTTGCGTTAAATGGAGATTCTATATCTTTGAAAAGCCCTGATTTATTGTGTGAGATAAGTGATGTTTTACCATGCATAACTTGAGGTGCATGTACGATTTTCCCTCCCCAAGCTTCTCCGATGCACTGGTGTCCAAGGCAAATTCCTAAAACTGGAATTTTTCCAGCAGCCCACTTAATAAGATCAACTGAAATTCCAGCCTGTTTAGGGTTTCCCGGGCCGGGACTAATTAAAAGAGCATGAGGTGACATGTCCTCGACTTCATCAATTGTTATAGCATCATGACGCTTTACTAGAGGTTCTGTGTTAAGTTCACCCAGATATTGAACAAGGTTGTAAACAAAAGAGTCGTAATTATCAATAACAAGTATTTTAAAACTCATAATATTTAAACCTAACCGATAAAAAACGATGCGAATGCAGATTTAATGTCTAACATCACACCATGAGTAGTCCACAAAAAAAACGTATTGAAGGTGGTCGTGTAACCCCTAGGGGAACTTCTGACATACCGCGAAAACCTTCCTCAAAAGCACAAGAATCCCCTAAATGGGTTCCAATTTTAATGTTTAGCCTTTTAGCAGTTGGTGTTTTAATTATTTTCTTTAATTACGTCGGATGGCTACCCGGAGGAACAAGCAACTCATTTTTACTATTAGGTCTAGGTTCAATTTTGGGTGGAATAATTACAGCAACTCAATTTCATTAAAATATTTAAGTAGTTATGTAATTACATAAATGTTATTAACACACAGGTTTATACACATCCTGTGGATAACTTCTTGAATTATTCTTCCTCAATGAGAAGTTCCATATCATCCATACAATGCCTAGGAGGGTCAGGATTCTCTTCAGCTGCAGTAGTCATTCGAACCTCTGCGCCACACAATTCACATCTATATAAGAGTTTTACTTTTCTTAATTCTCCGGGAGGTGGAGGTGCAGGAGGGGGAGTAGCTAAAGATCTAAGGATAAAAACTCCGACCTTGATGATCAAGAAAGCAATACCAATAGCGACAATAATTTTTAACAGAAACATTGTTTAGATCCTACCTAAGGGAAAGTTCTCAAATAACAAGTTTCCTTTCTATGGTAGATTGTGCAATCAGGTCTTTATTAAACGAATAGAAACAAAAGGAAAATGGAACTTTCAACAGAATTAAACCTCGTATTATTCATTTTGCGTCTTGTAATTGGATTAACCATTTTTGCTCATGGGTGGAACAAGTTCTTCGGAGGTGGGCGGATTCCAGGAACAGGAAGCTGGTTTGAAAGTATTGGGGTTAGAAAAGGCAGACTAAATGCATATTTAGCAGCCTCAACTGAACTTTGTGTTGGATTGCTTCTCGCGGCGGGATTATTAACTTCATTTGCATCGGCTGGTCTTATTGGTTTAATGGTTGTAGCAGGGTGGACTGTTCATCGAGATAATGGCTTTTTTATTATTAAAGAAGGTTGGGAATATATTTTTGTTCTTGCTGTAATTGCAATGACAATAGCAACAATAGGTCCCGGCGAATGGTCGTTAGATAATGCGCTTAATGCATCATCAACCAAATTTGATGGCTGGGCAGGACTTTTAATTTCACTTCTTTTAGGAGTAGGTGCAGGGCTATCTCAATTATTTATTTTCTACCGTCCAAAGGAAGTTTCCTAAATATTTGTGGAGCTGGCGGGAATCGAACCCGCGACCCCCTGCTTGCAAAGCAGGTGCTCTAGCCAACTGAGCTACAGCCCCAGAGGTATCTAGCGTAGAGCCGACTTTTCAATATCCCTAGCTAAAGATGGAATTAAGAAGCCATTGGGCGACCGAAAGGTAATTCGGATTGCCAATTTGAAAGAAAAACTTCAGCACGTTCGCAGGCCCCAATTAAAGGGCCGTCAGCATGGTTAATAACTTCCTCAATGATTGAAGATAATTTTTCTGCAATTTGATTTTTGTCGTTTATTAATGGACCGGCTGTTGTAATGAAATCAGGTAAGGCAATTATGTTTTTTCGTTTACATACCGCAACAGCACGAGTAGTTATTGGAAGGGCAGCAGTAGGGACGATCACTGAAAAAGAAAGTGTTTCTGCAGTTTCATGATCTATTGCACCAATTTTTGATCCACAAAAAAGAATGTCTGCTTTTTCAGTAATTGGATTTTCTGAATTGACGATCTCAATTCCTTTGTCAGTAAGTTCTTTTTCTAAAATAGAGCTTAAAATTTTGTCATCTATAACAGCTGTCTTTGCGTCTGGCTTAGCTGATAAAGCGCTTATTACAGTTCCCATGGCTAAAAGTTGTAATTTTTCTTCATGCCTGTCTTCGGTGGTGTTCTCAGGTTTCACCCCAAGTCCAGCAGTGAAAGTAAATTCGTTTCCCCATTCGCTAATTTCTTCGAAAAACGTTTTTATTGCTTCATTTTTTTCTTCTGGTGTAGTGCTTATTCCTGCTGAAATACCTGTTTCTTTTAAGTTCAGGGAAGCAAGCCCATAGGTCATTGATCTTGCTAAATCTTTTGCTCCTCCTTGAAGAATTTTTTTTGAAGCTCTTAAGATTCCTCGTCCAGGTGCATCCTCTAGATCAACTGCTACAAAAGCGTTAATTGATTCAAGTTTTTGAATTTTCATTTAATCTCTCAATTCAATCGTCGTTTAAAACATCGATTATTTTTTCAACTTGCATTTGGGTGGAAGTTAACCGCTTTTGGCATTGTTGTAGAAGATCATTTGCCCGCTCAACTTTTTTTGCAAGCTCATCGATATCAATTTGATCAGATTCAAGCTCAGTGAGAATCTCTTGGAGTTCTTCTAAAGCTAACGAATAGCTTATTTCACTGTCTTCGTTAGCCTTATTTGTTTCTTTTGTCATATGACTACCTCATTGATAGTACTTTTAACAGTACCGTCCTCAAAAATTGTTTCGATCTCATCCCCTTTAAAAAGATTGTTAGTTGATGAAATAATTTCACCGTTTTGTGTACGCGTAATTGACCATCCTCTGGCAAGAAGCCGTTTAGGGTCTAACGCTCTTATTTGATCTTCAAATCCATGGAGTTTGTCTCCATTTCGTTTTATGATGTTCGGGACAATTACTGAAATACGTTCTTTTACTCCTTTTAAGTTTTCATTGGAATTAAATAGAGAAGTTTTTGCGATAGTCACAGTCCGCGAATACAGATTTGAATGGTGGGATTGAGCTAGAGATATTTTGTTGTGCGAAAGATTGATGACCGCAGTTTTGATAGCAAGTATTTTTTCGATGAACTCATTAACGGTTTCTACTAAACCGACGGCACATGCTGTAGGGGTTTTATAAGAAGTGTGCGCAACAACATCTGCAACACTTTGATCTATTTCATGTCCGATTCCAGTAAAAATTGGAATTGAAGAATTAGCTATTGCTCTAGCGAGGCTTTCTGAGTCGAACGAGAGCAGATCGCTGGTGGAACCTCCTCCTCTTATTATTGCTATTACATCTGGTTGATATGAAGTAACTATTTTTAAACCTTCTTCAATATCAGAAGCTGAACCTTCTCCTTGCATTCTTGTATCTCTTGCCAGAACATTGAAAGAAAAATTGCTATTAAGCAACTCATCGCAAAAATCAGCGTACGCAGCAGAACCAATGCTTGTTATCAGAGCAATATTTAAAGCAGGTTTTGAAATTATATGCAGCTTATTTCTTTCAGTTAGACCTTCTGTCTTTAAGTTTTGGAGCAGTTTTTCTTTTTCTTGAGCTAGATGACCGAAGGTGAATTGAGGATCAACGTCGCGCATTATTAGTTGTAATCGGCCCCCGGGCGGCCAAAAGTCTAGATGAGCAAGAATTTTTACGTTTATATCGTTAGCAAGAATTAATTCGCTTTTGTTTTGGAGAGTTCTATCGATTTCTGAACGTTGAGAATTCCATAAAGCGACACTGAATTTACCCATTGGTTGTGAACCTTGCTCAGAGATTGGATCGATTAGATCAAAATATGCGTGTCCAGATTTTGGAACGATCCGAAAGTTAGATATTTGTCCTTCAATCCAAAAATCTTGCGGGAAAAGATTGTTGAGTCCATCTTTCAAAAAGTTCCCAAGTTGCAAAACGCTAAAGGAAGGTATCTCATAATCAGGGGACATAAAATTACACTACATAGTTACGAGTTTTTATGAAAGTGAACGATTTATTTAGTTATGTGACCTTAGTCCTATAAGCATGTTGGATTTGGCGTTTTGTTACTGTGAGCGCGAGTCTTGTGTTGTTAATTTATAATTATTTGTGTCATTTGCCTGGTTAATAGGTGGTGACGAGGAGGGAATATTGTGAATCGTAAGATTCTTGCTGTGCTTGGTGCTTGTTTAGCGTTTGCGCTTGTGAGTTCAAGTTGTGGTAGTGATAGTGACGATAGTTCAAGTAGTTCTGCTGCTGTAGCGACGACTGCTGCGCCTGCGACGACTGCTGCGCCTGCTTCTGATGGGTTGGCTGGCACTTCGGTGACGGTTTTTGGTCCT
>PBYV01000066.1 GCA_002729765.1 Acidimicrobiaceae bacterium
ATCAAATCTTGATGATACTTCCTCTATATATGGGCCATTTTGGCTTTCTATCCAAGGTAGTACTGACAATAAGCGTTTGATCCTTTCTAAGGTGTTCATATTTGTCATTGCATCGACTCCAACCAATGGATTATGTCTTGACGAGATTCAGGGGGTGCCATAACTTCTGCTGCATCAAGAAATGAGAATATAAAAGACCGAAAAATTTCCCAGTCACGCACCACTTCGTGTAAAATTATCGATCCGTCTGGTAATTCTTCGTGGACAGCAGTCTCTCCGATAATCTCTAAAGCCCACGCTGCATGACTTTTATTGATTTTAAATTCAACTAACCTTTCTTCCTCACCAAAACGCCAAGGTGCTTCCTGCGATATTTCTGAAACTTCTTTATGAAGCGTAAATTTTTCGAGGGTTAATTCAATTTCTCCTTCAATACGATCAAGTCGAAAATGCCTAACATCCAGACGGTCTTTGTCGTAAGCGATGAGATACCAATTACTACCCGAAAAAACTACTCGAATCGGATTGACTTCTCGTCTTGCATTTTTATATGTAAAAAAGATAGTTGAGCGCTCAATTAAGGCATGCAGGCAGACATCGAGCAGTGTCTCATTTGGTATTTCACTTATTGCGGATCTTTTATCCCCCAAGACACCTCCCATTTTGTAGAAAGGGGAATCTATATCATCGTCTTGCAGGTGGATTAAATTTGACGCTAAGTGCAATGCTGCTATTTCTTCAGGGTCTAAAAGTGGGTGATCCGCTTCATAATCACTTTGACGTATCTGATAACCCTCTAAAGGCGGGTCCGTACCTGGGATTCGCTCCAAAGAAATTGGGAGTCCTAGAGCTCTTAATTCATCCTTATCTCTTTCAAAAGCACGCCTAAAGGACTCATCACTTTCTGCATAGGCTCCAGGAATACGCTCGCGTATCTCATGTCTACTTAGTGGTCTTTCTGTCGATAGAAGCGCTGAAATCAAATTCAACAACCGTTCGATTTTCTTCACTGAAATATATTAGACGCTGGAGACACTATAAGGAGTCAATAAGCTTTTGAACTCTTTCATCCTCGAAACGAAATGGATCCTTACAAAGAACGGTTCTTTGGGCTTGGTCATTCAGTTTTAAATGAACCCAATCCACTGTGTAGTCGCGTTTCTTCTCTTTAGCACGTCGGATAAATTCGCCTCTAAGTTTTGCACGTGTCGTAGATGGAGGCTCATCCACCGCATGTCTTATTTCTTCTTCATCTAAAATATTTTCAGTCAAGCCTTTTCTATTCATTCGATAGAACAAGCTCCTGTGTCTGTTGACATCATGGTATTGAAGATCAAGAAGAGCCACTCGTGAATCAGCAAGTGAAAAATTATTACGCGTCCGGTACTTTTCTACTAAATGATACTTTGCAACCCAATCACACTCGACCGACAAAGAAAGAGGGTCATGCTCTAAACGGTCTAAACAATGTTCCCACATTTTCATAATTTCTTTTTCTTCATCATTTAAATCACGCATCTCAGAAAATCGATGAGCCTTTTCTAAAAATTCCTTCTGCATCTCGAGAGCCGACATTTCACGCCCGTTGGTTAGTCTGACTTTCCGTCTACAGGTAAGGTCATGACTAATTTCCCGGATCGCTCTTATCGGATTCTCTAAAGTCATATCGCGGAAAATTATGTTAGGTTCTTCCAACATTCGTAAGAGTAATCCACATGCCCCAACTTTTAAAAAAGAGGCGTACTCACTCATATTAGAATCTCCCACTATTACGTGTAGACGTTTAAATCTTTCGGCGTCGGCGTGAGGTTCATCTCGAGAATTAATAATCGGTCGAGATCTTGTAGTCGCGCTTGAAACTCCTTCCCATATATGTTCCGCCCGTTGACTTATGCAATAAATAGCCCCATTTCCACTTTGTAAAATTTTTCCTGCACCTGCATATATCTGTCTACTTACAAGGAACGGAATTAGAACTTCGTCATATTGAAGTGACTCATCGCGCCTATTTGTTAAATAGTTCTCGTGACACCCATAGGAATTACCGGCAGAATCAGTATTGTTTTTAAAAAGGTATACCTTTCCCTCAATACCTTCTTCATTTAAGCGATTTTCTGCACTCTTAGAAAGTTGTTCTAATATTCTTTCGCCAGCTTTTTCATAGGCAATTACAGATCGAACAGAATCACATTCCGGCGTAGCATATTCAGGGTGGGAACCAACGTCCAAATAAAGACGCGCTCCGTTCTGCAGAAAAACGTTTGAACTTCTACCCCAAGAAACAACTCTTCTAAATAAGTATCTAGCAACTTCATCTGGACTTAATCTTCTTTGTCCATCAACTGTGCAAGTGACTCCGTACTCACTTTCGATTCCGTATATTCGTCTCTGCATTTGTCTTGGAGAGTACGCGAGCTTCAGGCAAGAAGCTCGTTTAACTCTTCACCTTCTATACGAGAAAAGGCTCTTCTGCCGTTCCCGCGCGAAAGAAGAGCTACTTCCAATTCATCCGAGGAAAAACTTTTATCAGGCCCAGATAATGCCTTAGTGGTCAATTTAATACTCTCTTTCAACGAAGAACCTGATTTCCAATTCTCCTGGACTCGATCCTTTATAAGTTCAGCTTCTCCGCCGATAACCACGAAAGAAGAAGTGTCCATAACGGTGCCGTCATAAAGTAAATGGAAGAGTTGATCTTCTTCCGCTGAATCACCTATTTCTGCAACAATCATTTCAACCTCTAATGGTTTCATTTCATGAGTGAAATACTGGCCTAAAATCTGCGCGTATTGGTTGGCTAACCAACGTGCATCCACATCATCACGACTGAAGGAATAGCCTTTTAAGTCAGCGTGTCGTATTCCTGCTATTCGCAATTGGTCGAATTCACTGTACTTTCCGACTCCCATAAACCCGATTTTGTCATATATCTCGCCAGCTTTTCTCAGAGTTTTTGAAGGGTTTTCTGCACACAGTAAAACTCCCTCTGAGTATGTGCATGCGACTGCAGCTCTTCCTCGCGAGATTCCTTTCCGTGCGTAGTCAGCCCGGTCTTTCATAAGTTGCTCTGGTGAAACATACATTGGCATAGTCATAGCTACGAGTTTCCTCTTTGTAAAATCTTCTGAACAATCGTTTCAGTGCGACCCTCTAGTTCGACGTCAGATATACGTTCAAATCCGTTTGAGTCGATTTTCGCTACAACAGGAAAAATCCCTCTTAGAAGATCAGGCCCACCAGTAGCACTATCTTCTTCTGAGGCTTCCAAAAGTGCTTCTAAAGCAATGTCAATTGCTTCACTCAGTTCCACTGAAGATGAATGCCGTAGTTTTACCACTGTTGAAGCATGAAGGCTTCCAGATCCGGTAGCTACGAAATCTTTTTCCTCATAGCGTCCACCGGTTATATCAAATTGAAATAATCTTCCTTCGTCTGTTTTCTCTTCATAGCCTGCGAAAATTGGTATAACTCCTAAACCCTGCATTGCCGCAGGGAAGTTTCCCTTAAGCATGAGGCTCAACTGATTAGCTTTTCCCTCAAGGCTCAATGGTGAACCTTCAACTTTTTCATAATGCTCAAGTTGCAATTGGAATAACCTCACCATTTCCATTGCGGGCCCTGCAGCACCCGATATTCCAACACCTGAAAAAGCATCTGCAGGGAAAACTTTCTCCATGGTCCGATGACTAATTAAATGCCCGCTCGTCGCTCTTCGATCTCCTGCCATAAGAACACCGCCCTTATAACGAATAGCAACAATTGTTGTGCCGTGTGTGACTGAAGCGTTGTTTCCTATTTTTTCAGAGATCTTTTCGATAATCCCAACTTTTTGCAACAGACTAAAGAAACTAGGTCCGGGATCTTCTGGTGGGGTAAAAATTGGAAGTGTCACAATGAAACTCTACAAGGCAAAACCGCTCGCCTACTCTCCGCCTTTTTGGACATAGTTCTTAACAAATTCTTCTGCATTTGTCTCTAATACTTCATCGATCTCGTCAAGAAGCTCATCCAACTCTGATGAAAGTTCTTCATTACGACTAGAAGCAAGTTCGTTTGACTCCGTACTGCTTTTATCACTTTCAGATGTTTTACGTTTTTTCTGTTCTCTCTCAGCCATTTTTATAGACCTCAATTTTTAGACCGTTTCTGAAATACTTTCAATTAACTCTATTACCGTTTCACAGTTATCAATCAGATCTCCCACATGTTGCGCTGTTCCTTTTAAAGGTTCCATCATCGGCACACGGTGAAGATTTTGGTCTCCGGTGTCGAAAACCATCGAATCCCAGTTAGCAATTATCACATTTTCTGGCCATTTCTGTAAGCACCTACCTCGGAAAAAGGCTCTGGTTTCATCTGGAGGATTTTCTACAGCTAAAGCAATTTCTTCACGAGAGATAATTTTCTCTGATGAAATACGGGAAAAAAGTGACATTTCTGGACGGAGATCGTGATATTGCAAATCAAGGGCAGACAACTTGTAATCTTCGACTTCTAAGTTGTGTCTATCCGCATACGAATCAATAATTTTCTTCTTTGTTACCCAGTCTAAAAAACCGAATAATTCATCAGGATTTGAACCTAAAGCCGATAAGACTTTTTCCCAATAATCCATGACTTTCAGCACGCTCTCGCCACCGACATTTTCATATCCAAATTCACTTATGTACTTGTCGGACCGCTCGAACAACTCCCATTGCAAAGATAGAGCTGTTGCCGTTTTTCCATCTTCTAAACGAATAGGTGCTTCTAGTGACATATCACGTGAAACTTCCCTAAGTGCATGAACAGGATCCGCTATTTTTAAGCGATTATCTAAAAAATCATCTTCAATCATTGCCATTACAATTCCTGTTGTTCCTAACTTCAAAAAGGTGGAAACCTCACAAAGATTTGCATCTCCAACAATTACATGAAGGCGTCGGTATTTAAGAGGATCAGCATGCGGCTCATCTCTTGTGTTAATTATTGGTCTCTTTAGAGTTGTTTCTAAGCCGACTTCTTCTTCAAAAAAATCTGCCCTTTGAGTCAATTGGAAAGGTACTTCCATTCTTTTTTCACCGGTAACCTCAGTTCCTACTTTTCCAGCCCCAGTAAAAATTTGTCTACTTATAAAATGCGTAGTTGCATGTTGCACTATGCGCCCGAATGGAGTTTCCCTGCTCACAAGGTAATTTTCATGACAACCATAACTATTACCCTTTCCGTCAGAATTGTTCTTATAGATTATGATTTCTTCCCCTTCGGGAAGTGCCTCATTGGCAGCTGACATAGAGTTGATAAGTATTTCGTCACCTGCTCTGTCCCATTTGAGTAAAGAAAGTGGATCCAAACATTCAGGAGTGCTGAGCTCAGGATGTGCATGGTCAACGTAATATCGCGAACCGTTAATCAAAACAGCGTTTACTAGGTTTGGTTCTATTTCAGGTGGCAATGAACCAATAGGGGCAAATCCGCGTATATCAATATCAGGACTTTCGTCTATAAAATCCCAACCAACAGTGGGTGAATACGGGCCAACACCCGGACCGGATGTCTTACTTAGATAAGCGTTAATCAAGAAAGACGATGCGCTTATAGGGTTCGAATCCTTCACACCACGATGGATTATCCCATATTCGGTTTCAGTTCCATAAATTCTTCGGAGTGCCACAATCGGACCTTAACCCAAGAAAATAAGAAATCTGCCTAAAGGTAAAAGAACGTGCCTTTACAGATACTGGCCAGTCGTGACAGTTTCAATAGAGCGGCCTCCGCTGTCCTCCGGAGCATCCGGAGCTAAAGTCCGAACATATACAATTCGTTCGCCTTTCTTTCCAGAAATTTTAGCCCAGTCGTCGGGGTTCGTAGTGTTAGGAAGATCTTCATGCTCTCTAAACTCTTGCCTTACAGCGGTAAGAAGGTCTTCGACCTGTAAACCTTTTGTGCCTTTGGCAAGGTCTCTTTTTATGGCTAGTTTTTTTGCTCTTCTGACTATGTTTTCAATCATCGCTCCAGATGCAAAATCTTTAAAATACAAAACTTCTTTTTCACCATTCTGGTAAGTGACTTCAAGAAACTGATTGACTTCTTCAGTGCTGTACATCGCGGTGACTGCTTCGTCTGTCATGGCTTTAAGTGCTTTGTCTTGATCTCCGCCCCCGAGCGATTCGATAAGATCAGTGTCTACGGGTAGGTCAGTTGTCAGATACCGACTAAAAATCTGAGCGGCAGCAATTTCATCTGGCCTTTTAATTTTAATCTTCACGTCTAGTCGTCCAGGCCTGAGAATTGCAGGATCTATAAGGTCTTCACGGTTAGATGCTCCAATCACAATGACGTTTTGTAGTGTTTCCACTCCATCGATCTCTGCTAAAAGCTGTGGAACAATCGTTGATTCCATATCAGAGCTAATACCAGTTCCACGAGTTCTAAAAAGGGATTCCATCTCATCGAAAAAAACAATCACAGGCCATCCTTGTTCAGATTTTTCTCGCGCTCTCTGAAAAACGAGCCTTATTTGTCGTTCTGTTTCACCTACGTATTTATTAAGAAGCTCTGGACCTTTGATATTCAAAAAATAACTGCGAGCTGCGTGATCGCCCGTCACTTCTGCAACTTTTAAAGCAAGTGAATTTGCGACTGCTTTCGCAATCAAAGTTTTACCACATCCAGGTGGGCCATATAACAAAATTCCTTTTGGTGCCGGCAATTCATATAAAGCAAAAAGTTCTTTATGCATGAAAGGAAGTTCCACAGCATCTACGATCATCTCGATTTCACGATCTAAGCCTCCTACATCTTCATATGTTTCGTTTGGTATCTGCTCCAAAACCAGATCTTCAACTTCAGGTCGCGGTAAGCGCTCTAAAAGAATCCCGGACCTTTCATCCACTCGGACAGAGTCACCACTTCTCAATCCTGACTCATGAAGACCCTTAGCCATCTCTACTACACGTTCTTCGTCAGTTCTTCCCACGATCACGGCTCTCTTACCAGCGTCTAGGATTTCCTTCACTCTGACTATTTCACCACTGATTTCTGGTTCACGTGAATCGACCACAACCATTGATTCATTAAGAATTACCTCATCACCGATTTTCAAGCTTTCGAGTATGGAGGGGAGAACATTTAGTCTCATTTTTCTCCCAGAAGAAGTAACGTCAGTGGTTCCATCAGCATTTATCTTCACTATTGTGCCATACGCAGAAGGTGGTTTTGAAAGATTTTCTATTTCATCTCGTAGGCTCACAACTTGTTCTCGAACCGACTCAAGAGTGTCGGCTAGTTTGCCATTTCGCGTTTTTTCCTGATCTAAAGAGGAGAGAATTTCACGATTTTGTTTTCTAAGTTCATTAATTTTTTGAGCATTGTCTAATCTGTGCTTACGTAACTCTTTCACTTCTTCAAGTAACTCTTTATTTTCCTTTAAGAAACTCTGCGAAAAGTTTTCGTCGTCAAGGTTAAATGATTGATCTGAAACATCTTTTGGATCTGTCATTTGAACTCCAATTTCATTTCTTACTGTGAAGTAATTCACGTTAATACATTTTAAAATTTATGCATATCATTCAGCAAAATTGGGTTCGGAATTGTTACTATTTACATAGGAAAAATTACACAGATAAATCTTTACTTCACCCAGGAGGAATTATAAATGAAAGTTTGGATTGACCAAGATCTCTGCACAGGAGATGGGTTGTGCGAGGAAATAGCACCAGACGTTTTCGTGCTTCTTGACGATGGACTCGCTTATGTGAAAGAAGGGGAAAAGGTTTTTGGTGCGGGACCTGAAGGTCTTGCGAATGTTTCAGATGATCAAGTTGAAGCATGCATCGAATCCGCTGAAGAGTGCCCTGGGGAATGTATCTTTTTAGAAGCTGACTAGTTGAATCAGGGAATGCAATTAGTGGAACTGCTCAAATCAGGTTCTTCTTGTAAGATTTTTTTAACTTCTGAAGACTGAACGGCATAAGCAGTCGAACCTCCCCCTCTGGAACGTGAAAACACTACCCCAACTACAGCAGAGTCTTCATTAAGAACAGGAGCTCCGGAGAAACCTGATTCAATTCTTGCTTCTAGTGATAATGCTTCTCGGGATTCTCCCGGTTTACCAAAAATATTTTTACCGACCGCTATTATCTTTTCTTGAATTTTGACTTCAGTAATAACTTTATTTCCATCTTTAACAAACGCCAGTACTGTTCCAAATTCTCCTTCTTTCGCTTCATCTAGTTGCAAAGGCTTACTTGAAAAGTTTTCACTTCTTAAGATTGCTAAATCACTATTTGGATCAAATGAAATAAAAGCAAGATCGTATTCATCACCGTTATGAATAATTTTCGGGGAATTCACTCCAGCAACGACGTGAGCATTTGTCACAACAATATTTTTCTCAACGAAAAAGCCTGTTCCATATTGCAAAGAGTTGCAACCAAGACCCTTGATCTGAAATACAGAAGCTTTCTCCCCTAAATCTGATACTTCACCACCCGCTTGAGAATATTCCTCATCATTCTCGACTAATGATTCGGTTATTATTTCTGTCTCAGAAGAGGTACACGAAACAAGTACTAAAAGAATCAATTTAGAGCAAATTGTCGAAGTTATTTTCACTTGTTAAGTAATCGCCCTGAACTTATAAAACCTGTATGAGCGACCATACGATGATCTGGTCTAACAGCTTCTCCGTCAATATGCCATCCACGATGTAAAACCTCAATAGTTTCCGCGAATGAAAATCCGTTCTTTGCAATCGCTTCTCGAAACTTTATTGCTTGTTTTATGGAAGGAGTATAAGCGACAATAATCCCCCCGCTTAAAAGAGCTTCTTTTAAATGTGGTACGACTAACCACGGTTCTGGCAGATCGATAATAGCACGATCAAAATCTTGCTCTTCAATCTCCTCATAAGAATCTCTGAGTTTAACGGTGTACCTTTCTAGAGCGTCCTCTCCAAGCATGACTCTTACGTTCTCTTGGGCCCTATTAGCAAAATCTTCTCTAATTTCGTATCCGAACACATTTGCCCCACTTCGTAGTAACGCCATCGACAAGGCGCCCGAACCTACCCCTGTCTCAAAGACTTTTGCCCCCGGATAGATATCAGCGATCATCATTATCGCTCCTATATCTTTCGGATATATGACCTGCGCACCTCTCGGCATCTTTTTTATATATTCAGACATAGAAGGTCTGAACGACATGTAAATAGAATTTGAACTTGATGATACCGACGTTCCTTCTGGG
Source organism: Acidimicrobiaceae bacterium (assembly GCA_002729765.1). GTDB lineage: Bacteria > Actinomycetota > Acidimicrobiia > Acidimicrobiales > MedAcidi-G1 > MedAcidi-G1. The sequence continues at coordinate 9,229 of PBYV01000066.1, forward strand.
GCATTTATCAATTTCTCGTGAAAAATGACACCAGAATGAGTGTGAAATTCACCCCCTTCTTTGAGAGTTACTAGATATTGCCGTCTTTTCGTATCTATCAATAAGACTTGATCTCCAATCTGATATGTCTTACTCATTGTCTTCCGAAACTTTGTGTTGTTTCAAATGAGATATCGAAATATTCTCCCCTACTCCAAGATCTTCAATTAAGTGATTTGATTTTTTTGCTCTCTTAGAAAGCCAACGTATAAAAGAAGCAGCCCAGCCGAAAAAAACTATGGGAGCAAATAATTTGTTTCTTCGCTTTAAAAATCGGAAAGTAACCCGAAGAAGGATTTTACGAAATGACATTCTATGACCTCTTAATTTCAACAACAGTCGAAAGGAGTTTGCCTGCACGTTTTCCAGAAGTAAAAACACCAAAAATCACGGCAGCTGCTAATGCCGTCACTCCGATGATCAATAAAGATGAGGTATTAGCCTCGCCAGGAAGAGACTCTCCAATAAAATCCTCAAAAGCTTCTTCAAGATCTGCTTCAGAAATTCTTTTACTAGGCATCTCTACCTTTCTTATTGATAAGAATTCTGACAACAAAAAAAGTCATAGCCAATAGAGATAATGAAGCAGACAAATAGGGAACCCATGAGAACCAAGAATGCAATCCGTCGAATCTTCGAAGAAAACCTACTAAGCCAATTGAAATAAAAATACATCCAAGAGAAATGAACAAAGAACCTACGAAAAGAAAAAGAAAGGAACTAAAGAGAGATTTGACCGGTTCTACGGTTTCTTGGCGAATGTAGTTACGGAGCACATCCAACATGTTCTCCAATTTTCCTTTTGAACTCATACAACAACGCTATCTTGTGAAGAGCCGCAGACCCTCTTATTCGAGAAGGCGCGAATTAGCAGTTTCTTCAATATTTACAAGGAATCTTTTTAACAGAGCACACCGTTCACTAACTGAAGCAACCTCTAATAATTTCTGAGAATCAAATGGTGTAATTGGAAGAATGGAGCTGATCTGAAAAGAACCCAACAGCGGGTCCTCCGAGATATTGATAGATATTGGCGCAACGTCATCTCCCAACTCAGCGAGAATAGCCAACACTCTTCTCATGTGAGTCACGATTTTAATCCATTCCTGTGCATCGTACGAAATAAACTCTTCTTCAGCGAAAAATGAAACTTCTGCTCTTGGATAAGGAGAATCTTCAAGCCATCTAGAAGTCTTAATTCGTTTCGTGCCCTTAGTTATCAGCAACCATCTCCCATCGTTTGATTTTTCAGAATCAATTATTTCTGCCAGAGTTCCTATGCTCTTACGAGTGTCACCTCCCCCAACTTCACTTCCTCGTTCAATCAAAACGACGCCGAACTTTCTATCATCATCTATTATTTCCTCAACCATCGTTCGGTAACGGTCTTCGAAAATATGTAAAGGTAAAATCTGCCCTGGGAAAAGGACAAGACTAAGCGGAAACATCGGAATGCTTCTTTCAGTCATTAAGAGCAACCGGTTTTAATAAATCTATTGAAGGACCTTGCGGGTACTTGATCATTTCTAGCAAAATTTGATCATGTATATATTTAATACGACCTTTGTCCCCATCAAAGTTAGTTATGAAAGCAAAACTTAAACTTCTATCAAAAATAGTATCGACACTGCCGGCAAGACTAATAACACCATTCAAAGAACCTGTTTTCCCTCTTACAAGACCCTCCGCTGGCGTATCCAATAGTCTTTTCCTTAAAGTGCCACTCCTACCAGCCACAGGCAAACTTTGTTTCAATTGAATCGAGTGTGAACCACTGTCTAACAATTCCGTTAAAAGCTTACAAGTGACTCGATTTCCGTAATCAAGACCAGAAGCATCCAGAACCTCAACCCTTTCCATATCGTACCCTAAAAGCTCTAATGACTCAGCTACAACAGTGGCGCCCCCACTAGATGTTCCAGGTTTCTCAACGTTAGCTGCGAGACCCTTGAGTAATATTTCGGCTGTAGTGTTATCACTTCCCAAGAGCATTTTAGAAATAATCTCTTTCATTGAAGGAGACTCGATCGAAGCTATTTCAAAAAAGGCAGTCTCCGGAGCTTCACCAGTCGAAGTGTCACCAATTACTGTAATTTCATTCTCTTCTAGAATTTCCTTCAACACGCTTGCTGTGTATTCTGCTGGTTTGTCCGTCGGAGTGTTAAAACCATTCGACTCTTTTACAGGATCCCAACGAATGAAACCCGCATTTAAAGAAAGGGCACTTATTGGTCCAGATTGCATTTGGTCCGTATATCGAAATCTTTCTGGCCAAGTAGCAACAAATCTCATATCGTCAAAAAGACTCTCATCACCAATAATTGATCCTTCGATGAGATTTATGCCTGAGGAAACAAGCTCTAGGACAAAGTTTTCAATATTCGTATAAGGAAATGCATCTTTATACCGCTCTGCATAATTAGCAGTCATCAAAAGGGGGTCCCCTCCCCCAATTATCCATAAATCGCCTTTCAAGGTTCCATTTACTGGCTGTGTTTCAGAAATTATTTTGGTAGAAAACTTATACTCAGGCCCGAAAGTCTCCAAAAGAGCAACTGCTGTTAATAATTTCTGAGTGCTAGCTGGAATTACAGGTTCTTTAGAAAGCTGTTCAAAAATTACTCTTCCGTCTTCAAGTAAATTGATACAAGACAGTCCAGGAAGTTCAGCTACAAGATTTTCGACTTCATTTTTAAGCTCTCTATCAGCGATAGGGGCTTGGAGAAAAACTGGCACTCTCCGAGCTGACAACAAAGGAGTTACTAGCGAATTTCCACTGTCAGAAACTGCAGGCATTAATTCTTTTCCACTTTGACCGTCCAGTGATGCCGCATTAAACCACGAAAGTGCAGAAAGAATGAAAAGAACTAAAGGAACCAGCATCTTCTTAAGCATAAAATTCATGGTATTCCTCCCAGATGCCGTCGTGTGTTATGAGAGTCGATTTGCGGTAACTGTTAAATTATTTACTGAGACTTTAAGAAAATACCCTACTGAATGCACCGCGGCGTATACGGTAAGTCATACATGCTAGCTGCCGACTTTGAAGAATAGAAAAATGCCCTTTAGCGAAATCGATCACCGCTCAATTGCAGTAATTAAAGCCCTTGCAATGGACGCTCCTCATGCTGCAAAATCTGGACATCAAGGAACAGCAATGGCTCTTGCACCTCTTTCTCACATTCTTTGGACTCGAATCATGACCTATGATGCGAAAGAGCCACTTTGGCCCAATAGAGACCGGTTTATCCTCTCAGCAGGTCATGCATCTATTTTGTTATATTCAATGCTTCATTTAACCGGATATGAACTCTCATTGGAAGATCTGAAACAATTCAGACAATTAGGCTCCCGCACACCCGGACACCCGGAACGTGGCCATACTGCAGGTGTTGAAGTCACCACGGGACCCCTGGGACAAGGTTTCGCTAATGGAGTAGGAATGGCGATAGCTGAACGAAACCTCAGAGCACGTCTCGGAAATGAAATCTGTGACCACAACATATGGGTTGTGTGCGGAGATGGAGACTTATCTGAAGGAATCAGCCATGAAGCAGCTTCCTTGGCGGGACATCTTCAGTTAAACCGTCTGACTGTTATCTACGACGACAACCAAATAACGATTGATGGGAAAACTGATTTAGCACTTTCTGATGACGTTTCTTTACGCTTTAGGTCCTACGGATGGAACGTAATTGAACTAGGTGATGAAAGTAATAATCTTGATTCAATTGAATCCGCTCTACTTGAGGCCAAAAACGAAGAACAAAAGCCATCAATTGTAATTTTAAAAACACTTATCGGCGAACCTTCACCGCACACAAATACTGCCGCTGTGCACGGTTACTCTCTAAAAGATGACGAAATAAAAGAAACAAAAAGAATTTTAGAAATACCAGAAAATGAAACTTTTTGGATACCAGACGATGTCTTAGATTACTACCGAACCGCTGGCAGTCGAAGCGAAGAGATTCGCAAAAACTGGGAGGAACTGTCCTCGACTTTCGGCGAAAGAAGTGAGCTTTGGGCTACTCTTTCAGGTTCTGGCCTTACCCCAGACTGGCAAGAATCGCTTCCAACTTGGGAACTGGGAGAAGACGTTGCTACTCGAAAAGCGAGTAATGAATGTATCCAATCATTAATGGAATTCATGCCCGGGCTTATTGGAGGTGGTGCCGATCTAACTGGCAATACAGGCACTTCAATCTCAAACTATGGAATTCAATCACATGAAGAGCCAGAAGGTAGACAAATATTTTTTGGTGTAAGAGAGCATGCTATGGGCGCTATAAGTAATGGCATTGCTCTTCACGGAGTCTTATTCCCGGTGACAGGAACTTTCCTTGTCTTCAGCGACTACATGAGAGGTGCTGTCAGATTAGCCGCGCTGAGTAATGCTAAAGGTGTCTTCGTTTGGAGTCACGATTC
>PBYV01000067.1 GCA_002729765.1 Acidimicrobiaceae bacterium
CCGATTCTATTTTCACCAACGGAACTTTTATCAAAACCAATTTCTCAAATGCGATCCTTGAAAGAGTTGATTTTTCAAATGGGAATCTTTGGGAATCCGACATGAGAAACGCTTCTCTACAGTCTTCAAACTTCACAGAAGCTTCGCTCTACGGGGCGAGTCTCGTGAACGCTGATATGCGAAACGCATTATTTGAAGGTGCGAATTTACGGTATGCGGACACTTATCAATCTGATTTCACTTCTGCGAGCCTTCAAAATTCGAATCTTGATCATATAAGTGGACGTTGGACAGATTTCTCGTGGGCGGATCTAACCGGAGCTACTTTTGTTGAATCGAGTCTCTTCTGGTCGGACTTTGATCACGCTGATTTGAGAGAAGCAGATTTGCGTAATGCCGACATGCGTAGATCTAACCTCCAGTATGCGGATCTCCGTGGCGCGGACCTAACAGACGCTGACCTCAGCGGAGCTTTCGCAAACTCTAAGACACTTTGGCCCGTAGGTTTTGTGCCATATTTTGCGGGTGTCGTTACTTGGGGCGATTAGAGGTTTTCAAAGCGTTTAAAGTTTTAGTCGAGTCCGGTTTCTGACTTGGTTTTTTTGCCTGTGCCGCCTGGGCCTTTGGCATGCATTCTCCAACGTTCGATTTCGTCAGCTCTATTTGTTTCAATGGTATCTGTGAAAGTTTCGTCGTCGTATTCGCCGATTATAAGCCATTTGTTGTCTTTGAAACCTTGGAGTATGTAACTGGTTACTTTTCCGCCTTTTTCAGGTTCACTCCACGTAATGACTGCGTCGGTTCCGTCTTCCTCCCAACCGAGTTTCTTGAAAACTTCGAAGTCTTCTGGCATTCCCGGTGGGCGGCGTCCAAATAGACCAAGTATCAGCATTCCTAGGGCTGTTCCAGCTAGGAGTCCCAACCACCATTTTCGTGAAAGGTAAAGTCCGGCGGCTGTCAACAAACCCGCTCCGGCAGCTATAAGACCCGCAGGTATTTGGTCATCGGAGTTGTCTGTTCCAGTGACTTCGAGTGCTTGTTCTGTTGGAAGTTCTTCGGTTCCCAAAGAGAGGCTGGCACTGTCACTTTCAGGTGGGACGATCGTAATTTCAACTATTCGACTGGTTGTTGTTGGTGTGGCAGTTGTTGTTGGTGTGGCAGTTGTTGTTGGTGTGGCAGTTGTTGTTGGTGTGGCAGTTGTTGTTGGTGGAGTAGTCACTACCGGACCTACAATCACACCTCCTGAAACGGTGATTGTCGCAACATTGGAAGCTAAAGCTGTTCCATCGTTATAGACAGCGAGAATTCTGAAAGAGTGAACCCCGTCATCTAAACCTGTTGCCAGATGATCAATAGTGCTTCCACCGAAAGTATTCACATTATTGAAAGAACCAGAATTCGGATCCCGATGAGCTAATGAAAAGGAGGCAACATTACCTGGATCAGAAGCAGCCCAGTTGAGGACACCTGTATCACCTGTCGGAGCTGCTGAAAGACTCACAGTACCTGTCGGTGGAGTAGTAGTAGTAGTAGTAGTAGACGATCCAGGAACAGTAGTGGTCGTAACAGGTGGGAGCGATGTTGCAATGTCATCGTCAGTTGTAGTTACTGTCACAGTCTGGTCAGCTACCGGATCGAAATTGTCCGCTGAGCTACCGTCAACTACAGCGAATGTCACGGCGGTGCTCTGGTCACCATCCACGGTCGTTTCATCAACTCCTGTTACCAGCACGTTTTGCTGTGTATTCCAGTTTGAACTGGTGAAAGTCACTTGAGCACTGCCTAATGTCGCCTCGCCTGTATCGGCAGAAGTTATGGAGATGACAACATCTGATGTCGGCTGAGAGTCCAACTCGATGGTAATTGTTGCAGTTGTTCCAGCTTCAGAAACGGTTACAGCTGTAGTCGAGATTGTAAACCCTGGTCCGTCGTCATCAACTGTTGTGACCGTCACGCTTTGAGAGGAAAGAGCGTCGTAAGCACTGTCTGCCGTGGAACCTGTATTGACAGCTACGGTAACTGTTGAACTTTGGTCACCGTCATCGAGGCTGTCGTCAACGCCTGTCACTGTTACTGTTTGTAGGGTGCTCCAGTTGCCAGTGGTAAATGTCAGCGATGAACTATCTACTGTCGCTTCACCGGTGTCGCTGGCAGATATGTCAAACACCACGTTTCCGCCTGGTTGGGAATCAAGTACTACAGTGAAAGTTCCCGTCGTGACTGCTTCAGAAACCGTTACCGAAGCAGGAGAACGCGTAAACCCTGCGACATCACAGTTGGCTTGCGTTAGGTTAAGCACATAGTTGGGGAGTGTGCGCGTTGTAGAGTCCTTGGCAGCGAACGCCATGTAGACACTCCAACCTGTTGGTATAACACCAGTTGGTGAAGGTCCAGCTCCGTCATAGTCGACGTTGCTGTCAATCCATGTTTCAGGGGTGGCACTACTTTTCCATTTGAAGTTTCCGTCTGAGAAAAGTTTGAATGTTATTGGATCAGCTGCGTTTGCAACGTCAAGGGTTGTTTGGTTGCCAACCCAACCGACGATTCCAAAAGCCGAGAAGTATTCGGAAGATAAGGCGGTATTGCCATCATGATCTATATGGCTTGCAACCCAAAGAAGGTTATGGGTCGGCATTGTTGAGGTTCCGTCGTGGAAGTTGTTCTTGATGTACTCACCTACACTAAGACCGGATGCTGACAGGACAGAGTCCTGAATCACATACTGTCTAGTGGCTATGCCTGCAGTATCGTGATCGAAAGTCCATTCTCCACCTCGGCAAAGAGGTGCAGTTTTAACCACCTCGGCTGGGAGGCCTTGAAGTTCATCATCATCAACTGGACCGTTTACTACTTCAAAACCTGATGGCGGATTTTCCACAGTTGTCGAGGATAAAAATTTAGCGTATGCCCAGTCCTCGTCATTACCGGTTTTGGAGCTTCCTGCAAGTAGCACGTTTCCGTCACCATCAATTCCAATTGCGTAAGCCCTGTCAGTTCTCCCAGATCCGAAATCGGCTGTTGCCTTACCGTCGGAGCTGAAACCGGTATCTAACACTCCGGCAGATGTGTAGCGTGCTACAGCAAAGTCCGTGCCGGATGCATTGGTATGACCCCCGACGAGTATTTTTCCATCAGAGGCTATTGCTAAACCCCACGCCTCGTCGGCACTACCACCGAAATCGGTGACTGTTATACCGTCACCACCTCCAAACGATGTGTCCATCGCACCAGATGATGTTAATCGAGCCACACCCCAGTCACCTGACCCATATCCTGCTACGACGATCTTGCCGTCTGATTGGATCTTCATACTTCTTAGTGTGTCGGTACTAGATGCCCCTAGATCAAAAGTGTGGATTCCATCAGAACTGAACGTTGTATCACGCGTGCCAGTCGTCGTGTAACGGATAACGAAAAAGTCGTTATCTGATGTTCCAGCAACAACGATCTTTCCATCTGCTTGAATTTCGATACTGGTGATGAATGAACCGCTAGATCCGGGCAGATCTTCGATTATCTTTCCTCCGGAACCAAACGATGTGTCCAACGTGCCGTCGGTGTTTAGTCGCGCTAAAGCTATTTCCCAACCTGCACTACCGCCGTCTTGCACCCATCCGCCGACGAGTATTTTGTTGTCAGATTGGAGTGCTCCCGCAAAACACTGGTCGTCATTTGAAGCGTGGAACTGGACAAACTTCTTCCCGTTGCCGGCAAAACTGTTATCGAGATCACCATTTGCCTTGCGTAGCACTGCTACACAGTCATAGTCACCGCCGCTGCCGGTAGTAGCCGTTCCGGCATGACCAGTGAAGGCGTATCGTCCGTCGCTGAGCAGTAAGATTTCGTGGATGGTATCTGTTTTGGGGCTCCAGAAAAGACGGTCATTGGGGTTGGTGAAAGTTCCATCAGAAGTGCCACTAGTCCCGAAAGACATGTTTGCCATACGTAGAGCCTGAGCGCTTGACTGGTTGTTGTCATCTGAGCCACCTACTACGAAGGTTCCGTCGGCACGAAAGGTAAGGGCGCGAAGATAGTCAGTTCCATTTGTCCGATTCTGGATTCTCATACCGTTGCCTTGGAAGCTGGTGTCTAGGTCGCCATCGTCTGCATGAGCTGTTGAAGGATTAAAAGTAAGGAAAACTAAAGTTGTAATAACAAAAAGCAGGTATTTAGAGCAGACAGTTAGAGCCTTTTTCGTAATAGGTTTTTCTTGAGAGGTCAAATACATCTCCATAGAGGTTAAAGCGAAAAACAAAGCTTGGCATTACCAGTGATCAAAAATCAATTAATTTCCTAGATGAGGCCTGTGTTTGTCTGAGAGTATTTTACCTCCGTAGTTTTATTCAAGTCCTATTTCTTCAGCCTCGTTACTGCAATCAATCAGGTTTGTCTCAGATGAGAAACAGTCTTCTTCACATTTGAGGGAGTTGAATGCCAAGTCACACAATTTTACTATCGTTTCAAATATTTCACCTTCATCGGGAGGGTGAAAAGCAGGTTTTGGAGTGGTGGCAAGTGTAGTTACCTCTTGGAGAGTTGTTGTAGACAGAGTTGTGGATGTAAGAGGCTTTATTTCATCTGAGTTCGACGCACAAGAAATCAAAAAGACAGAGACTGCAAATATGCCAAATGATTGTTTCATACTGTTTAACCAACTTACTCTCAAAGTTCGGTTCTACTGAATTAACACGACCTGCTACCAGCAAAAATTAGAGCAGCCAAGTCAGCGATAGTTGCGAAAGATTCGTCAGCGAGATCTGTGTGCATAAAAGAGTTCTTGTTGTTTGAATGTCCAACTCCCACAGAGTGAACGAATTCGTGCAGTACTGCAGTTTCGACATTACTGCCACGACCAATTAAACCCAAATCGTATTCGTCAAAGAGTTTTTCAGAAAGAATCATCCGAGCTCTTGTTATCGTTGGAGTTCCGTCAGTTTCTACTGTGTTCCAAATTTCCGCACGACCCAGTTCATTGTCTTCTAAATGAGGAGACTCTCTAGGCACCCAAATTGCATGAATTGAATTTTTTTTAGGAGTGGGAATTTCTGCGGTGCTAATAAGAGATGGACCGTATACGGGATGGTTTCCGGTGGTTTGCAACGAGTGTGTCAATCTTAAACCTGTGTAGTTTTTTATAACCTCGGTAACACCGTCAATCACATCGTACATTTCCTCTACTTGTTCCAGGAAAAAATCGACTCCCGTTAAAACTTCTATTTTGTGACAGTTTGCCCACAGGGCAACACCGTTTTCAGTTGAAACCATTGGGGTTACACCTGCAACGTTAAGTCCAATGTAGGGATTGATACTTATCATCGGGTGAATCATGGTCGTCTGTTCAGGTTGGTAAAAGAAGTCGTCTATCTTGGGGGAGCGTTCAATTAGCCATTTTTCATCACGCAGGTTTCTAGTCCACGTTTCTTTATCTTCACGGCTTAGAGTCGGATCTGAGTCATAGTTTGATATCTCGATTTTTTGATAGTTGCCACTCGCGAAAAATTCTTCGTAAATTGCTATTGCTACAAGGCCTATTAGGAGAAGTGGGATAAGCCAAAGCAGTTTGCGTATTTTCATAACACAACCGCTAAAAAGCTATTCCAATTTCTTTGCTTTTCGTAGAAAGCTTTGTAATTTTTGTCTGGGTTAAAAACCAGTCATTCTTGTATTTGATGGAATTAAGCTTAACTGCGTTAGCACGATCTACTGCCAGCGAAAACTAGTGAAGCTATATCAGCGACAGTGGCAAGAGTATTATTCGTGAGTTCTGTATACATAAAAGAGTTTTCATGACTTGAATGTCCAACACCCATTGCGTGTGTCATTTCGTGCATTACGGCAGTTTCTATGTTGTTTCCGCGACCGATGATCCCTGAGTTGTATTCTTCGAATATTTTTTCAGAAAGTAGGATTCGAGCTCTTGTTATTGTCGGAGTTCCGTCATTTTCAACTGTGTGCCAAACTTTGGTAGTTCCGAGTTGTTGAGATGAAAGAGATTCTGAATTCTTTGGGACCCAAATTATGAGAATCGATCCTGCTTCTGGTGTTGGGAGGTTTGAGCTGTCGACTTGAGTTGACGTGTAACCGTTCTCATGTGACATTGTCAATCCGGTGTAAGCACTTACTACTTCTGCAACTCCATCTATGACATTGAACATTTCATCTTTTTCTACAAGTGAAGAATCGATAAGAGTTGAGATGTTTATGGTTCTGCAGTTGCCCCATAAGGCGACTCCGTTTTCAGTGTTAACCATTGGTGTCACACCTGAATTGTGAAGTCCGGCGTGTGGATTGTGAGTAGCTGAGTTTTGATCATCGAGAGTAAGAATTTGTTTAATCTCAGGGGAGAGGTAAGTCTGCCAGTTTCTGTCACGGAGGTTCTCGGACCAGTTGTTTTCATGGATGTGTTTTTCGTTCTGTGTTATTGGGTTTTGGAGTGTGCTTGCGTTACTTTCTGATATGAAACCTAAAACCAGGAAAGCAGAGAGTAGTAATGCTAAGACCGTCATTAGTTTACGTAAACCCATAACCGAAACTATATACCGCTAATTAGTTTCATGCAACATATTTCGGAAATAAATTGCGTAAATTCTTTTTTTTATGTTAAAGTCCTACAAACAAAGGAAAAAAAGAAACATGGCCAGACCAAGAGATGAAGAATTAGACCAAAAAATTATACAAGCCGCCACCGACGAGTTCCATCAAAACGGATACGGACCCATGACTCTGGCTTCTGTAGCAAAAAGAGCAGATGTAAGACCAGGAGCCGTCTACACAAGATTTCGTGACAAAAAAGACATGCTCATCTCAATTCTCGAACACGTGAGTAAAGTCTCAGAATCTCAAACCAAAATAAGAGTCACAGACAACCCATATGACGATCTGGTTTTCGCAGTCAGAGAGGTACACAATTCAGTATCTTCCCTTAACGCTTTCACCATTCCGGCACTTGCGATCATGGATACAGACGAAGCTAATGAAGTTCGTGATCTAATTCGTGAGGAGATGGAGCGCAACAGGCATATGCAGTTAATCAGACCTGCACTTGAAAGGCTGAGGGAAGCAGGAATGCTTTCTGAAACCTTAGACATTAACTACGCATCAGCGATGCTAGTCGGAGCCTATTTTACGTTCCGCCTTGCAATAGACCCTTCCAAGTGGCCGTCGGACATGCCAGAAAAACTAGTGGAAAGTCTAGGTATCGATAAGCCCTAGGTTCTCAACGTTTCGCTACAAGAAAAACTTCTACGAAAGAACCATTCTCAATGGTCAAATTAGCTAATAGACGTATCCTCATCGACGTTTAAAATCTTTCAACTGAAGAGCTCATCTATATAGTTATCAGCGCGAAAACGAACAAGCGAATCTTTTTACGGGACTTAAGTCACGATTTTTCATTTACCGATTCAAAGGGACTTTGGTCCGCAGTTATTAGTTCTCAGTACAAGGCACGATGTGATTAGCAAAGAAAAAATCAGATTGGAGCTCTTATGGAAATTGAAAATGTTCCCTTAGGTACAAGTCCTAGCAAAGGTACTGGTAAAGCATCAAACACCTATGAATTCATTGGGAGAGTTGTAATTGTTGCTCTGGCTTTTGCCCTTTTGGTGGTTAGTTGTGCGAAAGACAACGACCCTGCAGATTCCTCAACCTCTATAGGCGTCTCCGGAGATATCCATCCCGTTCCAAAAGCCACTCCAGTTTTTGACGACGGTACTTTTGTAGCCGAGATTTCACTAACCGAGTTCGCCATTACCGGCACTCTAACCGTACCGGCAGGACCAGTCGTCCTGTCTGTAACCAACTTCGGATCAGCTGACCACAATCTCCAATTCGACGATGGGCCCATCACCCCATCATTAGGCACTAACCACTCGAGTATTCTGGATCTTGGGACGCTGGCTCCAGGCACGTATCCCCTGATATGTGAGCTCTCCGGGCACAAAGAGGCCGGAATGACTGCAACCCTCACCGTACTAGATGCCGATGATCCAAAGCTGACCACCGTGGTCTCTTCCCATGGAGACGGTACCCACGGAGACAACGTCGACTGGAGTGAGATGGATCGCATCATGCTGGAGTCAATCCAAGCTTTCCCGGTAGCAACAACCGGTATCGGCAATCAGACCCTTGAGCCCATCATTGCCGGCGATGGAACCAAGGAGTTTCATCTGACTGCTGCCATTACGCCGTGGGAAGTTGAACCCGGAAAGGTCGTCGACGCCTGGACCTACAACGGAACAGTTCCCGGTCCAGCCATCCAAGTCGACGTCGGCGACCGCGTTCGGGTAGTAGTCGATAACCAACTCCCACTAGGAACTGATATCCACTGGCACGGGATTTCCACACCCAACGACATGGACGGAGTGGCACCCCTCACTCAAGACCTGATCCAGCCAGGTGCCTCATTCACATATGAGTTCACTGCCGAAGAACCCCGTACCGGTATGTACCATGCCCATCACATGGCCCACACGGCAGTTCCAAATGGGATGTTAGGTGTTTTCACCATTGGTGAACCTCAAATTCCCCGCGGAAAAACGATAGGAGGTAAACTTATTCCCGCCGACCTCGAGATCTCGCAGATCATTCCGATGGTTCTCAACGACGCTGGAGTCATCGGTTACTCGATAAACGGTAAGTCTTTCCCAGCGACTCAACCTTACGTCGTCACCGAAGGTGACTGGATTGTCGTCGACTACTACAACGAGGGATTACAGATACACCCTATGCACATGCACCAGTTTCCCCAATTGGTGTTCGCCAAGGACGGATTTCCCCTCGACCACCCTTACTTTGCAGACACCATAAATGTGGCGCCCGGTGAACGTTACTCGGTACTTGTTCGCCCCGACGAACCTGGTGCGTGGGTGTGGCACTGTCACATCCTCAACCACGTTGAACGCAACAACGGAATGTTCGGCATGGTCACCGCTGTCATCGTGGAAGCCGCCTGAACTAACCACTCAACTGTCTGCAATGACAACCTGTCAGTCATCCGTGCATATAATTGACTAGCAACCGAATTGTTAACGAATATTTATGACTAGCGACCCAGAATTACTTCCACCAAGTGTTACCGCTGGTGACCTTTGGAACAGCACCCCTGATGCAGTGATTATTGTGGGTAATAAGGGCAAAATAATTGCAGCTAATGAAAGAGTTTATGAATTATTCGAATTGGAACCAGACTCATTGCTTGGTTGCCCTGTAGAAGATCTCGTACCTGCTGAGAGTCGACAACGTCATCGGGTTCACCGAAAATCATACGAAAAATCTCCTAATTCGCGACCTATGGGATCTGGGGAACGTTTAGTAGGCCTTTCAGGAACTGGTCGTGTTTTTCCAATCCATGTGAGCCTTGCACCTATATCTGATACAGAGTTCACAGTCGCTGCCATCAGAGACATGAGTGACTGGCTTGGAGCAGAACGCGAATTGGAAGAAGCGCGGTATCGAATGAATCAGGCTGAAGACCATGAACGAATTGCTCGTGAACTACACGACACAGTCATCCAAGAATTGTTCGCCATCGGCCTTGGACTTCAATCATTTCAACCTCTTAATGAAGATTTAAATTCGACACGTTTAACGGAAATTATCCAACATCTTGATGACACAACCCAGACAATTCGTTCTGTTATTTACGATCTTAGTTCACCCGTGCATAGCGAAGAAGGGTTACGTAGTCGAACTATAACTTTAATCGATCTTCTTTCAAGAACATTAGGTATCAAACCACGCTGTCATTTTGTTGGCCCCCTCGACACAGCTGTTGCAGATGATTTAGTTGAGGAATCTCTTGCAGTGATCCGGGAGGCGATTACGAATGTGGCAAGACACGCTGAAGCTTCCGAAGTCAGCCTGAGTATAAAAGTTGATGAGGAACTAACCATTGAAGTTGTTGACAATGGTAGAGGACTTCCAAAAAAATCAACGCGACAAAGCGGTCTTGTGAATCTCGCTGACAGAGCGGCGAATCGGAACGGTACTTTTACTGCCGTTAGCGCACCAAGTGGCGGAACCGTCGTTACTTGGGTGGTGCCTCTTTTAATAGTTGATTGAAGTTACTGTCCGTGTCTTTCCTCTAACCGTGCCGCAAATGCGGCTGCTTCGGTACGTCGCTGCATTCCTAATTTTCTTAAGATGCTGGTTACATAGTTTTTGACTGTTTTTTCAGCTAAAAACATGGCTTCTGCGATCTCACGGTTTGAAAGCCCATCACCGATCAATTCAAAAACTCTTCGTTCCTGTTGGGGTAATTCGCCAACAGCCGCTTCACCAGATTCCCGTAGACGTCGCAAAGCTAGACGTGTTGTGGCTCTATCGAGGAGCTGTCTCCCTTCTCCCACTAGACGTATAGTTTGGAGAATTTCGTTGCTTTTGATTTTTTTCAGTACATATCCAGCAGCTCCAGCCAAACTGGCTTCGACTAGAGCTTGGTCATCCTCAAAAGAAGTAAGTATTAAACATGAAATCTCAGGGTACGCGGAGCGAATATCACGACAAACCTCTACTCCTGAACCATCACCCAGACGCACGTCTAAAACTGCAACATTGGGTTGACACGCAGAGACCACTTCAAGTGCTTCCTCTGCAGTGCCAGCTTCGCCGACCACTTCGAGGTCAGGTTCTGAATTGATCAGATCTTTAAGTCCTCGTCGTACAACTTCATGATCGTCAAGAAGGAACACTTTCATACGTTCACCTTACTTATTACAAGGAAATTACCAAGAACAGCTATATCTATGAAGAGTCGAATCACGTTTACGCTCTTACGGGCTTGAGAAGTGAATCGTTTCGTCATGCTGCACTTCGAGATGATGAAACAGCAAAATCAACACTTTCTGTTGACATGCGAAGGAACTCTTCGGAGTCGACACTTCCCAACGCCCATGAATAAAGGGCGCCTTGGAAGAAAGTGTGTGTCAGGCGGGCTAGTTCGTTATGTGAACCGTTGATCTGTTCGGTTTCTTTAGCTTTTTTAAAGAGCTCTTCGCAGTCGCTGAAAATTTTTCGATCAAACCAACTTCCTTGCGAAGCCAAGTCAACTGAGATGGCGATGCTCGGAACCGCGACGTCGGATTGTTCACAGATGTGTTCTCCGACTGTTTTGAAATATGACCGAACTAGCTCTATACCAGAGAAGCCTTTAGAGATCTTTTCGAACTGTTTGAAAGCGGTTTGAATGATGTCTTCTGAAATGGCCGCAAGAATACCTGGAAGCGCATTGGGGAAATGATTATGGATGGTCGCAGTTGAACAGCCTGCACCGTCGGCGATGTCGGCAACTCTTATCGAGTCGACATCATTTGAAGCTAATAAAAGACGCGTTGCTTCAACTATGCGTCTATGTTGCTTCGCTCGTTCTCGCGCAGCTCGAACGGCACGACCATCGTTGACCGTTTTCCGGCCATCCGAAGTCATTACGTCCGTAGCCCGGGACTTACCCATTTGCATGTTTTGTCATTTCTTTTTTATTGTGGTGTTCGTAAATACCGGTTCCTGCAACAGCACCAAACAAGATGCAGAGCCATATGGCTGTACCCAGACCCACAGCTAAGGCGCCTAATAGTCCATCTTCGGGAATAATTAAAAAGTAACCACCTGTGATGACAACGGTAAGTAGAGGTAGTGAAATAGCGATCCATCTTCCGACAAGGCGTAAACGTTTTGCTCCTTCTTCGTCGACGATTCTCGGTTCGGCTTGTGAATGCATGAACACCTCCGATCTTGAGAGCTGAAATTTCGCAGCTTTCTATAAATTTTATGCTTTGTTCCGAATTGCTAAGTAGGGGCTTAGGTCCTTTTGCGATTAAAGGCTTTAAGTAATTTGATGCTTGTTTTCTTTTAATGATTACTGTCAAGAGAGCAATTGACCAAGGTCTTTAGTCCCAATTTTCTAGACGTATCTCTTATCTTGGAGTTGTTAGTGATTAGATTTTCAGATCGATGAAATGGATTGACTTAATTTCTTTCAGCGTTTAGTTACAAGAAAAGTGTCAATGTGTGAATCATTTTCAACTGTCAGGTCGGCTTTATAGAGGTATCCCTCTGGGTGTTTAAAATTTTTCAAACCAGATGGATCATCAACCTGACTCTCAACAAGAAAACGAACAAGTGAACCTTTTAAAAGTTTATTCCAATGAGAAACAGTCACCAAAGTACGCTTGTTGTTTTTAACAACATCATCAAGAAAACTAACTCTGATTTTCTTACCAGAGATCGAAGGATCCCAGCCGGCGGAATGTTCGTTGGGGAGAAGATCCCAGACGACACCTGAAGCAGCCTTAGCAAGGCTTGATGAAATCAAAGGCTTCCAAAAAGTCGATGGCTTACCAAATACAGGAAGTTTCGCTCCCATTTTAAGTTTGTAGTCGGGGACATGATCCCCGGGTCTGAGGATGCCCCAATCCGGGCAGTTGATAAAAGTGGTCCATTACCAAAACAGTGTCAAAACCACTTTTTTCGGCAGCAACAGTTTGAGCAGCAACATTTTCAAACACATTGTCAGGAGTCGCCCCTGGAAAATTGAAAAACGGAATTTGATAACCAAGACGAATCATCCTTGGAACCTATCTTTCTATGACCTAAATTACGCAGAGAACTTAAACATTTAGAAGACAAGTCATCAACTCACTAAGCGGAAGGGGAAATCATGGCACTTTCAGATACGAAACCATGGTGGCAAGGAAGTTTCGGATATCAGATTTATATCAGGTCCTTTGCTGATTCAAATGATGATGGATTTGGAGATTTTCAAGGAATCCGCAGCAAGCTTCCATACCTTAAAGATCTTGGAGTCGATTTTGTTTGGATCACACCTTTCTATCCCTCACCGATGGCTGACTGGGGATATGACGTCGCCGAATATTGTGACATCGATCCTACATTTGGGACACTAGACGATTTCGATTCCCTCGTAGAACAAGCACACGCTAATGGCATAAAAATAGTCGCAGACCTGGTTCCCAATCACACAAGCGATCAACATGAATGGTTCAAAGAAGCAAAAAAGGGACCGGAAAACGAATTTCGCGATTACTACGTTTGGAAAGATCCCGCACCAGGTGGAGGACCTCCAAACAACTGGGTTGCCTATTTTGGTGGACCAGCTTGGACATTTGACGAAACTTCAGGCCAGTACTACATGCATCTCTTCCTACCCGAACAACCAGACCTGAATTGGAGAAACCCCAAAATCCTAGAAGAATTCGATCAGATACTCAGGTTCTGGTTAGAACGAGGAGTTGATGGTTTTCGAATAGATGTTGCAGGCGGATTGATGAAAGATGAGCAATTTCGTTCAAACCCTGAGATAACACCGTGGGATCCTGAAGGAGACAGATGGGAACAGTTTGAAAGTTTTGAACACCGTTATGACATTTTCCAGAAAGACAACCACGAGATTTTCAGAAGATGGAGATCAATCTTTGATGAATATGGGGCTTACCTACATGGAGAGACATACATATTAGAGCCGTCAGGTCTTGCTGAGCTACTTCCAGGTGATGGCCTGCATGGAGGATTCTGGTTTGAACCAATGCATATCGAATGGGATCCAAGTGAAATTCGCCGCAGCGTCGTAGAAGTTTCCGAACTTGTAGGGGAGAGCATCTTATGGGCAGCGGGAAGCCATGACATGCCTAGATCTCCGACAAGATTTGTTCCCCGGCAAGAGACTTCAACGCGTCCCAATAACAATGACATTGGTCGATCAAGAACCCTCGCTTTGAATGTTCTGTTTTCTTTTCTGCCTGGCGTCCCAGTAATTTATCAAGGAGAAGAATTGGGATTAATTGATGGTGACGTTCCAGAAGAACACAAACTTGATCCTGTTGCTTTAAACGATAATCAATTTGGGGGTCGCGACGGGTGTCGAACCCCAATGCCTTGGAGTTCAGGTAACAACAACGGATTTTCAGAAACAAAGCCTTGGCTAATTTCTAAACAACGAGATGCAACTGAAACAGCAGAAGCACAAATCGGTAAATTGGGTTCATGGCACAGTTTGTACAAAGAACTCTTCCATACACGACGCTCCTTACCTGATATAACTGGACTAGACGTCACTTGGCTAGATAATGGACAAGGATCCGTTATCTGGTATGAACGTGGACCAGTAGGCGTAGTTGTTAACACTTCTTCAGAAACAGAGTCAATCAAATTAAGTTTGGACTCCGAAATTGTTTTTCAGACATCTCAAGTGGAAATATTAGAAAGCGGAGAAGTAATCGTTTCTGGTGTAGGAGCACTCGTATACCTTCGTGACTAGTAGTTTTTATGAAAGTGAACGATTTATTTAGTTATGTGACCTTAGTCCTATAAGCGTGTTGGATTTGGCATTTTGTTACTGTGAGCGCG
>PBYV01000068.1 GCA_002729765.1 Acidimicrobiaceae bacterium
GCTAAGTAAGTTTAAGATGCATTTCTTCCACAGGTAATAGAAAGAAACTCGGTTCATGGGCGGGGTCTGGTAAAGGTTTAGCAAATTCAAACCATTCAGTACGTTCCAACAGAGCAGTGAAAGCACTTTTAAGTTGCTGTCTGGCCAAAGAAGCACCCGGGCAGAAATGGGCACCGAGTCCAAAAGCCAAGTGAGAACTAATATCCTCTCTATTAATGTCAAAAACTTCAGGGTTTTCAAATTCTTTTGGATCACGATTTGCTGCTCCATACCGGACTGAAACTACAGATCCTTCTGGAATAGTTGTGCCGCAAACTTCAGTATCTTGAGTAGTCATCCGAGCCAAACCTTGAACCGGACTCCAAAATCGTAAGGCTTCTTCGACAAATTTTTCAATCAACTCTGGACTGCTTCGAAGCAATTTTTGTTGATCCGGATACTCTATTAGTAGCCAAACTCCATGTGCTAACGCACTAGTCGTTGTTTCAAATCCACCTGTAATTAACTGATGCATCAAGTTTTGGAGTTCTGCGTTAGTTAGGGGCTCTTCACCCTCTTGATGTGAGTGCACCAACGCGGACATTAAGTCTTCTTCAGGTTTCTTACGTCTTTGTTCAAAAATCTCATCAAAATGTTTTTGAGCTTCCAATTCTGCATTAGCAACCTCTCGAACTTCTTCTTCTGTAAGAAGCCTCATCGCAGGGGCGAGCATCGCATCTGCCCATTTTTTAAATGTTGAAATCTGGCTTCTATCGAGACCTAATTGCTCAGCAATGATTGTTCCTGGTAAAGGCAACGCGAACTCACTCATAAATTCACATTCTCCTGAATCGATGAAATTACTAATGAGCTCATTCGCTATTTCATCTATGTTCGCGGCCATTGCAGCAACTCTTCTTGGGGTAAAAACACGATTAACAAGTTTGCGGTAACGCGTATGAACCGGTGGGTCTGTTCTTTGCAACGTCATAACGTGACCCCAACCTTCTTCACTGAGGATCTCTTGATGCAACCTGTGCATTTCAGCTTGATGACCTGAAGCTGCGCGAACTTGACTCGAAAAAATCTCAGGTGATAAAAGTGCTTCTTTCGAAGCTTCATGGTCGACAATAAGCCAAACCCCTGTTTCTGAAACTTGATGCACGGGACATCTTTCATGTAAATCTGCAATAAATTCCCAAGGTTCACTCTGGATCTTATGATCCATAAAACTTGTTGTTACAGGACATTTATGTGATTCCACAGATGATTCCTCCGGTTTAGTGTTATCGACTCTCATACCCTTAGGCTACGCATTCTAGAACATAAATCTAATTGAAAACACTGCGAGGTAAATGATGGCAAGAATGAGTGGGAAAGTAGCAGTAATTACTGGTGGTGCAAATGGTCTCGGGAAAGCTAGTGCCTTGCGTTTTACAGAAGAAGATGCCAAGGGAATTGTCATCGCCGACATGCTTGAAGACGCAGGTTTAGAAACTGTAAGCATGATCGAAGATGCTGGAGGGAAAGCAATATTTGTAAATCTTGATGCAGTGAATCGTGTTAACAACCAAGAAATGGTTGAAGCAGCTGTAACAGAATTTGGGTCAATTGATGTTCTGGTTACTGCCGCTGGTATCACCCATCAGGATTATCTTTCAGGTGATCGCGAAGCAGAAGTTAAAATGGCAATAAAAAGGGCTCAAGAAATTGAAAATCCAGCTCAACAATTTGTCGATGGGAGTCTTGAAGAATGGCAAAAAGTTATAGACGTTAATTTAACAGGAACCTATTTTGCTTTACAGGCTGCGGCGTCAGCAATGATCGAGCAAGGTAAGGGTGGTTCAATCATTACTCTTGCGTCAATTGCTGCAAAACATCCAGATGCAGGACCGACTCCTTATGTTGTTTCAAAGGCCGGAGTTTGGATGCTTACTAAAAAAGCTGCACGTGAACTTGCTCCTGAAAATATTCGAGTGAACGCTATCGGACCGGGTTTTATTGAAACTCACATGACTACTATTTTTGAAATTGCACCTCCTGAAAGAGTCGAGGAAACACTGAAGAGCGTTCCGATGGGTCGGAGAGGCCTTCCGATAGAAATAGCAAATACAGCTCTTTTTCTTGCATCAGACGAATCTTCCTATATGACAGGAGAGATCCTGCACCCTGACGGTGGCTATTTCACTGATTAAATGTTCACAAACTATGCGTCTATTGTCACAGTTCCTGTTGAACCATCTACGGTGATGGTAGAACCATCGGTTATACGATCCGTAGCATCTGCTACTGAAACTGCACAAGGAATTCCGAGCTCTCTGCTTACTATCGCAGCATGACTGGCAACTGCTCCTACATTTACCACAACAGCTGAAGCTGTCATAAACAATGGTGTCCACGATGGATCAGTTGTCGGGGCAATCATGACATCACCAGGTTCAAGTGAAGAAGCATCACTTGGATCCAAAATCACCCGAGCCGTACCGGTAGCAATACCTGGTGAGCCAGCACTACCCTGCAACACTTCCCCTACTTCCGCCGGAGCAGACTTGTTTGAACCTCTCTTCGGCCATTCGGAAATTGGTGGTAAGCCAACTTTTCCATCAACTATGTAAGGTGGTTCGACTTCATGAAGAAAAGAAAAATCTTTATCTCTCTCTAAAATGATGTCCCTCATTGACATGGGATCAGCAACAAAACCATCAAGCTCTGATTCAGTAACCATAAACAGTTGCTGGAGGTCATCAATAGCTCCCACTTCGACCATTCTTCTTCCTAACTCCATCATCGCTAACTTTGCTTCGTGGATAGAGCGAATGGCGGCGTTTTTTCCCATTTCTCTATATCCAAAGAAAAGAGCGGCGGATTTAATCGCAGCAGCAAGACTTCCATGGGTTTCTTCATCATCTTTTACGAGGTCTAATACTTCGGCAGTTAGTTTTTCTCGTGTTTTAGCTGACTCTGCAGATGCGATGTGAGGTGATTTGTCATCCTCTTGAAGTCGTAACCTCTCTAACATACCGAATGACAGTTCGGGCTTTGTCGTCCAAGAATGTGATCTCATGTCCCATTCGTTAGGTCCACGATGACCGCATTCATCAATTAATTCTTCCCAATTTGTAATAAAACTTTTTGCGTCATCTGAATTCAAAGCTTTTATTTTTTCCAATGCACCATCACTTCCGTCATCAAAAATAAGTGAAAGTTCCTCTGAATTTCGGATCATTCTGCTCAAGTCCCACATACGAAATGAAGCCTCCGCGGATTCAACATCTCCAACTGCTGACATTAGCTTCACAGCATCATCCGAACGTCCGATTCCATCACAAATAGCCTGAACCGCCCCCGGTCCAAGTGAGCAAGCTAGTGCGGCTACACAAGATGGCACCCAGACGTATTCAAGTAATTCAACCATCTCACGCGCATACTCGACTAGTTCCTCATTAGACGACTCACTATGATTCGGGCGATTTTTCACAGTCTCTCGAGCTACTTTGGATCTTTCTTCCATCATTGGATAATCATTAGTGCTCATTACCCAGGCCATACTTTCAGCCACTAATTCCTCAGCTTCTTCTTTAATATCTTCAGGGTGTTCTTCATATTCGGGAACATCGGAACGTTCGCCGAAATATGCTTTATTTATTGCCTCCGGAGTAGCTCCAGGCATTCGAACTCCAAAAACCCAGGTCATTGAAAGACAGTTGTAGAAATATCCTCCCCAAAGTCCAAAAGTGCTACGAGCCTCGTGAGGAAATTCGTCTAGATCAAAAACCCCATACTCCACATATCCGCCTGCGACTCCAGGACAGCAACCTTTCTCCCAGGCCATCGTCCAACCAAGAGGACTCCAAGGATCTGGTCCTACTTCATCTGCATTTCCACGTGTGTAATAACGAAATCTTTCATTAAATGGGCTATCTGTAATCCAGTTCTCCATTTCCAACTTCCTTTATCTCTGGTATTTTTAATCTCAATTATTTCTGTTTAATAAGTTCATGGAAAACTATCAATAAATGAAGGAGATACTCCGTATGGCGCGTATAGAAATTCCTGAAGGTGAAGGACATGAGATGAGTAGGGTCTGGTCGATCGCACCTCACATGGGAGAAGGAGTGCATGCTTTAAGTAAAGCTGTTTACGAAAAAAGCGGTCTACCTGTACGTGAACGCGAAGCCGCTAGGATGCGAATCGCACAATTGAACGCATGCGATATATGACTGAATACAAGGGCTGCATCGGCGATGGAGCAAGGATTTGATGAAGATCACTACCATTCAGTTCACTTATATGAGGAGAATCAATCTTTTACAATTCGTGAAAAACTAGCAATCGAATACGCAGAGTGTTTTGCTCTTGATCATAAAGCTATTAATGACGAATTTTTTATTCGCTTGAAAGAACATTTTACTGAAGAAGAAATTCTGGAACTAACAGTCACAATAGGTTTTTGCGTTGGAATGGGACGGGCATTAACGGTCTTGGATGTGGCACAAGACTTTGACGTTAATTGGAGTCGAGAGCCAAAGAAGCAAACGTAGAACAGTGGCATATTCTCATATAGAAAGAGCTAATGATCTGGAGCCGTCTGATGGCCACCGAATTTTACGCGAAGAATGCCCTCTTCACCACGAAGAAAATTTCGACCCACCTTTTTACGTGGTTAGTAGACATGATGATGTCCTTGGAATTTTAAAATCACCGGAAATATGGGGTAACTCTGATGGACCCGGTGTTTTTTATCAAAGAGGTGGCGTTTTAGGGTCAACCGACGATCCTGACCATGCACGTCAACGTCAGGTACTCAGGGAAGTTTTCCTTCCTTCAAAAATGCGTCTACTGGAAAAAAGACTTAAAGCAATCCGTGATGACCTATGGAAAACTTTTGAGAAACCCGGAGAAGGAGATTTTGTGGAACTTTTCGCATTTCCTTTTCCTGCGCTCGCAATAGCTGAAATTCTTGGTGTCAATCCAAACGATAGAGAAAAATTCCATAAATGGGCTGATGACATTGTCGCCGGTCTTGGAGGTGGAGATCTAAAACTTGTTGATAAAGCTAATCATGAGCTCTGGGATTATATCGACGACCTTGTAGAGACAAGACTCACGTTGATAGACCAAGGTGACCAACTTCCCGATGATGCTATTTCTACAATGACAATCGCTTTTTCAAACGGAGATCTTTCTAGAAGAGAAATTCAACGTTTAGGCCATCAACTACTTGTTGCTGGACATGAAACTACTGCAAGTCTTCTTGCTCTTATGGTTTACCGACTCTCTAAACAACCAGAACTACTTGAAGAGCTAAAGAATAAACCAGAACTGATTGAACCTGCTGTTGAAGAATTTCTTCGCTTCGACTCACCAGTCCAAGGTTTGTTCAGAACTAATTCAAAAACTTGTCCAGTTCGTAATTCAATGATTTCCGCTGGAACAAAACTTCAAGCAATGTTCGCTTCTGCTAATCGAGACCCCGAAATGTGGAATGATCCTGATTCAATAAGGTTTGACCGCGACCCAAGACTTGCTAGACAACATCTAGCTTTCGGATGGGGTGTCCACTATTGCATCGGAGCACCTCTCGCAAGGTTAGAAGCCCGTTTAGCCCTAGAAAAGATTGTTGCATCAAATACACGCATTGAAGTTTTAGAGAACCCTCCTATAAGCCCACCATTTATTCTTCGAGGATTTACAGAACTTAAGGTCAAGTGGAACTAGGAACTATTCCAACAATTCTGGCCGTGCTGAAGCTAAATATTCAATATCGAAGGCTGAAGGAAGTTTTTGTGTAGAAGCAGCTCCATCTACAACAATGGTTTGACCGGAAATATAACTAGATTCTTCAGAAGCTAAAAAAAGAACTGCATTCGCTATATCTTCAACACTGCCCATTCTCCCCAAAGGTGTTTGAAGACGTGCCGCCTCAATCACAAGTTGGTTTTCGAAGATTCTTTCCGTCATTGGAGTTTCAATTAAATGAGCAGCAACGCAATTCACCCTTACCTGATCTGACCCGTAGTCCAAAGCTGCAATTTCAGTCAAATATTCAAGTCCACGTTTACAAGCTGCGTAAACAGGATGTCCTGTAGAAGGGTTATGAGCAGTCAAAGATGAAGTGGAAATTATTGATCCACCGCCAGTAGATGCCATCGAGTTTCCGAAATGCTGAATTACCTGCATAGCGGCTATCAACTGGACTTCAATCATGGGTCGAACATGCTCAGGTGTTAATTCACGGATCCGTTTTGATTCTTGATACCCCGCATAATTTACTACTACGTCAATCTTCCCTTCGTCTTCCATGATTGAATTCACAAGTGTTTTCACCTGATCATCTTCAACTACATCACACCCAAAACCTTTTCCACCAAATTCTTGTCCAACCTGTTCGGCTAATTCTGCGCGCCTTCCTACCACTATGACTTTGGCTCCATGTCGAGCAAAAAGTTCAACAGTCGCCCTACCAAAACCTGTGGCACCACCAATTACAACACTTACTTTATTTTCTAGTCTCTGCTTTGTTGCATCCATGAGTCTTGAGCGTAACCTCTCTAGCGTGAACACACTAAAAAAATTTCAACTTGGTAATAAAGCCGCAGTTGTTACAGGCTCCGGACAAGGTATTGGTCGTGGTATTGCTTTGGCATTGGCTGATGTTGGAGCGAACCTAGTTATCAATGCTAGAAGAGAAAGTGACGTTGCTGAGACCGCTCAAATGGTTCGTGATCTAGGTAGCGAAGCAATTGAAATAGTAGGAGACATTAGAGAAATAGGATCTGAAGCTATAGGTGACGCCTGTGTTGATGCTTTTGGAAGTCTAGATATTTGGGTGAATAACGTAGGTGGTACTGATGAAAAACGTAATCGAACTCTTCTTGACACACCAGACGAAATCTTTTCAAGCCAACTCGATTTAAATCTAACTACCGCATTTCAAGGCTCAAAAGCCGCAGCTAACCGGATGCATGAAGGGGGCTGCATCATAAATATTTCTTCAGGTGCTGGTATGAGAGGATCTGCTTTTACT
This sequence comes from Acidimicrobiaceae bacterium, assembly GCA_002729765.1. Lineage (GTDB taxonomy): Bacteria > Actinomycetota > Acidimicrobiia > Acidimicrobiales > MedAcidi-G1 > MedAcidi-G1. The sequence goes on from PBYV01000068.1 coordinate 7,007, forward strand.
GGTCCTTATGCAGCTGCAAAAGCTGGAATGCTAAATATGACAGAAACATTTGCTCTGGAACTAGCAGATAGAAACATACGTGTTAATGCTGTTTCACCAGGGCCAGTAATAACTGAGGCCTATGAAGAAATGGTCGATGTGAACGAAGAAAAAGCAAGAGAAATTGCTGCATCAATACCTCTCGGTCGCTTGGGAACCCCCGATGACATTGCCACTGCAGTAGTTTTTTTATCATCGGATGCATCCTCATGGATTACAGGACAAAATATATTGGTTTCTGGTGGTAGAACGCATCGCACCGTGCAATATCAAGACAAAAAATCATCTTAAATTAGCTACTTATAACTAGGAGAAAAAATTGACACCTTTAGAAACTGTAGAAGCATTTATTTCGTCTCTTGAAGAAAAGAATATCGATGCTGCTATCGATCTTCTTGATAAAGATTGTGAATATGACAATGTCCCTATGGGAAAAGTTTTCGGATCGGAAGCTGTTAAAGAAATATTAGGACCCATGATTGAGAATTGTTCAAATGTTGATTGGCCTACATACCGTGCCTCGAGTACAGGAAATTTGGTTTTTAATGAACGTTTAGACAGGTTTGAAATGGGTGGTAGTTGGATCGAGATTCCAGTTTGTGGAGTTTGGGAAGTTGTTGATGGCAAAATTACCCTTTGGCGAGATTATTTTGACCTTGCAACTTATAGAGATCAACTTCCCAAGTGAACAGTAGAGAATCTGAAAGACCTCAACTTGTAGCAATCGATGTAGATGGAACGCTTGCTAAATCTGATGGTTCACTCTCAGAAAAAACATGCGAAACAATTGCAAAAGTAAGATCAACGGGTACAAAAATAGTCATTGCGACCGGTAGACCCTGGTTAGTTGCATTTGATTGCGTAGAAAAATTGGGTGAAGTTGATTTTGTGGTGTGCTCCAATGGAGCGATGACAGTTGCTTTACCAAGTGAAGAGATACTCGAAGACATATATCTTCCTTCTGAACTACCCGAAAAACTTGTGAAAAGTCTTCGCTCGAAGATACCCGGTATCGCTTTTGCATATGAATTTAAACGTGGAGTTAAAGCTCAATATGGTTTAGCTGAACGTTTACCATCCGGAGTCCCGCTCGGTGACCCGATCGATGATATCTTGAATCTTGACCCTAGACCGGTTAGGAAAATTCTTACCTGGCATGATGATTTTGAGCTTTCCGCTCTCGGTCAAGTAGTGAGTGAAGTAGTTGGAAATGATGTGGAAGTTTCTAGCTCGGGTTTAAACTTTTTTGAGTTTGGAACAATCGGGGTAAGTAAAGCAACTGCACTTGAAAAACTGACTATGCAACTAAAAATTGACTCTGAAAAAACTTGGGCTTTCGGTGATGAACAAAATGACATTGAAATGCTTAAATGGGCCGGCTGTGGCTACGCGATGTCAAATGCTGAGCCTTCAGTTAAAGAAGTAGCTGATTTTATAGCTCCTTCTAATGACGAAGATGGTGTCGCTGTAACACTTGAAAGTGTTTATTAGAAAAAATTTTGGATAAACGCAAAACAGCCCGACCGATACCGGCCGGGCTGTTTAACTTTATTGCGTAATTAAATTATTCGCCGCCCGGCTCAAGAGTAATACTCTTTGGTTGCCAACCGCTTCCAAAGGTTTGAACACCCTTAGCTTTCAAAAGATCTAAAGCAGCCTCAACATACTCATTTGTATAAGCACCTGAATCAGGAGCCGCTTGGAGATCACCAGAAGATGTTGCCACATCTACTGTCTGAGACCAAGCGTCAGAATTAATCATTCCTGCACCTTCTGGAGATGGCCAGATCAAATTATTAATCTCGTTCATCTGCCATGCCTGATGAGATGTTCCTAATGCTGAACCGTTATTCAGAACTGCTTCTACACAATCATCAGCGTTGTCACGACAATGTGCCCAACCCTCGAGAGATCCTGCTACAAATCGAGTTGTTATATCCTCGTAAGCTGGGTCTGACGCTAGGCGCTCACCGCTAGCCCAGATTGCGTCTTGGAGCATTGCTGTTCCGACATCATTCCAATCAATTATTGCAAGGTCGGATGCTTCATAAAGACGGCCAGTTGCTGGATTCGAAGCTTCGAGAACTTGAGCATACTCGTTGTAAATCATGGCTTGAGCTGCATCGATTTCTCTATTCAAAAGAGCCATCATGTCGAAACTCTGACCTACCATTTCGTAAGATCCATCTTCTACACCAGCGTCTCTAAGGCCTGCGACAAGTTCGAATTCATTGCCCCAACCCCAGTTACCTACTTTTTTACCTCTTAGATTCGCTGGATCTGTTCCAATACCAGCATCAGCCCAAGAAACTTGAAGTGTTCCTGATCTCTGGAATACTTGGGCGACATTCACAATGTCTGCTCCTTGTTCACGTGAAACAAGAGCCTTTGGTACCCAAGAAATAGCAAAATCAACTGCTCCAGAAGCTAACTGTTGTTGTGGCACAATATCTACGCCACCTTCAAGAATTGTTACATCCAAGCAGTAGTCGTTGTATATGCCGCTATCGACTGCAGCGAAATAACCAGCAAATTGAGCTTGTGTAACCCACTGGAGTTGAAGGCTGACTGAGTCTACTGAGTCACAATCACCCGAACCCACAGCAGCTTCGTCCGAGCCACACGCTGTGGCAAGAAGTGACACCGCTGCTACCAACGCAACCACTCCTTTAGTAAAACGTTTATTCATTCTTTCTTTCCTCCCCCTCCCGGGTTAGTTTTCTTTAATTTCTTCCCCTGAAATTCTCCAAGGCATACTTAATCTCTCAGTAACGAGAGCACTACCAAACAACAATAGCCCTAATCCTGAGGCCATTGCTATGGCGGCCCATGCTACATCGTATTTAGCAAATCCTGCACTAGATGTAATGACATTGCCAATACGGTCTTGAGGTCCGCCGAAATATTCTGCGACAATTGCGGCAATTACTGATAAAGGAGCCGCTAAACGAAGCGAATTAGCAAAAAATGGCAATGCATTAGGTATTCTCACTTCGCGTAAAATAGTCCAATCCCCTGAAGCATAAGAATGCATCAACTCGATTTCGTTGGGATGAACTTCATTAAGACCTTTTGCTGTATTAATAAAAACAGGAAAGAAAACAACTGCGATCACTACGGCTTGATTACTGAACGTCCCTGTGAGACCGAACCAAACATTAAAAATTGGAGCCAATGCAACAATAGGAGTTGCATTTACTGCAATCGCAAAAGGAGTTAACCCATCATTTAAAACTTTGAAACGATTAGTGATCAAAGCCAAAAGAACACCTAATAATATTCCAATTAATAATCCACTTATTGCAATTTTTCCGGTCTCCCATGTGGCATGTCTCAAAACTCCCCATTCATCAATTAATTGAGCCCAAATAGATGAAGGTTTAGGCAACAAGAATTCCTTAATTTCAAAAACTGTGACTGCCCCTTCCCACAGAGCCAAACCAGTAATGCCAACAAGCACTGGAGGTAAAACAGAAGCTGCCCTGCGATTTTTCATCAATTAGCCTCTACCGCTCGAAGGGCTTCCCGTACTTCCGTCGTAGCTTGAAAGAATTCAGGGTCTTCTCTGGTTTGATCGGTACGATCACCTAAGTCAACTGTTATCTCAGAATGAATTCTTCCTGGCCTTGGGGAGAGCACAACCACTTTTGAGGAAAGAAATGCTGCTTCAGGTATTGAGTGGGTGACAAATACAACAGTAGTTCCTGTTTCACGCCATATTCGCAGCAGTTCAACTTGCATGTGTTCTCGAGTCATTTCATCTAAGGCACCAAAAGGCTCATCCATGAGTAGCAAGCGCGGTTCAAAAGATAAGGCTCGAGCTATCGACACACGCTGTTGCATGCCGCCTGATAATTGTCTTGGATAATGATCTTTGAACTCTTCTAATCTGACTAGTTCTAACATTTCTCTAGAGCGTGCTTGCCGATCGCTTTTAGACCATCCCTTAAGCTCAAGTGGTAATTCAATATTCGCTGAAACATCTCTCCAGTCAAATAGACCAGAGTGTTGAAAGACCATGCCATAGTCCTGATCTAATCTTGCTTGATTAGCTGTCTTACCAAAAACTTTTACTTGTCCCGCTGTTGGGGCAAGCAAGTCAGCAATCAATCTTAAAAGAGTCGACTTTCCACAACCTGAAGGACCTATAAGTGAAATAAAGTCACCTTCTTTTACATCCAGATCAATTCCTAATAAAGCTTGAACTTCATTGTCGCTGTCTGGGTTAAATACTTTGTCAGCTGCTCTGATTGAAACAGCTTCTTCAAAGTTTTCGCTGTTTTCTCTCACTTAAGAACCTCTCTTCCTCTTTTAATAACTAACCATTCCGCAGCGTTAACAAGTCCAAACACGAATAGGCCCAACAAGGAGGCTGCTATTACTGAGCTATAAAGCCTTTCTGGCCACACTGCATATCTTTGTGCAAAGTCCAAGATGGCTCTTCCTAAACCAGTTTTGGTACCTATAGAAATTTCACCAACAATTGAACCAACAACACTTAATGTAGCTGCAAGTTTGAACGCTGGAAAAAGAAAAGGTCTGGCTGCCGGTAGTCGAAGTTTGATGAGTGTGGACGACCATGATGCAGCGTAGGAACGCATCAGTTCAACATCGCTACTGTCAGGTGATTGAAGACCTCTTAAGCCACTTACTGCGACTGGGAAAAAGGTCAAATAAGTGGCGATAAGCGATATCCCAACCATGTCAGGGTAGCCCTGAAGGCGCGCCCAAGTAACAACTATTGGAGCTAATGCAATTAATGGAACAGTCTGAGAGACATTTATCCAAGGCAAGAATCCTCTTTCAGCGAATCGCCACCTCAACATGAAAATAGCAAGCATCAAACCTACTATTACCCCTAGAGAAAATCCGATAGCTGCTTCTAAGAAAGTGAAAGCTGCTTTTTTAGCGAGATAAACAGTCATAGGTAGAGTTTCGCGACCAGCACGAATTTCATCAGTCAATTCATTAAAAATATCGCTTGCGTGTGGCATAGTTAAATCATCGGTCGAAACAGGCAAACCGAATTGTGTACCGGGCCAATGATCTTCAGTCTGTTGACCCATCCATTTGTACCCTTCCCACAGGAGCACAAATAGAATGAGAGTAACTATTACTGTAAAAGCCGTTCTAAGAGCCTTTCTTTTAGTCACACTCACCTCTAAAACTTTTTATTTAACTAAATTATTACTTATTTAAAACTGGGATAATACTCTGACCATAGGCTTCCAAGGTCTCATCTTGCTGATCATGCATTAAATAAATTGCAAATTGGTCTACCCCTAGACTCTTCAATTCAGAGAGTTTCTCAATATGAGATGACACGTCACCAAGAATGCAGAATCGGTCAATAATCTCATCTGGAACAAAATCTGTATGAGTATTTCCAGTTCTTCCATGCTCAGAATAGTCATAGCCTTCTCTAGCTTTTATATATTCAGTCAAAGCTTCGGGTACTAAAGATCCATCTGATCCATACCGTTTAACTAAATCTGCAACATGATTTCCTACCATGCCACCGAACCATCTGACTTGATCTCTCTGATGAGCTAAATCGTCTCCCACGTACGCAGGAGCAACTACACAAATGGTTAATTCATCAGGGTCACGACCAGCTTCCTCTGCAGATTGTCTAACAGCCTTTATTGTCCATTCGGCGATTTGTGGATCGGCTAATTGAAGAACGAATCCATCACACACACGACCGCATAGAGCTAGCGCTTTGGGTCCATAAGCTGCCATCCACACCGGCAAAGAACCACTACTTCTCCAAGGAAGCGACTGTGTCGTATCGTTGTACTCAACTTCTCCACCTTCAGCAAGTGTTTTAATTACGCTAATCGACTCTTCAAGGGTCGCTAAATTACATGGAGGATAACCAATGACTCTCATGGCGGAATCTCCTCTACCTATCCCGCAAATTGTTCGCTCCCCATACATGTCATTTAAGGTCGCAAATAAAGAAGCTATAACCGTCCAATCGCGTGTGCCCGGATTCGTAACCATTGGACCGACCTTCATCGTTTTAGTAGCAGCCAGCATTGCGCTATAAATTACAAAAGGTTCTTGCCATAGAACGTGACTATCGAATGTGTAGCCATAAGAGAATCCTAATTTTTCAGCTCTACTTGTTAGATCAATTACTCTCGATGCTGGTGGATCTGTCTGAAGAACAACACCAAAATCCATTCTTATCTCCTTCGTCGATTTCAGTTGTTTTGTGGGAAACCTAAGTCCACCTGACTAGTCGTAGGGTCGGGCCATCTACTGGTAATAACTTTGGGACGTGAAAAGAAATTCAACCCCTCAGGTCCGTACATGGTTGTATCGCCAAACAAAGAATCCTTCCACCCACCAAAAGAGTGGTAGCCAACTGGAACTGGTATTGGAACGTTTATACCTACCATCCCAGCGTCAGCATCTTGCTGAAATTGACGTGCAGTGCCTCCATCCCTAGTAAAAATTGCAGCACCATTTCCGTAAGGATTATTTGAAATCATTTCTACAGCTTGATTGTAATTTTCGACTCTTACAACAGAAAGAACAGGTCCAAAAATCTCATCCTGGTAGACACTCATATCGGTTTTTACATGATCGAACAGTGACACTCCGATGAAAAATCCTTCATTATCGAAAACCTGTTCTCGTCCATCAACAACAAGACTCGCACCTTCGTTATCTCCAGCTTCTATATAACCAGCAACTTTGTCTCGATGTTCCCTGGTTATCAGTGGCCCCATTTCTGATTCTGGATGATCTCCTGGGCCAATTTTCAACTTTTCCATTCTTGACTTGATGGCGTCAACTAACGGATCTGCTATGTCGCCAATTGCGACGACCACTGAAATTGCCATGCATCTTTCACCTGCTGAACCATAAGCGGCAGAGACTGCGGCATCTGCTGCAAGGTCTAAATCAGCATCGGGTAAAACCAGCATGTGATTTTTAGCTCCCCCAAGTGCCTGAACCCGCTTACCTTTCGAAGTGCCTGTTGAATAAACGTATTTTGCGATTGGTGTAGATCCCACGAAACTAACTGCAGAAACATCCGGGTGTTCTAATAATCTGTCGACTGCAGTTTTGTCGCCATTGACTAGATTCACTACACCTGGTGGAAACCCAGCTTCTTGTATCAATTCAATAAGAAATCTCGGAGCAGACGGATCTCTTTCCGATGGTTTCAAAACAAAAGTATTTCCACATGCAACTGCATTAGGAAGCATCCACAATGGCACCATTGCAGGAAAATTAAACGGCGTTATTCCAGCACATACGCCAAGAGGCTGTCTTACTGTGTAAACGTCAACCCCTGTTGATGCATGTTCGCTATAAGTACCTTTTAAAGAATCTGCAAATCCACAAGCAAACTCGATATTCTCTATTCCTCTAGCAACCTCTCCTTTTGCATCATCAGAAACTTTCCCATGTTCTTCAGTCAATCTTGAAGCAATCTCTATTTCATTTTCAATTACTAGATTTCTGAAATTATGTAAAAGTTTTACTCTCCTCGCAATAGAAACATTTCGCCATTCTTGGAAAGCTTTTTTAGAAGATTCGACTGCGAGATTAACTTCTTCGACTGAAGCAAGCCCAACTTCTCCTGTTTGTTCCCCTGTAGCAGGGTTATAGACAGGTCCTACGTTTCCTGAAGTGGATTCAACACTTTTTGCATCAATTAAATGTGTAATTTTGCGCATGGATAACCTCAATTACTTTTAGTAATTAAATCAGATATGAAGAAAGACCGCGACGCAAGTAACGCCCATCTCCTTTTGCCCCGTGATAGGCACCATCTTCTATCAGTACTTTTCCTCGTGAAATGACTGTATCGACGTGACCATCTATATCGAAGCCTTCATATGCAGAATAATCCATGCTCATATGATGGGTATCCACCGAAATGTGTGTTTTGGCATTTGGATCATAGAGAACTATGTCTGCATCAGACCCAGCGGCGATGACACCTTTCTGCGGATAGAGACCGAACATTCGAGCGGGAGTTGTAGAACAAGTTTCAACCCAACGTTCCAGAGACAACTCTCCCATTACAACTCCCTGATAAATGAGATCCATTCGGTGTTCTACACCACCTATTCCATTTGGAATTGCTCTGAAGTCTTCAAGGCCTAACTCTTTCTGCTCTTTCATGCAAAATGGGCAATGATCTGTTGAAACTACTGCTAGGTCATTGGTTCTTAGACCTCTCCAAAGGTCTTTATGATGCGTGTGTTCTTTTGTTCTAAGCGGTGGTGAACAAACATAACCTGCTCCTGCAAAACCAGGTGCTCCTAAATGGTCCTCTAGATTTAGGTACAGATATTGAGGACATGTTTCGGCGTACACGTTATGTCCTTCATTTCGTGCTTCCGCAACACGCTCTAATGCTTCGCTGGCTGAAAGGTGAACAAAATAAACAGGTGCTCCTGCTACAAGAGCTAACTGAATGGCGCGATTAGTGGCTTCACCTTCAAGTCGAGGAGGTCTGGTTATTCCATGGTAAACAGGATCTGTCTGCCCACGTGATGCAGCCTGTTCAGCTATCACGTCTATAGCTATACCGTTTTCAGCATGCATACAAATCATCGCCCCATTTTCTGAGGCTTTCTGCATGACTTTAAGTATTTGACCGTCATCACTGTAAAAGACACCCGGATAGGCCATAAACAATTTGAAACTGGTTATGCCTTCATCAACTAAAGCATCCATCTCTTTTAATGCTGCATCGTCTACTCCACCCAAAATCATATGAAATGCATAGTCAATGGCACACTCACCCTCAGCCTTAGCAAACCATGAATCAAGACATTCCCGGACATTCTCCTCGTACTTCTGTACTGCGAAATCAATGATTGTCGTAGTTCCACCCCATGCCGCAGCTCGGGTTCCGATTTCAAAAGTATCGGATGCGAAAGTACCTCCGAAAGGAAGTTCCATATGCGTATGGCAATCAATCCCTCCAGGGACAATATATTTGCCTGTTGCATCAATAACTTTTTCAGCTCCAGATTCAGCGCTATCTGCAGCTGAAGTGCCTGGTTGCAAGATTGCCGCTATCTTCTCTCCATCAATGAGAACGTCTGCTTCATGACGTCCAGTTGCACTTACTACAGTTCCATTTTTTATTAGAGTCGTCACATCTCCTCCTTCACTTCAGACTTTAATTATCTAAATCCTTTATAGCCTCATTCAAGATTGCAATTCCTTCGTCAATCTCATCTGCTGTAACAGTCATAGGAGGAGCTATACGAATAACATTTCCATAAAGCCCTCCTTTCCCGATTAGTAAACCTGAAGCTCTAGTAGCCTCCATTAGTTGACCAGCAGCTTGTGCATTGGGTTCAATGGAATCAGGAACTACGGTCTCAATGGCAAGCATCAAACCTCGTCCTCTCATCTCTGCGATTACAGATGAATCTGAAACTGCTTGACTTATCCCTTCAGCTAATCTTTCGCCCATTTCTTTAGAATTTTTTTGTGTGTCGTGTTCAAGCATGTAGTTGATTGTGGCTAATGCTCCGGCCGATGCTATGGGGTTACCACCAAAAGTGGAAATAGAGTTAGCTGGCATCGCTTCCATTACTTCTGCTCTAGCGACAACGCCTCCTAGAGCTAAACCGTTTCCAACTCCCTTAGCGAAAGTCAGCATGTCAGGCACCATTCCATGTGCTTGATACCCCCAAAAGTTTTCCCCGGTTCTTCCCCATCCTGTTTGAACTTCGTCAGAAATAAATAGAACACCTCTATTATCCAACTCTTTTTTCATCTCTCCAAAAAAACCATCGGGTGGGGTGGCGAAACCTCCTACACCTTGGATTGGTTCAGCAATCATCGTTGCCACATCTCCTGATGTCATCATGTCGAAAACTTGGACAAGGTCATCAACACAAGCTTTGGTGTAGCTTTCATCATCAAAACCGTTAAATGGGCTCCGCAATCTGTAGCCACCATGAACATAATTTACAGATAAGCCACTCAAGCTGGTGGGCGACCAAGATCTGTGAGATGTAATTGCTACTGTTGAAAAAGAACGCCCATGGTAACTGTTTCTGAGTGCCAATATTTGATTTGAACGACGGTAAGCAGTGGCTAGCAATAAAGCCGCATCATTAGCTTCCGTTCCTGACGTAGTAAAGAAGACCCTTGCGTCTGGTATGCCAGATAGTTCCGTCACCAGTTCCGCTAGTTCAATCATTGGTTCGGATAGATACAAAGTTGAAGAATGAAGCACTTTTGATGCTTGGTCGTTGATAGCTTGAGTCACTTCAGGGACGTCGTAACCAAGACTTGTTGTCAGGATTCCTCCAAAAAAATCAAGGTAACGGTTGCCTTCAACATCGTAGACATGCCGACCTTCTCCATAATCCATGGAGATAGGCGGATCGTAATATAGAGCCAACCAAGAGGGAAGAACCTCGGAATGACGCTTTGAAAGTTCTGAGTTAGTAGCCATTTATCTCCTTGCCTCTCAGTCTAAGGAGTTACCAAGTCTTCATAGGTGCTTGGTCTACGATCCCTGTAAAAGGCCCACTGATTACGAACCTCATCGATTAAATCCAAATCCAAATCTCTTATGATTAATTCTTCTTCTTGATCTGAACAAACATCTCCAACGAACTGACCTCGTGGGTCAACGAAATAAGTTGTTCCGTAAAAATCGTTTTCACCTAGAGGTTCAATTCCGACTCGATTGATAGCTCCTACGAAGTACATATTTGCAACTGCTGATGCAGGTTGTTCAAGTTTCCAAAGATATGAAGAGAGGCCTCTACTTGTTGCAGATGGGTTGAAAACGATCTGTGCCCCGTTCATTCCTAAAGCTCGCCAGCCTTCTGGGAAGTGTCTGTCGTAGCATATGTAAACACCGACCCGACCTACGGCTGTTTGAAAAACAGGAAAGCCTGAATTGCCAGGCTTAAAGTAAAATTTCTCCCAGAAGCCGTTTACCTGCGGAATATGAGTTTTACGATATTTGCCTAAGTAGGTTCCGTCAGCATCAATTACAGCTGCGGTGTTATATAAGAAACCTTCTTTCTCTTTCTCGTACATAGGAAGTACTAACACCATCCCTAGTTCTGCTGCGAGTTCCTGAAAACGTTTTACAGTTGGCCCATCTGGAATTGCTTCTGCATAGCCGTAATATTCAACTTCTTGGACTTGGCAAAAATAAGGCCCATAAAAAAGTTCTTGAAAACACATTATTTGAGCACCCTGGCTGGCTGCTTCACGAAGATACTGTTCATGAAGCTCTATCATTGATTCTTTATCGCCTGTCCACCTCGTTTGAACCATGGCAGAACGTACTACATTTGACATCTAACTCTCCTAATTTTCTTATTACAGAAGATTAACCAATAACTATCGGTTGCTTAATGAGGTTAGCGCTTTGGTTTAACACACCAACAATTTTGATTATTATGAAATTTGCATTTTCCCTAGTTTTCAGGTGAAGATAAGCCTTTCATCTCATCGACATGTAAATCTCTAGGTTTTGTTTCCAGTTCTTCTGGAGAGGGAATTTCCTCAATACCAATGCCTAGATCAGGAAATTTTCGAAGAGTCACCATTAAACGTGAATCGACTGAACCGACCATAGTGTTATAAGAATTAACAGCTGAATTTAAACCTCGTCCTGTTTTATCCATATGCCCAAGAACAGTTCCTATTCTTTCGTACAGTTCTTCACCAAGATCTGCTATTTCTTTCGCATGCTCTGTAATTCGTGCTTCTTGCCAGCCTCGTGCAACTGCCCACAAAAGGGCTAAAAGATTTACTGGTGAAGCAAGTAGAACTCGTTTTTCCATAGCATCTTGCAAGAGCGAAACATCGACTCTTAGGGCGTCAGCTAAAAATGACTCTCCGGGAACGAACAAAACTACAAATTCTGGCGCAGGTCCATCATTTTGCTCCCAATACTTGCGCCCTGCCAGTGCGTTAACATGCGCTCGCAAAGCGGATGCATGACGAGACAAATGGTTTTCAACCTCAGATTGATCAGAAGACTCTTGTGCCTCGAGATATGCATCCAAAGGAACTTTCGCATCTACCGCCAAATGTGCTCCGTTGGGAAGTCTGACTCTGACATCTGGTCTTCCAATATTCCCGCTTCTATTTTCACCAGTTGGCTGTTCCTCATAATCACAATAAGGAGTCATCCCAGCTAATTCAATAACGTTACGAAGCTGATTTTCTCCCCAGACGCCACGTGCAGTCGGTGAACGCAATGCTTCGGTTAATGCGACATTAGAAGCGCTTAACTCACCCATTCTCGATGTTAAAGTTTCAACTGCACCTTTCTCTTTGTCATGAGCTGAACGAAGCTCACTAACCGTCTTTCCTAGTTGATCAATCTGTTTTGTAAAGGGATCGAGCAAACCTTTTGTTTGCTCTTTAACAACATTCATTCTTTCGGAAGCCAGAGTCAAAAACTGTTCGTTATTATCTTGAAGTGCTTTATTTGCCACTTCTCCCATTTGAGCTTTAAGTTCCGAAGTCAATTGTGCAACCATCGATGCCATATCATCGTTACCTTTTGTTTCGTCAATATCAGTCTCCGAAGAAACTTTTTGATTTCTAAGTGCTTTTACTGAGACAAAAATACTTACCAACAAGGCAACAAGTAAGACAATAATGACCGCGGAGGAATCCATGTAACGAGATTATGCAATGGGTGGGACATATACACTCATCCAGCAGTTTTTTGATAAGAAGATCAACTTTTCGCGCGCTCAAACAAAACAACTTTTAAGATTAAAGATATGAAGGTAAAAGATGAGTGAACTTCCTTTAATTGGTATTACTGGACGGCGAAAAAAAGGGCGTGACGTAAACGGCGTGCTCTCGGTCCAAGGCGAATTAGATATAGATCTTTTTTTCACAAGTTATGGACATCAGGTGACAATGGCTGGAGGTATTCCTGTACTCATACCTCGTCATTCAGATGCTGAAGTTGTATCAAAACTGAACGGAATAGTTCTCAGTGGTGGAGCTGATGTAGACCCGGCGATTCACTCCCCTGAAGAAAACCCTAGTTTGAGTAAATTTGAACCTGGTCGCGATAGTCATGAATTTGAAATCCTTAACGAAGCCATCGAAAAAGACATTCCTGTTCTAGGTATCTGTAGAGGTATACAAGTTATTAACGTTCACGCAGGCGGCACTCTTTTTCAAGATATTCCAGATCATGCAAATATCAAGAAACCTTATGATGATCGACATCATAAAGTTCGTTTTGAAACAGGTTCTATCTTGTCGGATATCTACGGTTCTGAAATTGAAGTTAATTCACTTCACCATCAAGCAATTAAAAAAATCGGTGAAGGAATCAAAGCTGTGGGATGGTCCACAGAGGGAGAAGCCACTGAAGAGGTAATTGAAGCAATCGAAGTTGACAACAGTCGAATTCTTGCTGTGCAATGGCATCCTGAATTGTTGCCTGGGGCTGATCCGGTTTTTAGTTGGCTTATAGATCAAGCAAGAAAATAAAGCGTCACTTCAAGATTAAATTGATGATCTTTCTACTAGCTCATCAAAAACTCTAAAAATTTCTGGCCAAGTCTCTTCAGGCATGCTGTGGCCCATTCCTTCTATCTCAACTAAACAGGAATCTTTAATCGCTTCTGCCGTTTCTTTCCCAGCCTTAGGAGGCACTAAACGATCAGCTGTCCCGTGTATAACAGTTGTTGGTATAGAAAGTGTCCTTAACTCTGGTCTGCGATCCCCGTCAGACAAGATTGCCGTTAATTGTCTGGTTGTTCCTGAGGGATGCCATGCGCGATCAATAGAATCTGCGACTAACTCACGAAGATTTTCTGGAAGTGGAAATTTTTCTCCATGAAGAAGTCCCGCTGCCTTAAGGCCGGACTCTATCCTGCCATCTCTGGTTCCAGAATCAGGTTCCATCAACTCCACAGTCAGTTGATACTCGGGTCTGATAAAGCGCGGAGTAGACATAATTGAACAAAGAGAAATCACTCGTTCAGGATGATTCAATGCGAACCTTTGAACAATCATTCCGCCCATTGATGCCCCCATCAAATGAGCTTTTTCTACACCTAATGAATCCAATACTCCGACGGCATCATCAGCCATATCTGACAATGAATAAGGTGCCTTTATCTTTCGTCCAAAAAGGGCAGACAAATAAGTTCTATTCATATTCGGTTCACCGGCATCATCAAACCATGTTGACAATCCAACGTCACGATTGTCGAAACGAATAACGAAGTATCCTCGTTCTGAAAGTTGCTTACAATAATTTTCAGGCCAGGCGGTCATTTGCGCACCAAGACCCATAACCAACAACACCGCAGGATTTTCACTACTCCCTATAGTCTCCACTTCAAGACTTATACCGTTAGCTTCAATTTGTGGCATTCTGCTGGCTCCTCTCAAGTGCTACGAATCTACTTATTTTAAAGTAAACACCCAAGTCCAAAAGAGTTTATTGGGAATTAGCTTCTACAAGCTTTACAGGAACACCTGAAAGTGAAACTTTCTCACCTTTTGACTCAAAACCCAAGCCTTCAAAAAGTCTCTTTATTACTTCAACATCAACTTTCGTCATTTCATCTTCGTGATCATGGTGTGTCTCATGTTTAGGATGTTTGGGATCGGTAAAATCTTCGTCTACTAACAAAACTCTTCCTCCGGGTGAGATTACTCTTGCTATTTCTTCTATGGAACCTTCCAAGTCAGTCCAATGATGGATCGCGTTCACTGCACACACCACGTCAGTTGAACCTTCTGGTAAAGGAATTCTTTCTGCAACACCTGCTTCTATCGTTATGAGACCGGGGTTTTTTTGAAACTGTCTTCGAAAACCCAAAACAGCTCGCATGAACCTAGATGGATCAATGGCCACAACATGGGCACCTCTACTGGCAGCTTCTACTGATGCGGGTCCCATTCCAGCCCCTATATCTAAAACATTTTCACCTTTTTGGGGATCTACAATTCGGATCACCTCTTTACTCAAAGGAGAGTTCCAAAATTTTGGAAGTTTCAGCAACCACGAAATTTTAGCTCTTACCCCTTTATCGTGTTCGTGTCTGTATCTATCAAATTCATTACCCAATTTCATTCCTCATTTCTAAATTGATACTGCCACAAAAAATCCGATCTTAAGACTTCGAAAACTCAAAGAGTTAAATTAAATTCAAATAGACTCTTTCGCAATGTCAGATTCTTTTAAAAACAAAGATAACCCAAAGTTATTACCTTACTTTTTAATACTTTTTGGGATGTCTGCAGGACTATCTAGCGTCGTCACTTTAGTCGCAGAATTTAAACAAGAACTTGGCTTTTCAAACTTTGAAATTGGTTTGACAATTTTCTGTGGATTTGCTTCTTCCTTTATTGCATTGATAACCCTCTCCCCTCATGCCGATCGTGGTCGATCACCATTACTTCTTAAGTCAGGTTTACTCTTGGGAATCATTGCTCTCTTTTTTATGGCTGTAGGTGATTCACTATGGTATTTCATAATTGGCAGAAGTTTATTTGGTTTTGCTTTAGGAGCGGCTTCTCCCGCTGCTCGTAGAACTGTAATAGTCGCAAATCCAGATGAGTTAGGGAAAAATCTTGGAAAATTAGGAGCATACGATGTAGCCGGCTGGGTCGTAGGACCAGGTATTACTGCTGCTCTAAACGCTATGGGTGATTTCAGGACACCTTTTTGGGTAATGGGTGCAGCTCTAATCTTCTTATTGCCTACAGCGTGGAAGGCTAAACCTGATACGGCTGAACGTGATGTTCAAAAGAGAAAACCCTTAGATTTATTTCGTATACGGAGACTTAACGGCGCTCTTCTAATACTCAGTGCATATTTTGTTTTTATTGGAGCTTTTGAGTCTGTTTGGGTTCTTGAACTTGACTTTCGAGGTGCTTCACAATGGCAAATCGGTGTTGCACTCACCCTCGCAGCACTTCCAATCCCTCTCTTAGCAATGAAAGGTGGAATCCTAGCTCAACGTTATGGAGCTAGACGTTGGACATTAGGGACAATGAGTATTTGCGCTGCCTTTGTTGCTAGCTTTGGGATTTTCCAAGGTCTTTTGGCTCTCATTATTTTAACAATTCTTTGTTCTCTCTTCGAGGGATTGGGTTTCCCTGCGGGACCAATGCTTGTTTCAGTTTCAGTGCCTGAAGAACGCCAAGCCGCTGCACAAGGTCTGGCAGGCGCAACTGAAGTCGCCGCTGGAGCTTTAGGCTCCATAGTTGCTGGAGTAATTTACCACACTACAAATGACACAGTTGTTTGGATTACAACTTCAATAATAATGATCGTGCTGCTAGTTTTTGGTTGGATATTGACTAAACCACCCGATCGTCAACCAGTACGACCTGACATACCATTTGATTTAAAAAGGAGGCTTTTCGAATGACACAACAGACACATTCCCTACTTCACGGATTTGCTCCACCCTCGAAAGCAGAATCTGACTTTGTAAACATTGTTCGCGGTGAAGGTTGCCTGCTTTGGGATGCTCAAGACAACCAGTACATAGACGCTATGGCTAACCTTTGGCTTTGCCAGGTTGGCCATGGAAGAACTGAAATTATTGAAGCCGTAACAAAACAGATGAAAACTCTCGAGGCTTACAACGTCTTTGACCCTTTCACTAATGGGCCAGCAGCACAATTAGCTGAAATGGTGGCTGAAAGATCACCTCATCCTGACGGTCGTGTTTTTCTAGGCTGTTCTGGTTCAGAAGCAGTAGATACTGCTCTAAAACTCTCGAGGCTCTATCAACAGCTACGTGGAGAAAATGAAAAGCAAATTATTATTCGACGCACGCACGGTTACCACGGAACTAATTTCGGAGGAACTAGTGCTCAGGGAATTGCACCCAATCGAGAAGGCTGGGGCGATTTGGTACCTCATTTCATGGAAGTCCCAAATAATGATCTCGAAGCTGCTGCAACCATTTTTGCAAATAATGGAAGCCAGATTGCTGCGATAATTGTTGAGCCAATACAAGGAGCTGGTGGGGTTCATCTACCTGTCGATGGCTATTTAGAAGGTCTACGAAAACTCTGCGATGATAACGGTGCTTTGCTTATTTTCGATGAAGTTATTTGCGGGTTTGGTAGGACAGGAAAATGGTTTGGGGCTCAACATTTTGGAGTAACTCCTGATTTAATGACTTTTGCGAAAGGTGTTACCTCTGGATATCTACCTCTGTCCGGTGTAATTGTTTCTAGAAGGGTTTGTGACACTCTTGAAGAACCTGATTTCGTTCTCAGGACTGGCTATACGTATTCTGGTCATCCAACTTCTTGTGCTGCTGGTATTGCGAATTTGGAATTGATGGAACGTGAATCTTTGGTTGATCGAGCTAACCATGTTGGAGAGCAGATCCGAAATGGTTTGGAATCATTACAATCAGATAGCCTCATTGACTCTTGGCGCGGAACTGGTGCTGTATATGCAGTCGAAATAGAACAGGACCCTACGCAAATCAGAAATGAAATCCGCTCCAAGGGAGTTATTTTAAGACCCTTAAATACCGGACTCGCAATTTGCCCTCCGCTAACTATTAGTGACAAAGAAATAGGTCAAGTTATCGACACAATGGCTGAGGTATTGAAATAAAGCTTCTTTAATATCTGCAATACAAATTAAAAAAGTGGGACCCCAATAAAGAGGTCCCACTTTTTTAAATACTTAAATCAACCTTTGGCTTCCACGAAAGCGTCAGCATAATTGATTTCAAAATCACCTGTATCCTCAATCTCTTCAAGTGAATCAACACCACCTGCTAACAATTCAGGATCATTGACGAAATCAAGCAGATCTTCGTCAAGACCTGCTACAGCAGCATCATTAGGAGTTCCATAGTAGTTCCAATTGGAAAGAGCAGCTCCTTGGTCTCCACCAAGTAACCAGTTAATGAAGGTATGTGCGGTGCATGGATGTGGGGCATCAAAAGGAATTCCCATATTGTCTATCCACCTTGTTCCACCTTCCTCAGGAACAAAATAAACGTAATCCTCAGGATTATCTGTCTCCAAGAATTGAACGAACATGTCACCTGAATATCCGTGTCCAATTACAGTTTCTCCACTAGTTAGGAATTCATCAGCAGAATCTGTATTAAAAGCAGCCAGTCTGTCAGCGGTTGACGAGACCAAATCCTTTGCCTTGTCTAATTCACCCTTATCTGTCGTGTTTAGTGAATAACCAAGATACTTCAGTGCCGCTCCCATCGTCTCGCGTGGGTCATTTAGCAACTGGATCTTCCCATCAAAAGCGCCCGAAATGCTCGGATCAAAAATTAACCCCCAAGAACGTGGGAAATCTTTTCCAACAACTGCCGTATTAACTCCTATACCGGTAGTACCCCACTGATATGGAACCGTGTATTCGCCAGAAGGATCATAATACAAACCACTAAAATCAGCTGAGATATTTTCAGCATTCGGAATAGCGTCAGAATTCAGTTTCTGGACCTTTTTATCTGCGATAAGAATAGAAACCATGTAGTCAGACGGCACAATAACGTCATAACCAGAATTACCTGCAGAAATGATTGGTTGCATCGCTTCATTAGAATCATAAACATCCATAGTTGCGCTGATGCCATATTCTGTTGCGAACTCAGCTAGTTGTTCTTCATCGATGTATTCAGCCCAGTTATACAAAGCCAAATCACCATCTACTTGATTCAATTCGCAGTCAGCTACAGCGGCTTCATCACTGTCACTTCCACAAGAAGAAACTGCTAAAGCTAAAGCAAGTAGAACAGCTAAATACCTAAAACGTTTCAAATTTCTCATATATTTCTTTCCCCTCTGAGGCCAACTAGACCTACTTAAAAGTGATAATAGCGCTTAACCGCTTCTTCTTACTCGTTGAGCGACAATCGATAGCACGACCAGAAGCATTGAGACCACAAGCATAGTCACTGAAACTGCATTGATTAAAGGAGTTACACCCTTGCGTATCAGTCCAAAGACATAGACAGGTAATGTCGTCCAACCCGGGCCCGCAACAAACTGAGTAATTACAACATCGTCAAGGGACAAGGTCATAGCTAAAAGTGCACCCCCCGCAATTCCAGGAACTATCTGTGGGAATGTGACATAACGGAAAGCTTTCCATCTAGAGGCATACAAGTCGATTGCTGCCTCTTCCAAGTCCGTATCCATACCAGCGAGACGAGCCCGAACTACAACTGATACGAAACTGATATTGAAGGCAATATGGCTTATTGAAATTGACCAGAAACCTTTTCGTAGCCCAAGACCAAACAGAGCGTCAAGGACGTCAAAAAATTCACCAAAGAACAGCAGCATCATTACTGCCATAGTTACGTCAGGGATGATTATCGGCAAATAAAGAAGAGCATCAAAAACTTTCTTTCCTCGGAATGTAAAACGTTCGAGCGATAACGCTGCCATAGTTCCAAGTGCGACAGAAATGATGGTAGAGAAAATCGCTATTTTCACTGAATTTGATAATGCTCCACGGGCATTCGAGCTATCAAAAAAATCACGATACCAATCGAGTGTGAAACCTCCCCAAGTACCTACATTTCTACTATTACTGAATGAATAGATAACGAGCAAAACTATAGGTGCATAGAAAAACATATAAACGAACCAACCGTTTACATGTAAAGCTGCTTTAGCCCAACCACGTGGTTCCACCGAGGTGCTCATAACGTTCTGCCACCTTTTCGGAAGTAAACAATTGTGGTTACTAACATCACTAACATAAGAACGAAAGAAAGCGCCGCACCAAAAGGCCAGTTCCTAGCGGTGAGAAATTGAGTGACGATATAGCTTCCAAGTAATGTGGTTTTAGCTCCACCTAAGATTTCTGGTGTCACATAAGCTCCTAGACTTGGCACAAAAACTAGGATTGATCCAGCTATTACACCCGGCATTGACAGAGGGAAAAGCACATGTCGAAAAGATTGAAATCCTGTCCCGTAAAGATCCCTACTTGCTTCTAATAAACGTCGATCTATTCTCTCTATAGCCGCGTACAGAGGAAGAATCATAAAAGGCAAGTAACCATAGACAAGACCCAGTACCACTGCGGTTTGTGTGAACAAAAGTTCTGCAGAACCTAAACCCACAAATTCAGTTGCATTAGTTAGAGGACCGTTATTTCCTAGTATGACTCTCCATGCAAAATTACGAACCAGAAAATTTGTCCAAAACGGAATCATCACAAATACCAGCATGATGTTTCTCACAGCAACTCGACGCGTTGAAAGAAAGTAAGCAAAAGGGTAAGCAATAACCAAACAAATAACTGTGGTTAGAAAAGCAAGCCATATGGACCGAAAGAGGACATCTCTAACTATGGGTTCACTAATTCTTGCATAGCTATCAAGATTCCAACCGGATAAATCAGTGCCACCAAAACGGTTTCGAGTCGCAAAACTGTAAATAAAAACGATGAAAAGTGAAATTACGAAGAAGAAAATTAAGTATAAATAAGCCGGCAGGGCAAGAAAGAGACCACGTCTTGATTCTTGGCGAAGTGCTGCCTTTTCAAATTCTGGTGTTGCAGTCGCAGTTTCAGTATCTGTTTTAACTACAGTCTTCATTAGTCAGAAACCACAGAGATTGCTTCAGGGTCCCAGCTGACAGTAATTTCTGCACCTGGCCTGTGTAGCTCAACCCCAGGGTGGTTTTCTTCACGAACCTCAAGCTCCATCCAATCGAGTTTTATGCCATAGATAAGTGCGTTGCCCAAGTAGGTAACTGTTTCAACAGAACCATTTATGTGTGACCAACCTTCTTCAAATTCACCTTGAGATTGAATATGAGCACGCTCAGGGCGAAGACTAACCGCAACATGGGTTCCTGCAGTGAATCCATTTTTGGCTCTGACAGAAATACCGTTTTCAAGAATCACAGTTTCTGCATCTGAAACAGTACCTTCAAGCAAATTTGTCTGACCTATAAAATCAGCCACGAAACGGTTTGCCGGTCGTTCATATATTTCTTCAGGTGTAGCGACTTGAAGCAACTTGCCATCATCCATAACCGCAATACGATCTGACATTGTGAGCGCTTCTTCTTGGTCATGTGTCACGAAAACAAAACTGATACCAACATCTCTCTGAAGTTTCTTCAATTCAAGTTGCATCTCTTGTCGAAGCTTCAAATCAAGTGCGCCTAAGGGCTCATCTAAAAGCAATACTTTTGGTTGGTTAACTAAAGCTCTAGCAAGTGCAACTCGCTGTTGCTGCCCACCTGACATTTGTGAAGGTTTTCGTTCAGCTAAACCATCGAGTTGAACCAGCTCAATCATTTCCATAGATCTACTACGTATCGTTTCTTTGTCAGTCCCTTGCATTTTCAAACCGAATCCAACATTTTCTAAAACGGTTAGATGGGGAAATAATGCATAGTTCTGAAAGACGGTATTAACTGGTCTTTTATCAGGCGTTAGTGTCCCTACTTCTTGACCAAAAATTGAAAGACTTCCTTCTGTAGGAAATTCCAAACCGGCTATCAGTCGTAAAGTTGTTGTTTTGCCACAACCGCTGGGTCCCAACATCGCGAAAAACTCTCCGTCCGCAATTGACAAGTCAACATTGTCAACAGCAACTACATCACCAAACCGTTTCGTTATTCCACTTAGCTCAACTGCAGAAGTCATCTTGTTTTATCTCTCTAAAGTAGAAATTAGTTCCCTCACGTAGTAATAGTAACTTGTTCATCAAAGGCAGTTACTAACCGCAAATGACAGGTTAAAGGGCATTTTTCCTTCAAGTTGGTACAAATTGTATTCCACAACAAAGTTGTCTTCGGTCATCCGTTTCTCAATGCATGCGAGTGTCTTTTGACATGAGTCAAGTGTCAATCCACCTTGTTGACAGTCGATGAGAAAATTTTGTCTTACAGACTCTGTGAACTCTTTATGGTTACCGCCACATGAAGTAATTAGCGTAAGACAAAAAAGAAGACTAAGAGTTTTTATCATGTTCAAATTCTTCCAAAAGGTGAAGGAGTAGCTCCAGCTTTAACTGCCTGTAAACAAATGAAATCGTGAAGGATCGTAGCACCAGCAATAGCCGTGATTTCACCAACATCATATTGCGGAGCCACTTCGACAAGGTCCATTCCCACAATTTCGAACTCTCCAAGTGAACGTATCGCTTCAAGGGCTTGAGCCGAGCTAAGACCACCTGCAACAGGAGTTCCAGTCCCTGGTGCAAATGCTGGATCTAAACAATCAATGTCAAATGTCAAATATGCTGATCTATTACCAACAATTTCTCTAATCACTTCAATAACTGCAGGAATACCTTCCCTGTGAACCCACGGAGCCCCCAAAACGGTGAAACCAAACGTGTCCTGATTATGTGTTCGAATACCGATTTGAACCGAAGTTGTTGGGTCGACTATTTCCTCACGTACAGCCCGAAGAAACATTGATCCATGGTCTTGCCGATTCCCGTCATCTGGCCATGTATCACAGTGGGCATCGAAATGTATCAAAGACAAGGGTCCAAACTTTTTTGCATGAGCCTTTAAAAGTGGGTAAGTGACATAATGATCGCCTCCCATACTTACCATCATCGAATCTGTATTTATGATTTGGTCAGCATGGCGTTCAATTAAATCTGTTGCATTCTGTGGATAGCCATAATCGATATAGCAATCTCCATAATCTGCTACAGCAACAAAATCAAATGGGTCGAAACCGAATGGGTATGCATCTAGTTCAGCAAGTCCTACTGATGCTGCTCTTAGGGCTCTAGGTCCGAAGCGAGCTCCTGGCCGATTCGATGTCGCCATATCAAATGGTATGCCCGACACGACAATGTCAGCTGAATCAATTTCTCTTGTGTACTTCCTTCGAAGAAAAGAAAGAGCCCCTCCAAAAGGCATTTCCAAGTCTTTCCCTTTTAAGGAATCGCTCCTGAACGCTTGATCCCCTTCATTAATATTGGTCATCAGTTAACCACCTCATAATCGGGGTTCTGCCAGACTATTAATGCAGCGTTATTATCAATCTCAGGGTTAACTATGTAATTAGGTAATGCACAGACAAGTTGAAACCCGTTATCCCTCTGAAATGTAAGAGTCGGGTCGTAAATTTCACCTTTCCGTACTAGTTCTATGTATTCATCCGCTGAATAATCATTCTTATGGTCGACGTATCCAGGCATAACTCCTCCAGCAACAATTCCTCGGAGATTGAAACACTGGCAAACTTCTTTTCTTAGCTTGTAAAGCTCGTTTCCAATACCACGTTTCCGGTATTGCTTACTTACCGCTATTGAAGTGCCGTAATACCAATCTCCGTCCTGATGATGTCCAGAAGTTCCATTACCGGGAACTATGTCATGCACTGTGTGAAGAGGTTTCTCAAGATCAAAGTGGACTCTAATACCGAGCCCCATAGCTACTATGTTCTCTTGGTCAAAACCGACAAAACATCCTTCCGAAAAATCTTCAACCAATGCTTTTAGTTCGTTCTCGTTATAAAGGTCTTCGGGGTCAGAGGTGGGAAATGAAGACAGTTCCAATTGAGTCATGCCTCCCACCCAATCAACTAGAGGATTCATATATCTGATTCCTGAAGTTTCACCCAAATGAATAAACGGTTCTTTATCCATGTAACCAGTCCACGCGTTGATATTCGTTCTCAGCTGGTCTACCCCAACATGCCCAAAAGTCTTGGGTGGCAGGTCTCATAATTGCTGCCCCGCTGGATTCAATAAAATATGGTTCTTTAGCAGTTTGACAAATTGCTTCAGGATCTCGCGTAAGTGTCATTAAACGATCTGAATCAACAGTTCCTTCTTCTAAAATTTTTTGAGCCTTTCCCAAACGACGAACTGAGTTTTCTAAAAGAGAAGCATCACGGTCGGCTTGAACATTACTGGATTCAGACTGAATCGTATGGTTAGTGTGGACTAATGGATCTGGGCCAAGTGTGTTAACAGGTCTGACAGAAGGCATAGCTTCAATGTTGTAGCCGTCACCAGAGCTGTCAAATATCAAATAGTTATGGGCGCCTGCAAGGTCAGCTTCAAGAAGTACATTCAAAGCATCAGTTGATCTTTCGGCTTTCAACATACCCCTAACTACTGAAGTCCAAGTGACACCACATTTTCCATCTAGACAGGTGAGATTATTAATACCGACAGCAACACCTGCGTTATTCATTCCCAGCTGACCAAGACACCCCGCAGTAGTAAATATCAGACTGGCGGGTTGATTGGTAGGGGTAATCTTTAGAAGTAGTACATGGTCTGTTGCTGTGTCATGCATATCCCATGTTTGAGCTAAAAATCCTGAACCATCAGCTCGAGAATCAGGAACGATCATTGACGTGCAGTCATCTTCTTGAAGTTCCCCAGGTATTTGCGTTCCTATTGTCGCTCTTACAGCGTCAACAAAGTCTGTAAAACCTCCAACTATTACTGCTTCTGCGGGTGAAATCCCAGCAGCATTAGCGAGAGCCAACATCTCCGCATGTAAATCTTCATCAAATTCTTGATGGGCTGGCAGCATTGATTCAGCAAGTTCTATTACTTCAGTTTCAGATACTGAGCCACCTGACCACAAACCTGAAGAAACCAGTTTGATCCTATCTTTTGTGTAGGCGCGGATTTCATCTGCAAAAGTCTTCCCATGCTCATGACCGATACTTTCAGGTGTTCCAGAAAGCTCAAGAATCCTTATGGGTGGACGTTTCACTTTGCGGTAATCTCTTCAACTGCTTTTGCGGCAGTATCAACAATGAAATCAATATCGTTTTCTTCTATCACTAACGGTGGACAAAACGCCAACGCCCCATTTATGGCCCGACAGATCACTCCCATTTCAGTCATCTTGTCACGTATGACTAAACCCTGCTCAGTTGATGCATCAGTGATCTGAGCAGCCCATATAGCTCCTACTCCTCGTACTTCAGAAAAAATTCCATCTTTCTCTAATGCTTTAAGTCCTCCAGAAAGTCTGTCACCTATAACTTCTGCCCTCTGAACTAATCCTTCGTCTTCGATGATATTTATATTTGTTATAGCAGCTGCCGATGCTGCCGGATGTCCGCTATAGGTATAACCGTGCATAAATGTGAAATCCGGGTCGGATTCAAGCACATCACAAACGGTTCTACTGAGTAATACTCCACCTAATGGCTGGTAACCGCTTGTGACACCTTTTGCGAAAGTTATGATGTCGGGTTTCACATCATAGGTATCAGCGGCAAACCAATTACCAGTTCGACCAAAACCAGTAATTACTTCATCGAAAACAAGAAGTGCCCCGTTATCGTCGCATAATCTTCTTAAACCTTCTAGATACCCAGACGGTGGCGGGAAAACTCCTCCAGCACCTTGCAGTGGTTCAGTTACAACTCCTGCTATTTGTTCACCATATTCTGCAAATATTGAAGCAGCAGATTCAATATTGGTTGGATCAATCTCTATTACGTTCGGAAACAATTCACCCCAGCCTTCGCGGTTAGCTTGGATGCCTTGCAAAGTGGTTCCGCCAATATTTACACCGTGATAACCGCGGCCACGCCTCAAGATAATTTGACGTTCTGATTGTTTTCTTAATATAGGTATTTTTCTCAATAGTTTTATTGCAGTATCAATTGATTCAGAACCTGAACAACAGAGAAAAACGCGACCATCTGGAAAAGGTGAAACAGAACGGATTCTTTCAGCTGCTGCATCTGATACATCGCTCCCCATAGGAGCAAAAGTGTGATAGGAACTCATTTTTTGCAATTGCTCAGTGATTGCATTAATCAACTCAGGTCTTCCATGACCTATCTGGCAATACCAGAGTCCACCAAGACCATCGATGTATTCGTTACCTTTGTCATCCCAAACTCGAACTCCTTCAGAACGGACTAACGTATGAAAATTCTCAGAAGTTGGTTTCGAAAAGGCATGTAATAGGGCAGGAATCATATGTCCTTCTATTCTGTTGAGCTGATATCAGGCTACCTATTTAGAAGTCTCGGTGCTAGCTGGCTTCAAATTCGAATTACTTGCTATTTTTAGAGGTTTAGAGTTGCATGTAAGTGATGTCCTCCTTACCTTTACAACAACCTGATTCTCTTTGGCTCGACACTCTTGACCCACCTATCACTAAGCGGTCCTCACTTGATGGAGACCTTTCAGTTGATGTTGCAATAGTCGGCGGTGGGTTTAGTGGTCTTTGGACTGCTTATTATTTGTTGGCCTCCGATCCAAACTTAAACGTTCTAGTAATTGAGAGTGAATACTGTGGCTTTGGAGCGTCAGGCCGTAATGGCGGATGGTGTGAAGGTGCTCTAGCAGGTGGTACTGAGAAATACGCTGCAAAATCATCAAAAAATGAAGCTAAAAGACTCGAAAGAGCAATGTTTAATACTGTTGATGAAGTTGAAAGAATTACAAATAAAGAAAGCATCGATTGTGGTTTCACAAAGGGCGGTGTTATAAGCGTGGCTCGTAATCAACCCCAAGCTCAGAGGCAACGTGATGAAATCAGATCTGCCCGTGAAAATGGGTTTGGTGAAGATGTAATCCGCCTTCTTGAGCGCGACGAAGCACTCAGTTATTTAAACGCTACGAGAGTTCTATCTGGAATTTTCTTCGCACCCTCGGCAACAATTGACCCTGCCCGTTTAGTAAGAGGTTTAGCAATAGCAGTTGAAAAATTAGGTGGACAAATCGTCGAATCAACTGAAGCGATTAATATCGCAAAAAATAAAGTAAAAACAAATCATGGATTAGTGAAAGCAGAAGTAATAGTTCAAGCAACTGAGGCATACACACGCAACCTAAAAGGACACAAACTTGATTTATTACCTGTTTACTCAAGAATGATTGCTACAGAACCTCTTGATGAGAAAGTCTTTGACGAAATAGGGCTAAGAGGTAGGCCAACATTTGCTGATGGAAGATACATGGTTATCTATGGTCAACGTACTGAAGATAATCGCATCGCTTTTGGTGGTCAGGGAATGCCACCGTATCTCTTTGGGTCAAAAATCAGCAAAACTGCAGAAGTAAACAAAAAATCCCACGAATTAATCCATCAAACCTTGATCGATTTACTCCCAGCTCTCCGTGATTTCAAAATCACCCACCGTTGGGGTGGAGTGTTAGCAATTCCAAGAAACTGGCTTCCGGGACTATATTTTGATTCTTTTTCAGGACTTGGGGTACTTGGCGGTTATGTAGGAGAAGGGGTTGCAGCAGCGAACTTAGCGGGGAGAACAATGGCAGAGTTGATCCTCAGACATGACACTGAAAGAGTGACTCTTCCTTGGGTAGGTGTAAAGTCGAGACGTTGGGAGCCTGAACCTTTTCGGTGGTTGGGAGTTCGTACCAGTCGTCGTCTTATGGGTTCAGCAGATATTTCGGAAACACGAACCAATAGAACCAGTAAAAGCGCAATGTTGCTTGCCCATTTATTAAGGGGAGATTAATCTATTTTGTGAACTGAAGCTTGGCTTACTTTCATATAAGCCTCTTCACGCACTTTTGAAATCCGATCCAGACCAATTTTTTTACCTTCGTGAGGCAAAGTAAAACTTGTATACATAACTCGTCTTTCTCTTTCCACGGGAGGATGACTCATATGTAGTGTGCATGATAAATGAACTGTCACATCACCTGTTTTGGTAGGCAAATCAATCATGGGTAGATCAAGATAAGGATGAATAAAATTAGGTTGCAAATTAGCTCTGTGCGAACCTGCTACCACTGATAACTGGCCACTTATAGAATCTGCTCCTGTAACTGAAACTCCAACCGTCATAGAAGAACAGTCATAGGAATGCCTTCCAAGACTGCAGTCTTTATGCCAAGGAAGATCAGATATCCCCTCAACCACTCCTATTGGTTTTACTAAAGCTTCAATTGCATTCTGATCATTGCTTCCATCCCACCCGATACTGTGGCCATCTCCAGGTATCGCGGCAATCCTCTCGTGTCGTGAATCAGTAAGAAGTTCTTTTACGGATTCAGATTCGGCCTGGAAATATTGTAGGCGGACACAACGATCTGTTCCTTCCTTTGTCTTCGCCCACCATGATCTACCGTCACCTCTCTCATATTTGCCTACGGCGTTATCCATATCCTTAGAAATTTCCATCATTAACTCTTGGCTCCACCATCCTGTAAGGTGCAAATAACCGGTTTGTGATAAAAACCACGAAATTTCTTCGTCAGAATCTTCCTGAGTAAAAGATCTGTTCAAATCAAGAGGACTTCCGTCTTGATTTAAGAAATCAATTTCACCTGGTTTATAAACTGATCTGCCATCAATTATCGCTCTAAGAACAGGCCACCACTTTAAAAATCTAAAATGCTCCTTCAAGGGCAAGTCGATCACTTTAGAAGTTGCTAAAGATTGGGGAGTCTGTATGTCTTGCACTAAATCAGAAAATGAAATCTCATCTAAATCAACTACCACAGAGGCGTTAGATACACCCATATCTAGTTTGATTACTCCTTCTAAAGGAGTAAGAGTAAATGATTTTTGTGAAACCCTGATTCCTAATGGTCGGCACCCCAGAATTTGAGCACCTTCGTAAGCAATAAAAGAGTTTTGTTCTAAAAGAAAAGGTAATTGATCGTTAATCCAAACTTCTGAATCAATCTGCTCTGCATCGCTATCTAAACGAGAACGCACATCAACTGAGAACACAGAAAATCCTTTTCTTTAAAATTACTCGAGAGTCTCTTGAATAGGTAGAGGTTCGCCTAACGACGGCATCGTATCCGACGGACCTAAAAGTGTTACTTGATCATCAGCTTCTAAACAGAGTTCTTCATTAAGCTGGATCAGAATACCTTCTCTGTGAACAGAAACTACTTCAACTTCGGCAGGGAATTTTAGTTCAGCAATTTTTAAACCGATAAGCGCTGAATCTTTTCCTTCTGGCAGAAGAGCGTATTGACGGAATGTCATCTCAGGAAGTAAGGCAGATTTAACTTCGGCTTCTGTTTGAGCTAGTCCTATGAGTTTCGCACCCGTGTGCAAATGACCAGCGAGCTCTCCTGCAACTCTTAATGAGCGACCTGGATTTTCGGTTGTTCCTGCAAGGAAAAATAACGCATTAACCCATTCACCAGAACCTCCCCAAGAAGCAGGAATACGGATTCCTTCTGATGCTCTGACTATTACAAGTTGATCTTCTTCGATATCTTCAAACAAGGCAACAGGAGTTGCTGTCGGGTGTTGTTTAGAAGGTTGGATCCACAAAGAGCCAGTTTCTAAAAACTGTTCTGTTACTCTCTCTCCCGTTAAACCGATTAAATCAGAGAGAACCGTCGCCGCTCTATCCGCTGCTTCTGTGATAGTCGTTCCTGCTGGCACGCTTAAAACTCCAGCTCTGGCAATCAATCCGGGGTAATCATCGCCGGTTCTCAAGCCATGACCAGCCATTGCAGCACTCATTTCTCGACCCAATTTTGGATCGGCATCGGCTCCCCATCTTTCAAAAACCTGTCTGATTGCACCTGATCTTTTACTTTTTCCACTTGCATAAAGACGGTGCCATGTCCACCCTGCAACAAAAACAAAACCCACGAATAGTAAGGCAGTTGCACCAAGTTGCAAAATTAGAAATATAGAAATAATTATTCCGACGAATTGTGTTAACGGGTAGAAAGGTGCTTTAAAAGCAGGTGCATACGAACGAATATGAGAAGCTCTTAAAACCAGAACAGCAATATTCAATAAGCCAAGTGTTAACAAAACAAAAGCGCTCGCAAGTTTTGCAATTGATTCAGCATCAAGAACCAAAACCACTAGCGCTATTGCAATTCCGGTAACGATTACACCGAATGCAGGAGTTCCAAATCGGCTTAGCCTTCCAGCTACCTCAGGGAAGAGTCCGTCGCGCGCCATCGCCATTGGATATCTAGCTGCAGCCAAAATACCAGCATTCACAGCTGAGGCAAATGCTGCTAATGCAGCTAAAACAACAAGAGCGACTCCTGCGGATGGAAGAATGGTTTCGGCGGCTGAATGTATGGGTGCTAGATCTTCATGCAAAACCACTGAGGGTAAAAGTGCTACTGCTACTAGGGCACCAAGTGTGTACAGAATGGTTCCTACTAACAAAGACAATGACATTCCAAGTGGAATCTTTAAGGAAGGATCATCTACTTCCTCAGCTGCACTTGCAACTTTTGTCAAACCACCATATGAAACAAAAACAAGACCTATCACTGAAATAAGGCCAGAAAACCCTTCTGTGAAAAATGGGTCAAGATTAGATTTATCTATACCTTGTTTTTGGGTTTCAAAAAGGCCCTCAGTGAGGAACCAAGCCATCACTGCAAGTACGAAAACGACCAAAAATAATTGAATCGAACCACTTACTTTCGAACCGACAACATTTACAAAAGTGAAAAAAGCTATTAAAACCAGCGCTACAGTCTTGCCATTAACATCAAGAATTAAAACCAAGTAAGCACTCATGCCTACTAAGGCAAAAGCATCTTTTAAAACTAAAGAAAGCCAAGTTCCAATTCCTGCAATAGTTCCTATGGAAGGGCCCAAAGCTCTTTCTAGAAAATAATATGCTCCTCCTGCTTTGGGGAGCGCGGAAGATAACTCTGCGACGCTCAACATGGCAGGTATAGCTAAAAAACCAGCAATCAAATAAGCCAAAATCGCTGACGGACCGGCTTTAGATGCTGCTAACCCGGGTAAAAGAAATAAACCTGATGAAAGCATCGCTCCCGTCGATAAAGCAAAAACGTGGCGCAAAGCAAGTGATCTGGTTAATTTACCCCTGTTATCTACCTTCATAAGAGAACCTTAGACCCCATCGTTTTTATTGTCCAAGATTGAAAGTTTGAAAGAAATCTAATAAAAGTGAGTTAGTTGAATCAGGATCCTCTTGTTGAATCCAATGCCCTACATTTGGCAAAATAACGGAATCTTTTAAGTTTGGAAGAGTGTCTGGGAAGCGTGAAATACTTCCAGCTCCCCAAATTGTTGGACCGTCTTTTTCCCCTCCAATAAATAGTGAAGGTTGCATCAGCGGTGCCTCGTGATGCATTCTTAGGTCATTCCAATCAAGATCAACGCACCTGTAACGGTTTAGAGGGCCTGTAAAACCTGACTTTTCAAATTGTTTGGTATAGAAATCTAAATCATCTGGAGTGAACCATGGAAGTGGCTCTTCTGGAAACTTGAAACGATCTTTTAGTTCACCGCCTGGAGAAACAAAACCCATTGAACCTTCATCACCCATTACTGCAGGAGCATTTCCAGAAGCAGTGAAATAAAAACCCTCAAGCCATTTGGAAGGATTTTGAGAGATCTCTGCTTCTGCTCTTCCTAGTTCTTGAAAATACTCAATATAGAACTCTTCCTCCCCTCCTAGAGATCTAAAAAAATCGGAAGGTTTTCCATCGTTCCGCGGTGTGTATGGAACAGAAAGTAGAGCAATGCCTTTGAAAATATCCGGCCTAAAAGATGCAGCAGCTGAAGCTATAGGTGAACCCCAGTCATGTCCGACAATTAAAGAACTATCTTCGCCTAAAGTTTGGACAACTCCTACACAATCCCCGGCCAAACAAACAAGACGGTATTCATCAATTGCTTTCGGAGTATAAGAAGACCCATATCCTCGAACGTCCATTGCAACCGCTCGGTAACCAGCAGCGGAGACAGCAGCTATCTGATGTCTCCATGAGTACCATGATTCGGGAAAACCGTGGACGAAAAGAACCATAGGGCCTTCTCCTGCTTCAGCAATATGGATATTTACTCCACGAATATCAATCTCATACTGTTTCAAACCTTCGATTTCAATCATCTTCATTGTCCTTATTATTCATCATCTCTTCAAGACTTCTAATATGTATTCCTTTGACTGTATGACTTTGGTCAAGAACTTCAGTAACTATAAAATCACATCCAGAGGTAAACGCCGCTTCAATTGTTACAGCTTCTCGCATTTCGATATTCAGAACTGTTTGTGTTTCTGTAGCCGCTAAAACTAAATCTGAATCAATTTGCACAATAGTCAATTCGGTCAAATCATTTAAAGCTTGTTTGGCTGTTACCGTTTCTAGGTTTCGACTAAATTTGCTGGTCACTTCTTCATAAAAATCTGCCATTGACAGAGCTGAAGTAACAAGGGTCGTATTATCGACATCACCAATTAAGTTTCTAGCCGCAGCTTGTTTCACGGGTGCGTTGTCGTC
This sequence comes from Acidimicrobiaceae bacterium, assembly GCA_002729765.1. GTDB lineage: Bacteria > Actinomycetota > Acidimicrobiia > Acidimicrobiales > MedAcidi-G1 > MedAcidi-G1. The sequence continues at coordinate 39,199 of PBYV01000068.1, forward strand.
AAAAAGCTTGACCAAAACTGAAGCGTCAATAAAAACCCTTTTAATCACAAATTTAGACTTTTAGAACGTTCATGACGAAGCGGAAGATGTTATAGAAAGCGCGACCAGTCGTTTACGAGCATTTTCCGCACGATCTGAAGAAGAATAAGCCTCGATCAATTGTCTAACGACCGCATTTACTGACGTACCTTGCTCTGCAGCTCGGACTCTGGCTCGACGAAGCAAGTCCTCGTCGATCGCTAGTGTTAAATTAGTCATATATAAGTGTAACACATATTATGTGTAACACTTATATAAGTTTTTTATTGATCTATATTACTTGGCTTTAAAATCGCAAAATTGGATAACTTCTGCTAGACATTCCAACAACTCTTAAAACATTTCCATTAGAAAAGAGAGAAAAAATGACTATTGGTCCCGGAATGCACGTAGATGATCCAAGTGATGACTCATTAAATCTTGCAATGTCTGAAACAGCACGACCCCTTTATGACGCAGTTAAGAAATTCGTTGCGGAGGAAGTCGATCCTATAACTGAACAATTCTATGAACTTGGGGAGGATCGTGAGGACCGCTGGTCCTACACCGACGATCAACTAGAACTTTTAGAAAGTGTTAAGGAAAAGGCGCGCTCAAACGGCTTATGGAATTTTTTCTTACCGGATGATGAAACCGGTCAAGGGCTTTCAAATATAGATTATGCATACATAGCAGCTGAATTAGGACGAAATCCCTTAGCTTCCGAGTCACTAAATTGCAGTGCCCCTGATACGGGAAACATGGAAGTTCTAGAACGCGTGGGCACCCCTGAACAAAAAGAGATGTGGCTCAAACCTTTATTGAATGGTGAAATCAGATCTTGTTTTGGAATGACCGAACCTGGCCTTGCTTCCTCTGATGCGAAAAATATCGCCACTCAGGCAGTCTTAGACGGTGACGAATGGTTGATAAATGGTGAGAAATATTACATCTCTGGTGCTGGTGATCCTCGTTGCAAAATAATGATTTGCATGGTCCAAACAAATCCGGATGGACCTCCACATAGGCGACAATCACAAATTCTGGTTCCCATGGATACTCCGGGAGTGAACATAATCGGACCTATGCATGTTTTCGGACAAGATGATGCTCCACATGGGCACATGCATATCCATCTTGACAACGTAAGGGTGCCTAAAGAAAACATGCTTCTAGGAGAAGGTCGAGGCTTCGAAATATCTCAACTGAGACTAGGGCCTGGTCGAATACACCATTGCATGAGATCCATAGGCGCCGCAGAAAAAGCTCTAGAATTAATGGCTACTAGAGGATTATCTAGAGAAGCGTTCGGTAAGAAAATCGCTCAGTTGGGGAAAAATGTTGAACTGATATCGCGTGCCAGAATCGAAATTGAGGCTTGTCGCCTAATGGTATTACGTGCAGCAAAAGCTATGGACACTATGGGGAATGCTGAAGCTCGCGTTTGGGTTAGTGCCGTGAAAGCAATGGTTCCAGAAAAAGTTTGCAACATTATTGATGAAGCAATCCAGGTTCACGGCGCTACTGGTATTTCACAATGGACACCTTTAGCTAGCATGTACACAGGTCAAAGGACTTTGCGTCTTGCGGATGGACCAGATGAAGTCCACCACTTCGTCGTTGGAAGATTTGAACTTGCTAGATATAGCGACGATGAAATAAAAGGAAGTGTCTATAAGCCAGTCGGCGAACGAATATTTTCCGGACCTTAAAATGGAAGAAGAGTCCCGACATCCAAAAGAAGCAACTGAATTTACCGTAAAAGAAAATAAAGCTTTTAAAAAAACCCTTCCTTCGGACGATGGAACTGATGCTGCCAATGTTGCTAAAGGATTCATAGCAACTCGAACTAATCCAATTATTGAAAAACATGAGCCAAATGCTTGGCAGCCCATCTCTTGGGATCTTTCTAAGTCAGATTTCGTCAAAGGGGAATCTCCTGAAACCGTCAATCCTTCTTTATGGCGTCAAGCCGGCTTGAATGCTCAGCACGGCCTTTATGAAATTTGCGAAGATTTCTATCAAGTTCGCGGCTTTGATACATCAAACGCTACTTTTATTCGAGGAAAAACTGGATGGGTAGTAATAGACCCTTTAACTACAGCTGAAACGGCATCTGCCGCTTATGAACTCGTCACTGAACATCTGGGGTTTCGTAAAATAAGTGCTGTTATCTATACCCACTCTCATCTAGACCACTACGGTGGCATTCTTGGGATGATCGAAAGGTCTCGAATCGAAGATGAAAACATCCCGATCGTTGCACCTGAAGGTTTCCTACGCGAAGCAGTTGCAGAAAACGTAATCGCAGCGCCTGTTATGGGAAGACGCGCTACTTACCAATTTGGAATGCTTTTACCTTGGAATGAAAAAGGACACGTTGATCAAGGATTAGGTAAAGGTATCCCTACTGGTTCTTCAGCTTTAGTGCCACCAACAATCGAAATAACTGAAACAGGACAAGAACTTATTCTTGATGGAATAAAAATAGAATTCCAACTAACCCCTGAGTCAGAAGCACCAGCTGAAATGCATTTCTTTTTCCCTGAATATAAAGCGTTGTGTATGGCTGAAAATTGTTCCGGCACTATGCACAATGTTCTGACTCTTAGAGGTGCACTAGTAAGGGATTCACTTCAATGGAGTAGATACATAGATGAAGCTCTTGACCGCTGGGGGGATTCATCTGAAATAGTTTTTGCTAGCCATGGTTGGCCTCATTGGGGAAAAGATGCTGTAAAAGGTTACTTAATACGTCAAAGGGACTTATACAGGTGGCTACATGACCAAGCTATGCGCCTAGCAAATCTTGGCTATACGCCAAATGAAATTGCCGCACAAGTTGATCTACCTCCGGGACTCTGGGATGACTACATGTGTCATGGTTATTATGGAACAGTTAGCCACAATGTAAGAGCTGTTTATCAAAGATACATAGGATTCTACGATGGACACCCCTCCAGTCTTGACCCTTATACACCTGTAGAAGCAGGAAAAAGGTACGTCGATTTCATGGGAGGAATTGAAGAACTAGTAGAAAAAGCAAAAAATGCTTTTGAAGCAGGTGACTATAAATGGGTAGCTGAAGTATTAAGACATGCAGTCTTCGCAGATCCTCAAAATGATGATGCTCGACTATTGCAAGCAGATGCTTTCGAACAACTTGCTTATCAAGCAGAATCTGGGCCTTGGCGTGACATCTATCTAACAGGTGCTCAAGAACTGAGAAATGGAAGTATCGATTTACCTGTTCTTCAACGCCCACGACTGGAAGTCGCAAAAGGTATGACACTGGGACAGATATTTGATTTCCTTGCCGTAAAAGTAGAAGGTAAAAATGCCGTAGAGCTAAGTCCGATGTTTATCAACTGGTCATTTATTGACACAGGTGAAACAGCACAACTTGAATTATCAAATGGCACACTTCATTCTAAAATCGGACCTTCTTCAGAAGGTTCAGACGTATCAATTAGTTCTTCACGAACCGTTCTCGAAGAACTAATTGCAACAGAATACTCTCTCCCTCAAGCAGTTGAAGATGCAAGGGTGGAGATCCAAGGCGACATCGACAAAATGTTGAAATTCTGGGAAACTCTTACGAACTTTCCTCTATTTTGGCCAATTATCGAACCTTAAAATCACCCGTGCCAAATATTACAGTTGTCAAGATGCAAGATGCTCGTAACATCAAAACATGAACACCACAAACCGGCTAGCACGAATCTCTCTCTTAGTAACTTTTATTTTGATAGGTATCGGAGGCTTTACTCGCGGTAGCGGAAGTGGTTACGGATGTTCTGACAGATGGCCATTATGCGAAGATGGCCTTTTAGGTGGTCTACTACCCCGAGGTGAGTACCACATGCTCATCGAATGGTTGCACAGATGGGTAGCTGCGATTGTAGGAATTCTGATTTTGTTAACGGCGGTAAGTATCAGGAAAAATCTTCGTAACAACTTGACCGCCAGGAGACTTTCAGTAGCCGCAGTTGTAGCAGTAGCAGTACAAGCAATGATTGGTAGAGGTGTAGTTAAAGCAGATTTAGACTCCGACCTTGTGGCTATACATCTAGCAATCTCAATGATAGTTATAGCCCTATTGGTGGTAGTTGTGATCTTGGTATCAACAAATAGAAACGAAAATTTAGAAACAACTGATAATTCAAATTGGAGTCAACTTCTCGCTTTGGGAGCTTTTGGTTCATATGCATTACTTTTACTTGGTGCATATGTTCATAACAGGTATTTTTCCGGCTGGCCTCTTGTGAACAATCAGTTGAAACCTGAAATCAGAGACCACTACACATTCGTTCATTATCTCCATAGATTTGCAGCAGGAGTAGGAATTTTTTATATTGCATTTTTGATTTCTAACGCTAAGAAACGTCAACGACCGAAAAACGAAAAACTGTTGATTCATTTTGCTGCAGTTGCATATGGGATAAATGTATTACTCGGAGCAGTTCATGTTTTCACTGAAGTTAGTTCCAGTGCAGTCGTAACCGCTCACTTATTAGGTGCTTGCGCTGTATGGATTTCACTGATTGCTTCGACAACCATGTCACGTTTCGGTATAACTCTCTCCGAAAATTAGAAGCTTTGCACCTCTTCGTGTGTGCTTTGTCTATCCTTCTGGCAGGATGATTTCATGGAAAATAACAATATTGACTGGGAAAACCTACGTATAAAAGCACAAGAGGCCGCAAAAATGGCTTACGCTCCGTACTCAAATTTTCCTGTTGGCGCAGCTGGAATAACAAATAGCGGAGAAATCGTGACAGGATGCAACGTCGAAAACGCTTCCATTGGTCTAACCCTTTGTGCTGAATGCGGCATGATAAGCGACTTACACAGAAAGAAAGCAGGCAGGCTAATCGCAGCAGTAGCTTCTAATCCTGAAGGAGAAGCGCTAGCTCCATGTGGTCGTTGTCGTCAGATACTCATAGAAGCAGGAGGGAAAGAACTAGTCGTTGACGGACCTGGTGGACCTAAATCGATAGTTGAACTGCTTGCAGATCCTTTTACAGTCGATGATCTAAATGAGCGAGATAGGACTAATCCTTAATGGACGCACTTGGAATTATTCAAACCAAAAGAGACGGTGGAACTCTAAGTAAAGAACAAATCGACTGGTTTATAAAGAATTTTTCTGAAAGTGAACTCATACCTGACGAACAAGCGGCAGCACTAGCAATGTCAATCTTCTTCAATGGAATGGAGCCTGAAGAATTGGCACATTGGACCAAAGCAATGGTTGATTCAGGCGTTACTTTAGACCTAAGCGGTATAGGTAAAAAAACTGTTGATAAACACTCAACAGGTGGTGTAGGCGACAAAGTTTCTCTCATTCTCGTGCCTTTAATTGCAAGTTGTGGTTTAGCAGTCCCTCAACTTTCTGGTCGCGGACTGGGCCACAGTGGGGGAACTCTAGACAAAATGGAATCCATCCCAGGTTGGACTGCTTCTCTTAGCGAAAAAGAAATGCTCACACAACTAAGTGAAGTAGGTGGAATTATCGCCGCAGCAAATGAGAATATTAATCCCGCAGACAGACGTCTATACGCTCTAAGGGACGTCACTCACACAGTCGACTCTATTCCCCTGATTGCAAGCTCGATTATGTCAAAAAAAATCGCGGAAGGCACTGAAGCTCTCGTCTTAGATGTGAAAACCGGGTTAGGAGCTTTTATGGTTGATTTTGTCCAAGCACGTAAATTAGCCAAAACAATGGTTGAACTGGGTGAAAAATCAGGGGTGAAAACCGTAGCTTTAATTACTTCGATGGAAACTGTCTTAGGAAATAACGTAGGTAACGCATTAGAAGTTTCAGAATCACTTGACGTCCTAGAGGGAAGAGGGCCAAAAGATCTTATTGAAATCACCCTTGCATTAGCTCAAGAAATGTTAAGTCTCTCTAATACAGATTTAGATCCTGGTGAGGTACTTGCATCTGGAAAACCAAGAGAAGTTTTTGAAAGGATGGTTTCAGCCCAAGGAGGCGACTTATCAAAAGGTCTTCCAGTGGCTGATTACAAAAAAACTATTGGTGCTTCATCTACTGGCTACTTAAGTAAATTGAACTGCCGTTCCGTAGGTGTAGCGGCCTGGCGCTTAGGCGCAGGCCGATCTAAAAAAGAAGATTCGGTGAGCCCCACTGCTGGAATAATTTGTCTGGCCAAACCGGGTGACTACGTAAATGCAGGAGAACCTGTAATGGAACTTCACGGTGACACAGAAAAATGTTTTGATCCTGCTATCGACGCTTTAGAAGGAGCAATTGAAATATCCGACTCAGCGCCAGATGATTTGCCACTAATTCTTGACAAAATCTCTGTTTGAAAAATTATCGCCCTATTGGATGCCAAACTGTTTTCATCTCCAAGAAATCAGAAATAAGTTCTAAACTTTCCTCATTTACTTGCCGTGAAATCACACGTTTAACATTTGAAGCAGCTTCCTCAATGAGAGTCAGGTCAGTTTCGTGACTGATTCCACTTATATCAACTGCATTCACGTCTAAATGCCCAACCATCCATGGGAGTAGGTCGGTTTGATCTCCAGTTAATATATTTACTACGCCCGCTGGTACATCCGAAGTAGCCAACACTTCACCAATCGTTACAGAAGCCAAAGAGCTCTCACCTTCAGAAACCACTACTACCGTGTTCCCGCTAACGATTGCCGGTACAAGTCTAGATATCAATCCCAACATGGAGGGTTCAGTTGGAGCAATTATCCCAACTACTCCTGTCGGTTCAGGAACAGTAAAATTAAAATAGGGGCCTGATACAGGGTTAACAGATCCCAATATCTGGCTGTATTTGTCTGACCAACCTGCATACCACACCCATCTCTGTATTGAGTCTTCAACTTCGCGTGTCGCTGATCTACTATTCGCACCAATGCTTTTGAGTAACTCTACAAATTCAGTTTTTCTAGATTCCAGCATTTCAGCAACACGGTAAAGAATCTGACCTCTGTTGTAAGCAGTCCTTGAAGCCCAAGAAAGTTGTGCCGCTCTAGCAGCACGCACTGCTTCACGAAAATCTTTTCTGGAAGCCTGAGAAACATTTGCTATTAGCTCTCCTTCAGGGTTATTTACCGAAAAAGTTCGACCAGATTCAGATCGCGGAAAAGCTCCATCGATAAAAAGTTTGTAGGTCTTCGCTATGGGGATCTTTCCTGTCACTATGAATTTCCCCCGCTATTCTTTAAATAAGCAGCGAGACCTTGCATCCCACCTTCTCGTCCGAAACCACTTTCTTTATAACCACCAAAAGGACTTGTCGGATCAAACTTGTTAAATGTGTTAGCCCAAATTACCCCAGCTCTAAGGCGTTCTGCCATCCAGTGGATCAAAGAACCTTTCTCGGTCCATATGCCAGCGGAAAGACCATAAGGAGTGTTGTTTGCCTTTTCTAAAGCTTCTTCAGCGGTTCGAAATGTTTGTACTACTAATACAGGTCCAAAGATCTCTTCACGGGCAACACGATGACTTTGTTGAACTCCAGTTAAAACTGTCGGAGGGTACCAGTAGCCATTTTCAGGTAAAGAACAAGACGGTTTAAAGACCTCAGCCCCTTCATCAATACCTGCTTTGACAAGTTGATCTATTCTCTCCAATTGAGCTAGTGAGTTTATTGCGCCAATATCAGTATTTTTGTCAAGAGGGTTTCCAACCCTTAATAACTCGATTCGTTTCTGAAGTCGATCTATAAAATAATCGGCAATAGACTCTTGAACCAGCAATCTTGATCCTGCACAACACACATGTCCTTGATTGAAGAAAATCCCGTTGATAACACCTTCGACTGCCTGATCTAGTGCTGCATCTTCAAAAATAATATGCGGAGCCTTACCTCCGAGTTCCAATGTCAGGGGTAAATTTCGCTTTACTGCCGAACGCTGAATTAACTTGCCTACCTCGGTGGAACCTGTAAAAGCAAGCTTATTGACTTCTGGGTGTTCGACTATCGCAGAACCCGTCTCCCCGGCACCCGTAACTATATTCACCACACCTGGAGGTAAATCCACGTCTCTTATTACTTCAGCCAGTAACAAGGCGGTTAATGGCGTTGTTTCTGCAGGTTTCAAAACAACAGTATTTCCACAAGCCAAAGCTGGAGCTAATTTCCAAGCCGCCATCAATAAAGGAAAATTCCAAGGAATAATCTGCCCTATAACACCATGGGGTTCTAATTTTCTTTGAGGAAATGCGTACTCCAATTTGTCGGCCCATCCAGCATGGTAGAAAAAATGAGCAGCTGCTAAAGGTAGGTCAACATCTCGACTCTCCTTTATAGGTTTTCCTCCATCTAAGGTTTCCAGAACAGCAAACTCTCTTGCTCTTTCTTGCAGATGGCGTGCTATTCGAAATAAATATCTAGCTCTATCCGCCCCAGGCATTTTCTTCCAATACTTTTCATAAGAAACACTCGCTGAACGGACAGCACGGTCTACATCATCTGATGAGGCTTCCGTAACAACTGACAATGGCTTTTCTGTTGAAGGGTTTAAAGTTTTGAAAGATTTCCCTGATGAGGAATCAACAAAATTTCCGTCGATAAAAAGTCCGTATTTATCTTTTATGTTTACAAGGCTCGTTGACTCAATAGCAGACGCGTATTCGATTCCAAAATCTTCCAAACTGGATTCATCTTTAGAGTTTGAATTCCCCATTAGTCCACCGTCACATAATCAGGGCCACTATAGCTGCCTGAATCTAAACGATTTAATTGAAGTAATACATCATTCAATAAGCTCGATGCACCAATACGAAACATTTCAGGACTTAACCATTCAGTTCCCAGCGTTTCCCCAATCACAACAAGATAATGCCAAGCTTGTTTCGCTGTGCGAATGCCACCAGCAGCTTTAATACCGACAGAAATATTCGTTTGCTGTGCAAAATCTCTTACTGCTTCTGCCATACATAACACTCTCGGTAAACTTGATGCTTGAGGAATCTTTCCTGTTGAAGTTTTTATGAAATCAGCACCAGCGGCCATTGCAAGCATTGAGGCTTGCCGAATCTTGTCATAACTACCCAGCTCACCTACTTCTAAAATAACTTTCAGGTGTGCTTCGCCACAGGCATCTTTTGAAGCAACAATCTCTTCAAATGCTCGTTGTTCATCACCAGAAAGAAAAGCTGAACGATTTAAAACTATGTCTATTTCATCAGCTCCTCTTTTGACAGCGTCTGCTATGTCAGCCGTTCGTGCTTCAATAGTTGACAAGCCACTTGGAAAAGCACCCGCAACACTTGCCACCTTTACGTTTGAACCCTCGGTACCTTCCACAGCGTGATGAACCATTTCCGGATAAATGCATACTGCAGCGACGGAAGGAACATCATGGTTGGATGGGTCAGGACGTTTAGCTTTTTGACACAATGAAGCAACTTTTTCTGGAGTGTCTGCTCCTTCAAGGGTAGTGAGATCCATGCAACGAATTGCTAAGTGAAGAGCCGCTCTTTTGCTAGTAGTTTTTATTGACCGGGTTGCCAGAGATGCCGCTCTGGCTTCAAGAGATACTTCGTCTACGGGAGTAACTTTTATTGAAGAACCGGTTTCCCTAAATGTAATAGTAGAAGTGGGCATTTTTATAAATCTTTCTCTACTTGAAACAAACTGTTAACTCCGTGTAATAGGTCTTCTATCTTATGGTCTACTGATGTTTCAGCAGACATAATATCGCCGTTAATAACTGACTCTATGACCTCAACATAGACCTTGACCATTGGCTCAGTTCCACTGGGGCGAATAACTATTCGCCCATTCGAAAGGTTAAAAACAAGAGCGTCTGTCGGAGGCAAATTCGACTCAGGAATTAACAAATCAACTACTTCGGTAACATCAAATTCGCCAATTTGTTCGGGCGGAGATGCTCGCCAAGAAGACATAAAGTCGGCGGAGATATCTATTTCAGGGTCAAGTCGTTTTGTAAACAAAGCTGTTTTATGCACACCATGCCGATCCCATAATTGGTTCAATAGGTCCATTACGGTTTTTCCTTCAGCTTTTAATTCAGCTGCTAATTCTGCAAAAACTAAAGCAGAGGTAATACCATCTTTGTCTCGCACAGAATCACCTAATGCAAAACCAAGTGCTTCTTCATAACCGAAAACAAACCTCAATCTTTCATCTTCTATACCTGGACGGACAATCCATTTAAATCCAGTTAGTGTTTCCGCATATTTAACTTTGTGAAAATCCGCAATTTTAGAAAGCAAGCTAGATGAAACAACCGTTGTGACAACGAGTCTCTCTTCTCCTTGCCCTTTACTTAGAACATGCTCTGCCAACAAAGCACCTATTTCATTCCCATTAAGGCAACGCCATTTGTCTTCATGTCTAACCACGACAGCCAGTCGATCCGCATCGGGATCATTTGCAATTACCAAATCAGCATTCTTTTCAACAGCAAGATCAACAGCAAGATCTAAAGCACCTTCTTCTTCTGGATTTGGAAAAGAAACAGTTGGAAATTCCGGATCAGGCTCTGCTTGACTCTTAACCAACATTGGCTTTTTAAATCCTGCCTTTTCAAATACCTCTAAAAAAACTTCTTTACCAACTCCATGTAGAGGTGTATAGATCTGATTTATTTCACGTTTGCTTTCAGGTGAAACAAAAGAAGAAGCAAAATCTACATATTCTTTTATCAGCTCATCACCACCCTTAAGAATCGTTACATCTCCATAATCTGCTAATGATTCTTCTGTGGGTGGATTTTTATAATCAATTCTTTGAGCTATCTTCAAATCAACTGGGTTTACTATTTGAGCTCCATCGTCCCAATAAACTTTGTACCCAGAATCTTCTGCGGGGTTATGGCTAGCAGTAACCATTATTCCTGCCTTGGCTTTTTTAGCTAAAGATGTGTAGGCCAAAACAGGCGTTGGTAAAGGTCTTGGCAAAATTAAGCTTCTTACTCCAAGTCCAGCAAGAACTCTGACGGAGTCTTGAGCAAAAATCTGACTCTTATAACGCGCATCGTAACCAACTACTACTAGTGGTGGTTCATCTCCTTGCTCAACACTTAATAATTCTTTTGCTATTGCATTTGCTACGACCCTGACCATGACTCTATTCATTCTCATCGGTCCGGCCCCCCTAGCACCACGTATACCAGCAGTGCCGAAAACTAAAGAATTGCTGAATCTCTGAATAAATTCAATGTCTCCACGCGAGATAAGATTCTCGGTTTCAACTTTTGTAGTTTCGTCAGGATCGTTAATGAGCCATTTGTTAGCTACTTCTAGAGCTTCGTCTAAACTGGCTTCTTTTTTCGTCACAAACGTTCCAAAATCCCCGAAAGTAGACTGAACATCCGTGGCCCAGCAGCTGCCGCTGCGTCAAGTACATCCTCATGATCAAGATTTTCTTCAGACATACCAGCTGCCTGATTTGTCACAAGAGAAATCCCCAAAACCTCGGCCTCAAGGTGTCGCGCTGCAATAGTTTCTAAGACAGTAGACATTCCGACTAGATCAGCCCCCATTTTTGCAAACATCTTTATTTCAGCCGGTGTTTCAAAAGCACCTCCTAGTAAACCGGCATAAACACCCTGCGGTAGGGTTGGGTCTACTTCTTTAGCTAATTGTCGTAGTCGTGCTGAGTAAGCTTCTGTTAAATCAACAAAACGAATTGCCTTGCCTTCTGGTGGAGCCGGTCCTGCCATCGGCGACTGACCCATAAGGTTCAAATGATCAGAGATAAGTACTGGTTGTCCAACAGGCCATTCAGAATTTAGTCCACCTGCCGCATTGGTCAGAATGATAGTTTTGCAACCTGAAGCTACTGCTACTCGAACACCATGGACAACCGTGTCAACTCGGTGACCTTCATATAAATGCGCCCTCCCACCTAGAACAAGCACATTCTTATCTTTTACTTTTAGAGAACGGATTAGATTACGATGTCCTAACACGGTTGGTTCAGGGAAACCAGGCAAAGTTGCCATTTCAACTTCGGCAGAAATGTCTCCAATTTCATCAATCGCTGAAGCCCATCCGGAACCAAGAACCAAAGCAATATCATGATTGGTGATACCGGTTTTATCAGCTAGAACTGTTGCAGCCTCTTCAGCAAGAGAATAAGGGTCATGGTCTGTCATATTTCTGCTCCATAAAATTTTTTGAAAACTAAATTGTGCGTTTTCACACAAGATTTACCAATATTCAACAATTCTATAAACAAACATCGAACAATTTACTCAAGGTCATTAGATGGATCTGAAGCCACTCTAAAAAGTTTCTATTAATAACTATTTTTGCAGTAAAAAAGAATTTTTAAGATAGTTATATATAAGTGAATGAAACACCAATGCTGAAAATTTCTGATGAAATTAAAGAAGCCTTAAAAGATAAAAAACCTGTTGTTGCTTTAGAGTCAACTCTGATCTCACATGGACTTCCTTCCCCATTAAATGTTGATGTGGCTCTCAAAGCTGAATCGACATTGAGAGATTTGAAAGTTATACCAGCTACTGTCGCTTTAATCGATGGCTATATACGCGTAGGAATCAGTCGCGAAGAAATCGAACTCTTAGGTTCAAGTGGCATAGTTACAAAAACAAGTTTCAACAATTTAGGCGAAGTGATCGCCAATAAGTCTTTGGGTGCAACCACTGTTGCATCTACTATGTTCGCTGCTTATCTGTCAGGAATTAAAATTTTCGCTACTGGCGGAATAGGCGGAGTTCATCGCGGATCCGATGGTGATGTCTCTGCTGATCTTAAAGCTCTATCTGATATACCTGTTGCTGTAGTTTGTGCAGGTGTTAAATCAATACTTGACATTCCAAAGACACTCGAGGCTTTGGAAACGCTAGGTGTACCTATTATTGGTTATAAAACAAATATATTTCCTGAATTCTGGACACCTGGGAAAGACTTGGAGTTGAAAATTGTTGCGTCTGAAGCAAAAGAAGTTGCTCTTCTGTTAAACACACATTGGGAGATTGGGTTAACCACAGGTCAACTTGTAGCTGTTCCAATACCAGTAGATAAATCCGTAGACACAAAAATTGTTGAAACTGCGATCAACGAAAGTCTAAATGAAGCAGCCTCAATTGGTATTACAGGAAATGCCATTACCCCTTTTCTTTTGACAAAAGTCTCTAGTGCAACCGGAGGACTGACTCTTGAAGCGAACGTTGATCTTATATTAAATAATGTTCAAGTTGCAGGTGAAATAGCTATTCAGATGGCTGGGACTAGTTGACGTTGAGGAGAGACTCAGGATTTTCAAGACCTGATTTTATCGTGCTTGCAAAATCAGCTGCTGGCGCACCGTCTAAAACACGATGATCCCAAGTGAGACTTATCACCATTCGAGATGTTTTTCGCGGGGTCTGGTCGTCCCAAGCTGTATCTTCACGAATCCTGCCTACGCCTAGAATCGCTGCATTAGGAGGATTTATAACTGGTGTGAAACCATCCACTCCGAACATTCCTAATGAGGAAACAGAAAAAGTTCCTCCTTCGAGGTCCTCCAAAGCTAATTTTCCGTCTCGAGCTTGACCCGCCAAACGGGAAGTGTTTTTAGCAATCTCATTTAGCGACAGTTGGTCGGCATTTCTAACAACAGGCACAACTAGTCCATCACTCAAAGCAACAGCCATACCAATGTTTATTTCGTTTAACTGAAGGATTTCGTTTTCAAGCATTTGAGAATTTAATTGCGGATGCGCTTTCAAAGCTCGCGCTACTGATGCAATAACAAAATCTGTATATCCTGGCAACTCATCGTCACTTTGCATCTCTCTTCGTAAAGAAATCACGTTATCCATTTCAACATCAAGGTGAAGAGTTAGTTGTGCCATGGATTGGAGACTTGAATGCATTCGGTTTGCTATAACTTTCCGCATTCCTGTCAGCTGAGTCCTTTCCCCTTCACCAATAGGTTCAAAAAGAAAGCTTTGTTTTTCTGATGCAGACTCTGAAGAATTCTTTATATGCGCTTGGACATCCGATTTTCTGATCTTTCTATCTGTTGAAGATGTCTGCACTTTGCTTAAGTCCACTCCCAATTTTTGTGCTTCGCTCACTGCAGCTTGAGAGGCGTTAGTATCTAGAGTTTCTGAAATGGAATCCACCGGTGTGCTTGCTGAAAATGCTTCAACATCCTCGACTACTATTCTTCCACTTGGACCACTTCCAGAAATCGTAGAAAGATCTACTCCTTTTTCTTTTGCGAGTCTTTTTGCAGCTGGAGAGGCTGCGATTCGACTACTTTTTGTTTTAGTTTCTTTTTCTAGAATTTCGTTTTGTTCGATAGCCGTTGTCTGATCATTTGCAACTTCTGGGGTCTCTGGTGTTTCAGGTGGTTCTTCGCCTTCTTCTAAGACCCATCCCAAAACCACTCCACATTCAAAAACTTCACCAGATTTGCATAAGTGATGCAAGTGTCCTTCAGCTTCAGCTTCTATTTCGGTTTCTATTTTGTCTGTCTCTATTGAAGCAACAGGTTGCCCTTGACTTACAGTTTCTCCTGTGTTGACTAGCCACTCCGTCAAAGTGCCTTCTGTCATGGTTAGACCCAATTTCGGCATATAAATAGGTGATGACATATTAAGAATTCCTCTTCCTAAGAAATACTTTATTGGCTGCTGCTGTTTGAATGGCGAAAATAGGATTTATAACTTTTGGACCATCGCGTAAAACTGTAGCTCTTGCTGATTCATTTTCTCTCATTACAAAATCTCTTTCTCCATCAAATGCCAATGCTCCAGGGCCATTAAGTTCAATTGTCTCGCCAAGTTCCACTTCTTTAACTTCTATAATTCCAACATCAGATACTGACCCAGGCATGATGGGAGCAAAAACACCTTGCTTTGCTGTTGGATCGCAAATGACTGAAACAGCTGCTTCATCGTCGAAATAAACTGGATTACTTCGTCCGGCAATTGAAGCAAGCCCTATAGAAGCCGGGTTAGCGATTGCGGCTAAAACTTGTTTCACTGAATCGGGTTTAATAACAGCTCTGCTACCAGTTAACCGGTCATCTACCAAAACCACATCAACCAAAGCTAAATCTTTAATCCCATTAGGTAGTTCAACATGAATTACCTTTGCCTGCTTAGATATTTCCTCAAGAATTAATTCATCTGAAGCAAGAAGCCCTGCGGCAGTACCAGCAACAGTTGGATCTACCATAAATGGGAAAACGTTATTTGTACCGGTAGAAATTGGCAACAAAGGAGCATCAGTCCATCCCAACACTAAATCTCGTTGTGTCCCATCACCTCCTAGGGAAATGATTGATTTAACTCCTTCTTTTTTAAATATTTTTGCTGCTTCAGTTGTGTCCGTTCGTCTACCTTCAGGATTAAATAACATTTCTTCGATTTTGCTACCAAGATTTAAACCATCAACAGCTCTTAATGCCAAATTCCTATAGTCATTAGCTAATAGAACTTTTTCTGCTCCTGCATCTATTGCACCTAAAACGCATCGCCTTAGAATCTCAATTTTGCTTCTGTCGCTGTTTAATGATGCTGCTGATACAAATCTACGAACATCTTTCCCTGCTAGAGGATTTGCAATTAACCCAACTGTTGTCACCTGTTTTAAAACCTCAAAACAAGTTCTTTATGCCGGCAACTATGCGTTCCGCGTCTGGAATATATTGTTTTTCCAAAGCTGGGCTGAATGGTATTGGACTAAATGGTGCTGCAACTCTTCCTACTGGGGCATCAAGATAATCAAATGCCTGTTCTTGAACCTGTGCCGCTATCTCTGCTCCAATACCACCGAATCTAACTGCTTCGTGCACTATAACTAAGTGACCAGTTTTGCTAACTGACTCAACTATTAGATCGATATCTAGTGGTTGAACAGTTCGTGGATTAATTAATTCACAATCTATTCCTTCATTAGATAATTTTTCTGCCGCACCTTTCGCCTCATCCACCATTCTTCCTATTGCAACAACAGTTACATCATTTCCTTCTCGAACAACATGTCCTTCTCCTAGAGGTATCTCAAATAATTCTTCAGGGACATGACATGTATCACCAAGTTTCCTCTTGTTAATAATGAAAACTGTCGGATTGTCTTCGCGGACACATGAAGTTAAAAGCCCCTTAACTTCATAGGCATCTGAGGGCATGACTACTTTGAGACCTGGAACATGACAGAGCATAGCTTCGAGGCTTTGACTGTGTTGAGCCGCTGCTGAGAGTCCCGCTCCTCCAGCTGTGGTAATAGTTAAAGGCAGCTTGGCTCCACCGCCAAACATGTATTTGAGCTTGGCTGCTTGATTTACTATTTGATCCATTGCTACACAGATAAAATCCATGAACATCAAATCGACAACAGGACGGAGACCTTGAACAGCGGAACCGATCCCGAGACCTATAATTGCTTGTTCCGCTATAGGAGTATCCACAACCCTGTCTTCACCGAACTCTGGTTGAAGACCGCGGAAATAACCAAAAACGCCACCGTGTGCACCGACATCTTCACCCGCTACGAAAACCGATTCATCTTCTCTCATTATTTGTGCCATGGTTTCGACTACTGCCGCCCCGTAGCCAAGTTTGCGTTCAGATGAGTTTCCTCCATTGCTACTTGCTTCACCTGCACTTTCAAAAATATTGTCCGGGCTCATGAAGATTCTCCAGTCGTGTAGACATCAACTAACATGTCTTCAAGTTCAGGGGACGGACTGTTCTCTGCAAATTCGACAGACATGTCAACTTCTTTTTGTACTTCATCTTTAATAGCTTGAATCGATTCGGCGTCCATGACTTCTGAATCAATTAAGCGAGTCTCATGCACCAATAAAGGGTCGCGTTTTCTCATTTCTTCTACTTCTTCATCAGTTCGATAATTCGAAGCAGTTCCTTTCACTCCGACATGGTCATAAAATCGGTATGTTTTACATTCGAGCATCATTGGGCCTTCGCCTTTTCTTATCTTTTCAATTGCTAATGAAGTTGCTTCGAAAACTGCTACACAATCCATCCCATCAACAATTGCTCCAGGGAAACCGTAAGCGGCAGCTCTTTCAATTACGTCCGTAATAGCCATCGTCTTGTTTCTCGGACTGTATTCGGCGTATTCATTATTCTCACAAACGAAAAGCATTGGTAAAGATAAGGCTGCTGCCATGTTGGCTGCTTCATGGAAAGCGCCGATATTTGTTGCTCCATCTCCAAAAAAAGCTACTGATATGAGACCGTTTTTTTTCAACTTGTTGGCGTATGCTGCTCCAACCGAAATTGGCACTCCAGCTCCAACAATTCCGTTGGCGCCTAACATTGCAAGATCTAAATCACAAATATGCATAGATCCACCTTTACCGTTGCAATACCCTGTGGATTTGCCCATTAGTTCTGCCATCATCCGGTTAAAATCACCGCCTTTTGCAAGTAGATGGCCATGGCCACGATGTGTACTGGTGATCTGATCTTGGTTTTCAAGTGCAGCGCAAACACCTGATGCTACGGCTTCCTCACCTACATACAAGTGAAGAAAACCGGGTAAACGAGCTGATTCTGCTAAACGTCCAGCTTCTTCTTCGAATAACCTAACTCTCACCATCCGTTTATATAAGTCGATTAAAATTTCGTCAGTAATTTCCATTTATGTTCCTCTAAAAATTGAATTAAAAATAAGCAAATTCAGAATTAAACTCTATTTGCTTTTTAACAATTACTTATATATTCGTTAACTTTCATTTGTAAATGTCTAATTCTAACTTCCTGATAATTTCCAAGGGTTTGTCCTCGTTTGAGACTTGATTTGAATCCACGGGTTTGCGCCGCCAAATTTGAGGTATCTTGATCGTAGATGGCTCCCAACGACCCGACGGAGTCGACCAAAGTATAACTCTCATCTACTTCAAGATTTATAGGGTCTGGTGGTCTTGAATACGATTCATCTTCTGATTTCGGTCGGAGAAAAAGAAGGTCGAAATTGCAATAATCTGGGTCAACTGGGTCGGGTCTGAATCGGTAAACCATTGGCAAAGTCAACCCGGGAAAGAAAAAAGCATTTGGAAAAAGAAAATATTCGATTGAGTCGATCGTCTCAGAAGTAGTCAGATAAGAAAAATCTTTACCGTATCTATCTCCATAATCTTTTTGTAGAAGTTGAGCATAATAATCTCTTGCCTTTAGTCCATCAGGAAGTTTCGGTACTGAATCACCATCCAGTTTTCCTCTTAGGAGACGTTCTAAACGTTCTTGTTCATCTACCCCTATTTCAGTTGAACCGTTTCGCGAACCTATAGTGTGCACAAACCTGGTTACATTCTCTCCAAAAATATCGTACTGAGTCGGAGCTTCTGTCCCGGGTTTACCACCAGCGTGAGTTTCTCTAATGTGATAAGCCTCTATGAATGCCTCCGCTGAAGCTTTCCAGTTCGCGGGTAGACGTTTGCAAACGTGTGTCTCTATATATCTATTTTCAAGATTCCAATGCGAGAAATGTTCTGATAAAACCCCTATATATTCCTCAAGCGGTTTAGCATCTTGATCAAAATTTACAAAAATAAATCCTCCCCAAAGACCTATCTTTAATTCCGGCAAATTGTGACTTGCCGCGTCTACATGTGGGAAGTCCCACTCTTGCGGCAAATCAATCAATTCACCTTCTAATGACCAAGTCCAACCGTGAAAAGGGCATCTTAAACCTTTTGTAGTGCCACAAGTTGCCGGAGGCTTTAGTTGCGTTCCACGATGCATGCACGCGTTGTAATAGGCTTTTATGCTTCCATCATCTAAGCGGACAATTATTGCTGATAATTCACCAATGTCGTAAACGTAATAATCACCAGATTCAGGAATGTGCTCTTCTCTACAAGCCCATTGCCATACCTTTGGCCACAGAAACTTGAATTCGTCTTGAAGTCTTTCATGCGACGTGTACCAGTCATACGGAATGTCTTCATCACCTAGAAAAACAGCTGATTCCTCTAATAAAGGAGGGGCCACACCAGATCCGTCTGCAAGCAGATGGTCTCTCAGGCTTGGTCCCGAAGCTCTAGCTTTGCCAAGATCGCGAACTTTTTTTCTTTTAACCATGAATAAACTTTCCTCTAATGCGAATCTACTTAACGTATTTCTTGAGCGCTAGATCAGATCAGTAGAATAATAAAAATTGCCTTTAAAAAGTAGCCAAAATTGTTTTAACAAGACATCAAGTCTATCGTTTTCACCTATGTCGACAGGAATCCCTGATAGAGCCCAAGTTGTGATAATTGGTGGTGGAATAATCGGTGCAAGTGTTGCCTACCATTTAACAAAACGGGGAATTTCTGATGTAGTTGTTCTAGAACAAGGGCAACTCACTGGTGGCACCACTTGGCATGCTGCTGGTCTTGTTTCTCAACTTAAATCAACTTATTCACTCACAAAATTAGCTACATATTCTGCTCGTTTATTTGAAGAATTAGAAGAGGAAACTGGTCAAGCAACTGGCTATAGAACACCTGGGTCAATTTCAGTTGCTGCCGATCAAGAAAGATGGGAAGAACTCAAAAGAGGAATCTCTATGGCTTCGACAGTTGGTGTCGAAATTCGTGAAATAGAAATGGACGAATTAAACGAATTATGGCCCCTAATTAATACCGATGATTTAGTTGGTGCTCTCTACATCCCTAAAGATGGTATTACGTCTCCGGTGGATACGACGATGTCTTTAATAAAAGGAGCTAGAAATGGTGGCGCTCAAGTTTTTGAAGGTGTATCTGTTAAGTCATTAACTAAAAAAGATGGTGTTTGCACAGGCATCGAAACCGAGGACGGCCTAATAATTGAAGCTGAAACTGTAGTAATGGCAGGAGGTATGTGGACAAGGCAGTTAGCAGAAACAATCGGAGTAAATGTCCCCTTACAGGCATGTGAACACTTCTACATAGTTACCGAACCTTTGGAAAATGTCTTAAATGGAATGCCGACCCTACGAGATCCTGGAAATTACACATATTTTAAAGAAGAGACCGGCAAAATAATGGCGGGCTTCTTTGAACCTAGAGCAAAAATATGGAACCTTGAAGGAATACCGAGAGATTTTTTATTTGGAACCCTTCCAGAAGATTGGGAGCACATAGGTCCGATATTTGAAGCTGCTTGCCATAGAGTTCCAGCCTTAGCCGATATCGGCATTCAACTTTTTTTCAATGGGCCTGAAGCATTCACCCCTGATGGAACTTTTTACTTGGGAGAATCACCTGAAGTCGAAAGATGTTTCATTGCATCAGGTTTCAACTCGGTCGGAATTCAAAGTGCAGGTGGCGTCGGGTGGGTTCTTGCAGATTGGATAATCGATGGACAAGCTCCTATGGATCTGACGAGTGTGGACATTTCACGTGCATTTAGCTTCCAAAGCGACCTTTCTTATCTCGAAGATCGTATTTCAGAATCTCTTGGACTCTTATATGCAATGCATTGGCCTTTCAGACAATACGAATCAGCAAGAGGAATAAGAACAAGTGCTCTCCACGATCGACTGGATGAAGCAGGTGCAGTGTTCGGAGAAACAGCAGGCTGGGAACGTCCAAACTGGTACGCAAATAAAGGACAAGATCGTGTGTACAAATACTCCTACGGTAAACAAAACTGGCATACAAACATGCTTACCGAGTGCAAAGCCGTTCGAGAGGCTGTTGGTGTTTTTGATCAAAGTTCTTTCGCAAAATTCTCCGTTACAGGAACTGACGCCTTAGAAGTTTTAAATTCAATTAGTGCAAATGACATAGATGTTGAATCTGGTCGTGGCGTTTATACCCAATGGCTTAATGATCGTGGCGGAATTGAAGCCGATTTAACTGTCAACAGACTCGAAGAAAACAAATTTTGGGTTGTCACTTCTGCTGCCTCTCAAACTAAAGATTTTTCATGGTTGACACGAGCTAGTAACAAAAAATCTGTAACGATTGAAGATATCACTGAAGATTTCTCAGTGATCGGGGTCATGGGACCCTACGCCCGAGATACTTTAAGTCCTATTTCATCAGTTGATTTGTCGAATGAAAACTTTTCTTTTGGATCAATAAATCCTTTAGAAATAGCGGGAATTGAATGTCAAGCTCTACGCATGAGCTACGTGGGTGAGCTCGGTTGGGAAATATATGTTCCAACAATCAACGCAATAATTGTTTTCGAAGAAATTATGGAATCTGGCAACAACTTCGGAATTTGTCTTGCCGGTTATCATGCTATGAACTCCCTGAGACTGGAATCAGGTTATCGACATTGGGGTCATGACATTACAGCCGTAGATACACCTCTTGAAGCCGGTTTAAGTTTTGCAGTGGCGTGGGATAAGCCACACGCATTTGTTGGAAAAGACTCCTTAGTCAACCAGCGAGACGAGATTAGAACAAAAAAGTTGCTCCAATTCAGGATTGAAGATCAAGAAATTCTGAGTTATCACGATGATCCTATTTTTCGTGATGGAAAAATCGTGGGCACGACCACTGGTGGAATGTGGAGTTACACACAAGACAGATGCCTTACTATGGGGTACGCACATAACGATGATGGTGTGAATAAATCTTGGATTGATTCAGGGGCATGGGAAGTTGAAGTGGCAACGCGTCGATTAAAAGTCACACCATCGATAAAAAGTTTCTATGATCCAAATAAAGAGAAAATCCGCTTGTAAAACAGACTGGAAAGACTTAGGAAATAAAGAATGAAAGAAGAGTATCAAGCCATAATTGTTGGTGGTGGCGCAATGGGAGTTGGGCTTTTTTACCATTTAGCTCATGAAGGTTGGACTGATATCTTACTCATTGAGAAAGGAGAGCTAACTTCCGGCTCTACTTGGCATGCAGCTGGACTTGTACCACATTTCATTGGAAGTCTGAATATGGCAAAGGTACATGCAGCAGCCCCAAAGCTGTACACAGAACTAGAGGAAGAAACTGGACTTAGTGCCGGCTGGCATCCAACAGGAGCAATTCGTTTAGCTCTGTCGGATAGTGAAGTGGATTGGTTCCGATATGTAAACGGCATGCTTAATCTCGTAGAGGTCGAGAGTCATCTTATTTCACCAAATGAAATTCTCGATCATCACCCCTTACTGGATGTAAGTGACGTAAAACTCGGCTTTTGGACACCAAATGATGGTTGGAGTGATCCAAGTAGTTCAACCAATGCAATGGCAAAAGGAGCACGCCAACTAGGTGCAGAAGTGGCACGTCACACTCTCGTAACTGACATGAATCTTTTACCAGATGGAAAATGGGAAGTTGTAACTGATAAAGGTTCAGTCGTAGCTGAACATGTCGTAAACGCTGCAGGTTGCTATGCCCCTCAGTTGGGTGAAATGGTTGGTTATGAGGTTCCTATAGTTTCTGTTATTCATCAATATTTAGTTACTGAAGCTATTCCTGAAGTTGCGAAGTTAGATTTTGACCTTCCAGTTATCCGAGACCCGAGAGCTTCCTGCTATTACAGAAGAGAAATAGATGGCCTAATCGTCGGACCATACGAACGAGAAGGAGCTGAACTCTATGGAGTCGACGGAATTGACTGGGATCTTCACTTCTATCTAACACCGCCGAACCATGATGTTTTGTTGCCTTGGCTTGAGCTTGCTGCCAAAAGAATCCCTGTTTTTGCCGAAGCTGGCATACATACAACTGTTTCAGGTCCTATTACTCACACTCCGGACTCGGGGTATCTTATGGGTCCCGCTCCTGGACTCAAAAATTACTGGGTTTGCGCAGGTGCGTCTATCGGAGTCACTCAAGGCCCAGGTGCCGGCAAATATTTAGCCCAATGGATGGTTCATGGCCAAACAGAAATAAATGTTGCTGAAATGGACCCTAGAAGATTTGGTCCGCATACATACCCAAAGGGCGGCTACACGAGTGCTAAAGCTATTGACGAGTTCCACGAAATGTACCAAGTTCGACCTCCAGGTGAACAACGTTTTGCTGGTAGACCTATCAAAACAACTCCTGTGTATGAAAAATTTGACAATCTAAATGCTCAGTGGATGGAAATTTTTGGATGGGAAAGACCCCAGTATTTTGGCATCCCTGAAGATCACTCGTTCAGACGCTCAAATGCTTTCAAGATTGTAGGTCAAGAGTGTCGAAATGTTCGTGAAAATGTTGGTATTGCAGATCTAACCGCTTTTACAAAAATTGAAGTGACAGGGAAAGACGCTTCAAGTTTGTTGGATCGACTATCAGCTAACAAGCTTCCTTCTAACGTTGGTGGAATACGTTTAACCCACATGCTTACTCCTCTTGGTGGAATCGAGTGTGAAATGACGATTACCCAGTTAGACCCCGAAAGGTTTTATTTGAATAGTTCGATTATGGGAGAACTTCATGATTTGGACTGGCTTAAACAACATGTTGGTGAAGATGAAGAGGTTTCAGTTCGTGATGTTACCGACGATATGGCAATTCTTGCCATTAGCGGACCATCAGCCCGTGATCTACTTCAACCGCTAACAGCAGTAGATCTTTCTAATGATTCTTTTCCTTGGTTGACAGGTCAAGAAATTGAAATTGCTGATGTTTCTTGTGTAGCTCTGAGAGTCAGTTACGTCGGTGAACTTGGCTGGGAGTTGCATCATCCAATTGATCAAATGATCAACCTTTACACTGCTTTAATTGATTCTGGTGCTACATACAATTTGAGCCATTACGGATCTTATGCGATGAATTCAATGAGGATAGAAAAGGCTTATAAAGCCTGGGGTTCCGAGTTAACTACTGAGATCACCCCTATTGAAGCACGCTTGGAAAGATTCATTGACCTTTCGCGCAATTTCCTCGGTTCTGATGTTGTGAATAAAAGAAAATCAGAAAAACTCGACATGGTGCTTGTTTATTGTGAAGTTGAAACAAATGACACTGATTGTCGCGGAAATGAACCAATTTACGTTGGTGATGATCTAGTTGGTTTGACCACTAGCGGCACATGGAGTCATACCGCAGATAAAAGTATCGCTTTTGCCTATGTGTCGCCGGAGTTGGAGTCGCCTGGATCTGTTTTTGAAATTGAAATCATGAATAAAAGATGCCGTGCTACCGTCCTAAAAGATGCTGTAGTTGATCCACTGAATGAGAAAATAAGAAAATAGATGAACGAAGAATCTACTGCAAAAAGATCTGGTGGGCGTAGTGCTCGAATAGCTAAGCGCTCAGCGCCACCACCACCGGAATCTAGGGCTGTTAAACCGGGTATGCCTGGTGGCTCATTTCAGCCACTAAGTGTCTCGCAGATGGAGAAGATTTTTGATTCCGCTCTTGAACTACTTGAAGAAGTGGGGATGGCACAAGCAATTCCTGAATTCATTGATCTAGTTACTTCTAATGGAGGGACCTTCACTTCTGAAGAACGTCTTTTGTTTCCGAAAGAGCTAGTTCGTTCGATGATAGATGCAGCAGCTAAAGAATTCACGCTTTTCGGTTTTGATGAAAAACACAATCTTGAAATAGGGGGTGATCGAGTTCATTTTTCCACTGGCGGTGCTGCTGTTCTTATACTCGATCATGAAACATCTACTTTCAGAGACAGTCAACTCAAGGATATTTTTAACATTGGCAGGATAATTGACAAATCCGACAACATTCACATGTACGTCAGAACCGTCGTGGCACGTGATATGGAGTCTTCTAAAGATTTAGATTTTAATACTGCGTATGCTGCGATGAGTAGCACTACCAAGCCAATTGGCACATCTTTTTTTCACCCTGACCATGTTCACGACATGTCCAAAATGTTCAATATTGCCCTCACAGGAAATCCTGATTCTGATGAATTTCGGAAACGTCCTTTTTGTATAGCCAACAATACGTTCGTTGTTCCGCCGTTGAGATTTGCTGAAGAGTCAACTCTTTGTATGGCAGAACAGGTTCGTGTTGGAATGCCGATAAATTTACTTTCAGCCGGACAGGCTGGTGCTACTTCCCCAGCGACACTTGCAGGCTCATTGACACAAGCACTTGCAGAATGCCTTGCAGCTTTAACTTGCGTGAATTTAATGTCTCCTGGACACCCATGCACTATGGGCATGTGGCCCTTTGTCTCTGATTTACGAACAGGAGCGATGTCAGGAGGTTCAGGTGAGGAGGCAATACTTAATGCTGCAGCAGCTCAACTTGTTAATTGGATTGGTCTTCCTTCCGGTGTTGCCGCCGGAATGGCAGATTCAAAATTGCCTGACAACCAGGCAGGTCATGAAAAAGGAACCACGGTAACGCTTGCCGCCCAGGCAGGAGCGAACATCGTCTTTGAATCAGCTGGGATGCTAGCCTCTTTGCTGTCTTGTTCGTTAGAAGCATTGGTAATTGATAACGACATGCTTGGTTCAATAGCCCGAACAGTACGCGGTATTGAAGTTGACGACGAGTCTGTTGCAATTGAGGTCATAAAAGACGTCATCAATGGACCTGGACATTTTTTAGGCCACACTCAGACTCTCGATGTGATGCAAACCGAGTACGTTTACCCTCTGGTCGGTGATCGTTTAAGCCCTGATGACTGGAAGAATGCGGGTGCTTTAGATGTTCGTCAACGTGCTAACAAAGTAGTTAAAGAAATACTAGGAGGACCGCTACCAACGCATATTCCTCCCGATTCAGACTCGCTTATACGGGAAATGTTCCCCATACATCTGCCTTCTGGGAACTAGTTCAAAGACAGAGAAAGCGCTTCTGCCGGATCCATATAATCCAAATTGTGAGCTTCTGCTACTGCTGGTTCACAAATTTTTCCAGCGTGAATATTTAGACCATTCAAAAAATTTGGATTTGAAACTAACGACTCTTTAACACCCTCACTCGCCAAAGTAAGAACGTAAGGAAGAATTGTATTCGTAAGAGAAATTGTTGCTGTTCTAGGCACCGCACCAGGCATATTTGCGACACAATAATGAACCACTTCATCGATTACGAAAGTTGGATCTGAATGAGTTGTTGGATGCGCTGTCTCCACGCATCCACCTTGGTCTATTGCCACGTCGACAATCACAGACCCTGACTTCATTTCGGAAACCATTTCTTTGTTTACCAATTTTGGTGCTTTGGCACCTGGCAACAGAACTGCTCCGATTGTCAGATCAGCCTTCAAAACCTCTGATACAAGATCATTTTCATTTGAAAAAACAGTTTTTACTTTTCCGGAATATTTTTCATCAATAGAATCAAGAGTTTTTTGATCTCTATCTAGAACAATTACTTCTGCACCCATTCCGACTGCAATTTCAACAGCATTACTTCCAACCACTCCACAACCAATTACGACTACTCTTCCTGGTTCTGCTCCAGGTGCACCTGCGAGTAAAACACCGGCGCCTCCTTGCCTTGCCTCTAAACAGTGCGCTCCAGCTTGTATTGACATCCTTCCGGCGATTGCTGACATAGGCGTTAAAAGAGGTAGAGAGCCTTGGTCATCCGTAACTGTTTCGAACGCTATACAAGTCGAATTCGATGATATTAGATCTTCTGTCTGCTTCTTGTCCGCTGCTAAATGAAGGTAGGTGAATAGCGTATGTTCCGGTGTCAACAAATTACGCTCATCTTCTTGTGGTTCTTTGACTTTCACAATGATTTTGGACTCTTTAAAGACATCTTCTGCCGTTTCAACGATTTTGGCTCCGGCTTTTTCATATTGGTTATTGTCAAAGCCTGCTCCTTCTCCAGCACCGGATTGCACAACAACTTGACTTCCGTTGCTTGTAATCTCTCCAACCGCCATTGGAGTCAACGAGACACGCCTTTCATCGGTTTTTATCTCTGTAGGGATGCCGATTACTGTGCTTGACATGGCTTAATTACCTCTCAATCAAAGTCCAAGTAAATATTCTCACAGGGAAATTTTGAAAAACAAAATTGTTACGAATAAAAATTTAGGAGTGTCATGATCAACGGAATTCACCATGTTGCCATATCAACACCTGATCTAGACAGGCTGGTTGATTTCTACAGAGACGTCCTTGGTTTCGAAATTGTGTATGAAACTTCATGGGACAAGAGAGAGGTAATTGACCAAATTGTCGGTCTAAAAGACTCTGCAGCACGTTCTGTGATGCTTAGAGCTCATAACACTCATATAGAAATTTTCGAATACTCTGCCCCGGAACCTGCTCGGGGAGATCCAAATCGACCTGTTTGTGACCACGGTTACACTCATCTGTGTTTTGACGTGGTTGATATAGACGCCGAGTATCAAAGGCTTTTAAATGCGGGAATCAAATTTCATACCCCTCCTCCTAAAAGTGACCAACTGGGAGGCGGAAAAATCAGGGCTACATATGGACGTGATCCTGATGGGAATGTTATTGAACTTCAAGAAGTACTCGATCCGAATAGTCCAATTAGATTAAAGAACTGAGGAAATAATGAATGATTTTAAAGACGCAGAAAAACAAATAGTGGACTGTCTTCTTTCCTACACCCGCGGGATAGACAGACTAGACCCTGATGCAATTCTCGCCGCTTTCCACCCTGGGGCTTTATTAGAGGGGTATCAGGTTGACGCATTAGTGCCGATTGAAGATTTTGCTCTTCCTGTTATTGAAAGATTAAGAAAAAGATACTCCTCGACTCAACATCGCCTGTCGAACACAAAAATAGATTTCAATGACGACGGAGCAATCGCCGAGTCTTACATTCTTGCCTACCATGTTCAACCAGCGGATGAAGACAGTCCTGAGAGGTTGTGGACTTTCAGTGGGAGGTACATTGACTATTTCGAGGACCGAGATGGGCACTGGCGTATCGCGAAACGTTTTCTAAGGGCTGATTGGACGAGAATCGAAACAATTGACGAAAAAATGCCTAATAAGTTTATTGCAGGGTCACGAGATGAAAGTGACCCTATTTACGGTCGAATTGCCAACTAATTGAGCTTAGGGTCGGTTTTGTTGCCGTCCAAGAGAGAACTGATCTAATGGTTCGCTGAACAGGAAGTGGCTGACGCCCAACAGACATCCAATTTACATCAGCGCTAATCACTCGAGAGTGATTGACTACGTCGGATTTATCATACATTATATCCGTAATGCGAAATCTCAAGAAACCTGAGGAGTACTCATGACCACGACTCGATTCGACGCCATCATCATCGGTTCGGGGGTGATCGGTTGTGCCACAGCACATGAACTAGCGCGTCGCGGGTGGAAGACACTCAACGTCGACAAAGCTTCTACGGCCGGTGCCGGTTCCACTATCAATTCATGTGCCATCGTACGGTTCAGCTATTCAACCACTGAGGGCGTAACACTGGCGTGGGAGGGAGCCCAGTACTGGAATGATTGGGAGAACTACATAAGAGCCGACGACGAGCTCGGTCTCATCGAGTATCACCAATGCGGTCAGCTACTCATTCGCACCGACGACGATCGCCACGTAGAACGGGTCGCAACACTATGGGCCGACATCGGAATTCCATTCGAGACGTGGTCGGTCGACGACGTGAAGACTCGACTTCCTATTCTCGACACGGGACTATTCGGACCCCCGAAACGACCTGACGACAAACACTTCTGGGATGATCCGCACGGTTCGATCACCGGGGCATACTTCTCAGCGGAGGCGGGCTATGTGAGCGACCCCCAGTTATCGTGTCACAACCTCCAACGTGGAGCGGAGGCGAACGGTGCCGAGTTCTGGTTCGACGCCGAAGTAGTGTCAGTCAATCGTGAAAACGATCGAGTAAGCGGAGTGACGCTCAACGATGGTCGCTCGGTCGAGTCACCGGTCGTGATCAACGTTGCCGGTCCACATTCCTATATCATCAACCAGATAGCCGGCGTTTACAACTCGATGAACATCAAGACCAAGGCGCTACGTCACGAGGTTCACCACGTTCCCGCCCCCGAAGGTTTCGACTTCATGAACAAAGGAGTCGTAGCTGCTGACAACGACAGTGGTATCTATTTCAGACCTGAAGTCGGAAACCACATACTCATCGGCAGTGGCGACCCCGACTGTGATCCCCGCGAATTTGTCGACCCTGACAACTACGATACGTCGCTAAGCCAGTCACAATGGGAAGCGCAGGTTCTCAGGGCGAATCGGCGAATCCCCAGCCTCGGGGTGCCTCACCAAAAGAAGGGAATCGTCGACCTCTACGACGTGAGCGACGACTGGCTACCGATCTACGACCGTACCGACCTCGACGGGTTCTATGTCGCGATCGGCACAAGCGGCAACCAATACAAGAATGCCGGTGTGGCCGGACACATGATGGCCGAGCTGGTCATAGCGGTCGAAGCAGGTCACGACCACGACCACGATCCTCTCGTGGTCACCGGTGCCTACACCGGATGCGACCTTAACATCGGCTTCTTCTCGAGGAACAGGGAGATCAACCCCGACTCATCAATGACTGTGCACGGCTGATCTCAGACAGCAATTTTTTTGTAACAAATATCCGCTACAGTGTCTCGACCAGAAAACCAAAAAGTCCGAACCCTTGTGATTCCGGATCTTTAGATTAGTAGCGGGGGCAAGATTCGAACTTGCGACCTTCGGGTTATGAGCCCGACGAGCTACCAGACTGCTCCACCCCGCGTCGTTAGAGTATCGCAGGGTGACCGTTGAACCAACCAGAACTTATCTTGCTGTATAACCAGCATCAACTGGAACTATAGATCCAGTCATGTAACTGGACCGTTCTGAAGCTAAAAATAGAACTACTTCAGCTATTTCTTCAGGTTCTGCCAGCCTTTTAATCGGAATTGTCCTGTTAGCTAAATCTTGGAGTTCATCAACTGTCGGAGGTTTATCTCTACCAGATTTAATCATTGGTGTATTTACTTCCCCTGGCGCTACTGCATTCACTCTGATTCCATTTTCAGCATGCTCAAGCGCCAAGGCCTTTGTCAATTGATGCACTGCCCCTTTTGTTATGCAGTATGCGGCCACTCCTGATGCAGCGACGTCACCCCATATAGACCCAAAATTTACTATGACCCCAGACTTCGCATTGGCCATATGTCGAAGAGCTGAACGACACATAAAGAAGACTCCGTCTACATTGACGGCCATAATTCTTTTCCAGTTGTCATCATTTGTCTCTAAAGCATCTGCACGCAAAATAATTCCAGCAGCGTTTACCAATATGTCGATCTGACCTTGACTGTCGACAATGGAATTGATTGTTAGATCACAAAATTCTGAATTTGAAACATCTCCTATGAAAACTTCCGAACCCGTCTCTTTAGCTATTCCCTCAGCTCCTTTTCTGTCAATATCGATCAAATTCACTTGCGCCCCAGCTGAAGCTAAAGCTCTCACAGTGGCAGCTCCCATTCCAGACGAACCCCCAGTTACAACTGCTACTTTCCCCGTGAAACTCATTTTTGTGACCTAGGAGTAAATTGCATTCCACCATAAGTTTGTTCTGTTGGTTGGAGCTCAATTCGATTAATATTGACATGTTGAGAAGCATTTAAGGCATACAAAACTGCTTGAGAAATATCTTCACTCGTTACTTCTTCTATTCCAGAATTCTTTTTGCTTTCAATTATCTCAGGGTCGTCTAAAGCAGCATCATAAAACTCTGTACTCACTCGGCCAGGACAAATTTCGGTTACTCTAACACCTGTCCCTTGAAGTTCTAAACGTAAATCCATCGATAACACGTGCATAGCTCCTTTAGTTGCACCATATAGTGACGAAGCCAAAGGGTATAGACCAGCCATCGAACCAATATTTATGACATGACCACTCTGGCGTTGAACCATGCCAGGTAAAACTGCTCTTGCTGCATAAATAGCTGCCTTTACATTCGTGTCGATTGTTTTTCCAATATCTTCAAAATGCGCGTCAACCAAATTCCCATAACCTCTCCCTACACCAGCGTTGTTGATCAAAACATCAGCTTCAAGCGTTTCCAATAAATCGACAAATGCTTCAGAGTCACAAACATCCATCGTGTGTACTATGCAATTTGTATTTTCCGCAAGCTTTTCTAAACGCTCTGCCCGACGCGCAATTGCATGAACAGTAAGCCCTGCTTTACTAAGGCTTCTAGCAACAGCTTCTCCTATGCCACTTGAAGCTCCTGTTACCACAACGTTTTCATAATCATCAATTGTCATTCCTAATTACCGTAGAGGTGAAAAAGCAATCCGACAAATAATGGGGCTCACAACCTTTTAATGTTTTCGACTTAACAAGAAACTTATGTGTCTAGTAGGTACTACGATTTAACTGTGGGAAAAAAATCAAAAAGATTTAAAACTTCTTCTGAGAGTTCAAAATTTGAAATTCCAGATGATACAAGTCAAGTTTTACTTGATCTGGTGAACGGTATTCGCGATCTAGAGGAACGAGTTTCGTCACTGGAACAGAATTTCAATGTCCTCGGAACTACCACTTCTTCAGCAGATGAAGACGCGATACTTGAAACTCAACTTCACGTTGCTCGACTGTCAGCTGAACTTTCTCGTTTGACTGTCGAGCTAAGAGGTAAAATCTCTGTTCTTAGTACTGATGTTGAAATGGAATTCGAAGAAGAAAGAATGTCCCCATCTCTCGATGGCGACGAAGCTTTTAGTGACCTTGCATCAGACTCACCTGTGAGAAAACAAGATGACAAAAAAACTAGTGGTTGGCAGCCACTAAATTGACTCCGCTATCAAGAAGCCTCAAACGCTAGAGCATTAACAAGCTCTTGAATCTGCGCTTGTAGCCGGCCAAACTCCTCCCAATCTGCAGGGTCATCTGCCAAAGCTGTAGCTGAAGCTTTTTGTAAGCGGTCTATTTCAGCAATAATTGCTGCCACATTCTCAGAAATATCTGATAGTTCAATCGTAGAGACAGATTCCGTCTGAGCTTCAGCTTCTTCATTAGTTTCTATTCGGGAAGATTTTCCTGAACCTATTCCATCAAATAGTTCCGAGAGAGAAGAGTTTGTAAGAATTTCAAGTGCTTCCTGTAACGAATCAGCCATCACTACATCTTCGCCCACAGCAACGATGACCTGTACCAGTTCTGGAACCGTACTGTCACCTTCAGCTTGAACGTACAAAGGACGGACATAAAGTATCGAGTCTTCTATTGGTACTAGTAAGAGTTCTCCGAACAATACCGTTGAACCTCGTTGGCTTAATAAGGTTTGAAGACTAGCCACTTCTTCATCGTTACGAATCCTTTCCTCCGCTAGAGCTGGTCCGTCAAAATTTGATGAAGGAGGTCTGTATACGGCCAATTTGCCATAATCATCCTTGTCGCTTCGCCCAACTATAAATGCTGCAAGTTCTTTACGTGTGTCTTCCTCATCGAGGGGAACGAATGCTCTTAAGACCACATACTCAGCTTCATTAGAATCGGGTAGTTCTACGATTGTTCTATACGGAGACATTCGCATATCTCTACTGCCAACTCGGATGCCTTGCTCATTTACAATCGCTAAATTTGCAGCACCTTCTCCAGTTCTACCTGGATCTTGAGAAACTGCCCATTCCGCAGCTCTTTGGTAAAAATTCTCTGTGTCATCAACATGATATTTCCCCCAAAGTTCTGTTTGAACTCTGAATAAATCTTCTGGGTAACGTACGTGTTCGATTAAAGAAGCAGGCATCTCATCCATTGGTTTAAATAAACCTTCAAATGCTCTTTGGTAAGCGTTTATTAGTGGATCTTGTTGGTCAACAACATAGAAAATTACTTCCCCCGTGAAAGCATCAACTGTAGCTTTAACTGAATTTCTTACATAATTAAAATTATGGCGTAATCCGCTCTTTCGTGGAAGCTCCGCTACAGGTGCATTTTGGGCATACGGATAACGATCTGTTGTGGTGTAACCATCGATCATATAAATAATGCGTCCATTTTCTAATATCGGGTAAGGATCAGCATCAAAATGCAAGAAAGGTGCAAGTTTTTCAACTCTTTCTCGCACATCGCGAACGAACATTACTTTGGAATCTTCTGTTACAAAATTTGAGATAAGAGGCTCTATTTGGCCGAATCGAAGAGCGAAAGCAACTCTGCGGAATAAAGATCCCATACCAACTCCGCCATCGCCACCTAATTCTTCATATCGAACTGCGAGCGTTTGTTGATTTTCGTCGGTGTAATCAACTTCGTTTCGACTCGCTCCTAAAACCGCATATCCACCTAGATTTTCTCCTACGTAGATTTGAGGCTTATCGAGGGTTAGGTTCATTGCTTCGTCAATTGATACTGGTAAATCCCCTATCAAGAAATCAGGATCCCCAGAACCTTTGACTCTTGAAACTGGTGCTAATGCAAGCCCATAACCGTGAGTAAATGCAACATGCTGATTTTCCCATGAACGAGTTTCATTTAAATTAAGTTCTCTTGCTCCAAGTAGTACCTGAGTTGTTTCTCCATTTACTTCATACCGATCAGTATCTAAGACATCGGAGAATCGATAAAACTCTCTTTCACCTTGCAGACGGTCGAAAGTCGCTTGAACAATAAGTGGATCTAAAATTCTTATATTTCTAACTGTCTCTGGATTATTTTTTAAATCATTTGCAGTAATACTGTTATCAAAATCTGTTAATTGAACTTCATCAATTTCAGCCAATCCGTAAGCTTCTCTTGTAGCCGCAATATTTCTTTCTATATAAGGAGCTTCCTTTTCTGATTCTGCGGGTTCAACACGAAAATTTTGTATGACTGCTGGATAGATACTCCCCACCACCACTGCTACGAAAGCCCATAAGCCGACTGCAAGTGTAGGTAAAACCCATCCTCGTCTACGAATGTTAACGACTAGAAGAATTACTGCTAATAAAGAAATGAGGATTAATAAATTAGTAGCGGGAAGCTGAGCTTTTACGTCCGTATAAGTGGCTCCATCAACCGCCCCTCGATCAGATGTAGTTAACTCATATCTAGCTAACCAGTAGTTTGCCGCTCGGACTAAAGCTATGGCTGCAAGCAATACAGATAAATGAGCTTTAACTTGAGGCCTGACTCTCTCCCCCATAGTTTGAAACCTGATGCCACCATTTAGATAGTGAGTTATGGCCGTAAAAATAATTGTTACTAAAAGGGTTCCAAATACCCAGTCAACTACGAAGTTGTAGAAAGGCAATTGAAAGATGTAAAAACCTATATCTTTATCAAACTGGGCATCAGTCACTCCGACGTCTTCCCTGTTTGTGAACAAAAGCCAATCCTGCCATTTATCAGAGACTCTTAATCCGGCTATCAGCGCAAAAAAGGCTGAAAAAAGAATGCGAACAAGTCGGTCTCTTTTACCTATAAAAGTGTGGTAATGAACGAGTAAGTCTTCTTCTGGACCAGCTGGTCTTATTCTTGGTGCTAAACGCTGAGCGACTGTCAAGTTCCCAAAAAGAATTAGAAAAAATAAGAGCATAAAGAGTAATACGAGAACTACCTGTGCTCCTAAGACTGCTTTGAAAACTTGACCTTGACCAAGCGAGTCGAACCATAAGAAATCGGTATAAAAACCGGCTAGTCCCCTTAAGGACATGAGGAGGAAAAGCCCGATTGCAATTACTCCAAAAATAATTAATCTAAAACGTCCTACCGAACCTCGTCGACCACGGCGCGGCAGAACTCTTGGTCGTGGTGGTGGAGCATCTTCAGGTTGCATTGTTAAATTCTCTGTCCGTGAAATTCATCTGCTCTGCTCTCATTCTTTAAGCCTATGGTGCCTGTAATGGGGAAACGTGCTGGAAATCAGATTATCAATTTTTTGGTAGTTCTAATGAATCACCGTTGCCACCCAAATCAGTGAGAACCATCAAAGCATCATCTAAATTTGCAACCCCTTCGACTTTCATTTCACCAGCGTGTTTCTTGGCTTTTTCGAGAGAATTGTCAGGCACCAAAAATAAATCCATTCCTGCCTTACGGGCAGTTATCGTTTTTTGTTCTACCCCACCTATGGCACCTACATTTCCGTCTAGGTCTATTGTTCCTGTAGTGGCAATCTGAAGGCCTCCTGTTAATTCGCCTGGAGTTAAAATATCTAAGACAGATAGTGTGAGAGCTAAACCTGCTGAATTACCTCCAATTCTGCCTGTGTTCACAAGAACTTGTACGGGCAAATCATCATTATCTTCTATGCGGGTCTGAGGTGCTATGCCAAGAAATGCAACTGACGGTTCATCTGCACGTGAGCCAAGTTCGATTGAGATTTCTCGTAAATCGGAACCATCTATTTTCTCGACATTAAGGTGAATAATTTCCGAAGGTTCATATTCTCTGATTTCAATAATTAAATCTTGATCTGTAAAGACTTCTTTTTCATTTACTGCGACTATTACATCAGAAGTGGTCAGAATACCTTCAGATGGTCCTCCAACTGAGGCAATTCCTACACCTGTCGCTTTATATGGTTCCAGGCCTAAATGACTTAAAGCAACTGACACGGCTGTCAACTTGGAAACTCTCATTAAGTCAAAATTGAAAGTTGTATTTTCGTCTCTATTTCTTGTTCCCAAAATTGAGTCTTCATCAATCAAATGAACAGATTCTTTGAAGGTTCCTTCAAGGAATTCCCATCCATTTATTGACGAATCTTGTGAAATTGTCGTGAAATGAATTTCACCAGAGGGTTTGAAACTTTTCCCTTCAGAAACAACAATCCTGCGTGATAATTCGTTTACTGTTCCTGGCTTAAAAGCAAAATAAGGGAGTCGGATGAAAGTCATAGATATTAGAAATCCGATTAAAAGAAAAAATAGGATTCCTGCTTTCCACTTTTTTGAGATTTTTATATTCATTAGATTCTCGCGCACTATTCGCGATTACCGTATCTGTACGTTTTCTTAGACTTTACATTTTAATAAATGTATTTTTAAATTCCTGACTGCAGTTGTATTAACTGTCATGATTAAATTACAAGAATACTTTTAAGGAATTCAGATTTTTTACAAATTGAGACACATCTTTAGCTCGCCTTTCCCACCGAATGGCAGCACTGAACGCGCTGCAGATAAAGGATGGAGTCCAGTAGCTAGATTAGGAGTTTGGTTTCAGCCTCCGCGGCGAATCACTTTAGGCAAATCAGCAAAAATACGTTGGTGGCATCGCTTACGATCTTTTGTTCTTCTCGGACTCTTTGTTATTTTTGGAGGAATTATTTTAGCTTCTCTTATCGGTTTAATTATTTTCGCAGGAGGTTTCCTCTTGGAACAGGCAATCGGCTAAGTGGACCCAAATACTGTGAATAGAAGAAAAGCTATTCTTTCTAGACACTCAGGTGACTATAAATTAGCGATTTCATTATTAGATGATGAGGATGCAAAGGTCAGAGGAGCGGCTCTAAGTTCTTTAGAAAAATTAGGAAAACTTTCAAAAAAAATTCTGGAAAAATATTTCTATGACCCTTCTCCTGAAGTTCGCAAAAGAGCTATCGAGCTACTAGCAAAAAGACCTGAAGAAATTCCTCTTAATGTGCTCGATGATGAGGACTCCTTAGTCGTCGAAACAGCATGTTGGGCTGCGGGAGAAAAAGAAAATCCAACTCAAGAGTTAATTAATCAACTTTGCTTTATCGCTGATAGTCATTCAGATCAACTATGTAGAGAAGCCGCAGTTGCTGCTCTTGGATCTATAAGTTCACCTCTGGGACTTGCAACCGTACTCGAAGCTCTCAAAGATAAACCCGCGATAAGACGTCGAGCAGTTATTGCTTTGGCAGCTTTTGACGATCCGAAAGTTGATGAAGCTCTTAAAAAATCTCTAAATGACAGAGATTGGCAAGTAAGACAAATAGCTGAAGATCTACTTGATGCAAGTAGGGTAATCAGCCCCGTTGATATTGGACCACGACCAAACTAATTTTTAACGTCTAGCTTCCATAAACATTGCGCGCATCGCATCAAAATCTTCAACAAGTTGACCAGCTCCCAGCACCACACACTCCATTGGTGATTCAGCATGAACTACCGGTACTCCGGTTTCTTGTGATATTCGACTGTCTAATCCACGTAAAAGACTTCCGCCTCCTACAAGATAAATACCACTGGTTAACAGATCCTGAGCGAGTTCAGGTGGGGCTTTACCTAGACAAGAAACTACCGAATCAACCATCACAGAAACAGGTTCTTCTATTGCTGTTCTGATCTCATAGGGCTGCAGAACAACTGTTTTTGGCATACCCGTAAACATTTCACGTCCTCGTACTTCTGCTCTGCCTTCACCTGGTGTTTCTGCAGCAGAACCGACTGTCCATTTTATTTCTTCAGCTGTTCTCTCACCTATCGCTAATCCGTATTCTCTCCTTATGTAGTTTTGAATTGCATCATCAATATCAAAAGAGCCAACACGTTTTGCTTCTATTTCAACTATCCCACCCAACGAAAGTAGTGCTGTTTCTGATGTGCCACCTCCTATATCAACAACCATGCTTCCAAAGGCTTCACTTATTGGGAGGTTTGCTCCTATGGCGGCTGCTAAAGGCTGCTCGATAAGCTGTGCGTCTGAAGCTCCTGCTCGACGACAAGCTTCAGTTACTGCGCGCCTTTCGACAGGTGTGATCGCTGACGGTACACAAATAACGACTCGTGGTTTGTTAAAACGACTTACTCCTGCTCTTTTAAGAATGAGCCGGACCATTCTTTGGGTTATATCAAAATCTGTAATCGCTCCTTTTCGTAGTGGTCGATGAGCAACTATATGAGCTGGAGTTCTTCCTATCATGTTCCATGCATCTGAACCCATTGCCAAAACTTCACGATTGTTTTCATTTAATGCAATCACAGAAGGTTCCGCTAGCACTATTCCTTCACTTCGTGCGTAAACCAGAGTGTTTGCTGTGCCGAGGTCGATAGCTAAATCTCTTGCCATTTCAATCTTCGCGTTCTATTTGGGTTTCTAATTTCTCTTCACTGCCTATCACTCTTATACCATCCGGGTTTTGCATCCGTCTAGGTTTTCTTTGTGATCCGCGTCGCAACATCTTCTGCAATTCACCAGGAGTTGTTGAACGTGTTCTAGGTCTCGTAATCAACCAAAGAATAATTGAACCGATAACGGCTATAACAACTGTTCCTGCAAGAAAAATTAAGTTCGTATTCATAGGTTTCCGTTATCTGATTGAAAAGAATCTATTTCTTCTAATTCAGTAATATGTTGAGCGTCAAGTCCCCAGTCACTTCCATCTTCCCAAGTCTCAGATTTCCAAATTGGAACAGTTTTTTTCAGTGTGTCTATACACCATCGTCCAGCAGAAAAAGCATCGTCTCTGTGTGCTGAAGAGGCCAGAACCACTACCGCTGTTTCACCAATTTCAAGTTTTCCGATTCGATGCAACATCACTATTCTTCTTACTTCTGGCCAATATTCACGAATTTTCTCAGCAATTTTTTCTAAACGTAGTAGAGCTTGTTCTTCATATGATTCATAAGTTATTTCTGTAACATTTGCACGACCTTCGGCGTGGTTTCTTATATTGCCGCTAAAAAGAACGACGGCTCCACACTCTGGTTGGTTAACCCATTCCAGAGCCTCTTTCACCGGAAGAGTTTGATCATCCAAACCGATCCATGTGTCACTGTTAGTTGGTGGGGAAAGCGTCATTTTGAAATCTTAGGTAGATAATAAATGTTACGCATATGGTGAGCAGAATAGCGTATGGTTGCGTGTCTTTATTAACCGTTGTGGTATAAGAATTTTATTTTTGTTAAATGCTGATTTATTTCTATGATTTTGTTTCCTGAAAAATCAACGCTAAACAATTTTTTGAATCTACGATGCAGGTGTGGAGTTCTTCGATCCATCTAACCCAGATGATGACAATCCGTTCTCTGATATGTCATTTTTGAATGAGATATTCAAATCTTTTTCGCAACAAGGTGGACAATCAGCTAAGCAAATCGCGATGGCCATTGCCTCTGGTGGAACTAGTGAACCTAATGTTGACCCTGTTGAACGAATGGAATTTGAGAATCTCTTAAGAGTCGCGGAACTGCACGTTAATAAAGTGACGGGTCTAACTCCTTCTCGTAGCGGATCTTTAACAATAGAACCAGTGACTAAAGCTGGTTGGGCAACACATTCTTTGGATGCTCTTAAACCTTTACTCGTCGGCTTGGCTTCTATAGGGACTGATAACGATATAGATTTAGGTGACTTTCCATCTGAAATTAATGAAATGATGGCTTTACTTGCCCCAATGATGGCGGAAATGACCACTGGAACAATGGTTGGCCATCTAGCTAGTAGATGTTTAGGAACCTACGACCTTCCCATACCTCGTGAAGACGATCGCATTCTTCTAGTTGCACCGAATATTGACTCTTTTGGTGAAGATTGGAGTATACCTAAAGAAGATTTAAGACTTTGGATTTGTCTCCATGAAGTTACCCATCATGCTGTTCTGGGAATTCCTCATGTCCGAAAAAACCTAAGCGGATTGTTGACCCAACATGCTGAAAGTTTCAGTAATGACCCTTCAGTGATTCAAGATCAACTCGGTGAAATCGAAATCGGTGAAGGATTGGAAGGTTTAGCTTCTTTAGAAAATGTTTTAAATCCTGAAATGGTGCTAGGTGCGGTTCGTTCACCTCAACAAGAAGCTCTTTTACCTTACTTGGAAGCGCTTGTTGCAGTGATTATCGGGTTTGTTGACTACACAATGGATCAAATAGGTAATGACTTAATTCCTTCTTACCCGATGATGACTGAAGCTCTGCGAAGACGTCGTGTCGAGACTGGTGAGGCTGAACGTTTTGTAGAGAAAATATTGGGTTTGAATCTGACACAAGAACAAGTTGATCGCGGTGTCTCTTTTATTGGTGGAGTTGTTGAAAGAGCAGATTCCAAAGGTTTAGATCGCCTTTGGGTTGATGAATCCAATCTGCCGACTCCTAGCGAGGTTGATGCTCCAGGGTTGTGGTTAGCAAGATTAGATTTAGAAACAGGAGATTAATTTTCTTCTTCTGTGCTTCTAGTCCAAAAGCCAAGTTGTCCATCGGGTTTTTGAGGTTCTTCAGGTGTAATGATTTTTTCCGCTCTACGAGCTTCTCTAGTTCTTGGTAGGTAAAAAACGAGACCAAGTCCTACACCGAGAGCCATTGTGAAATAACCGACTTGTATTGGCAGCATTGCGATTAATAAAGCTATTAGTGATCCGAATGCCCAACTGAGTTGGAACCTTCCTTCAAAAAGAGCGAAAGATCTTCCATGGTTTGCATCCGGTGCATCTCTTTGGACGAGAGAGTCGAATGCTAATTTGGCAGATCCCGCGGACCCGGCTAATACCAAAGAAACAACCATGGCTCCTAGAATTGATGGAAGCCAAGATGCAGAAACTGTTCCTGCGAAAGCTATAAAGAGGACACCTGAAATAATTCTTTCTTCAACCATCAGTTTTCTTAAGCGTGGTGCTACTCGTGCTCCAAGCAAAGCTCCTCCACTTGCGCATGCTAGAACAGCACCGAAGTGCCAGACAGGAGCTCCAGGGGTTCCAAGAATGTCTTGATCTCTTATCACCCCGGTAGCTACACCTAACGCACGACCTGTTCCTTCCATTGCTACACCTTCTTCTCCACCTCTGAATTCAAATGCAAGCAGAAAAGTTATAAAACCTACAGCGGCTCGTAGCACTGCCATCGCTGTGGCTGCATTAATTATTCCTGCTGAACGCAACTCTGTTTTTTCTCCTGATGTTGCTGGAGTGGTCGCAACAGTGACTCTTGGTATTTGAACTGCGGAAACTAAAGTAAGTGTGAACCCTATAACAGCAATTTTCGCAGGCCAGGAAGACCCTATAAGGAGAGCCAGTCCCCCAATTGAAGCTCCAAAAAAACTTCCAAC
This sequence comes from Acidimicrobiaceae bacterium, assembly GCA_002729765.1. Classification (GTDB taxonomy): domain Bacteria; phylum Actinomycetota; class Acidimicrobiia; order Acidimicrobiales; family MedAcidi-G1; genus MedAcidi-G1. Next base: position 79,920 of record PBYV01000068.1, read on the forward strand.
TGCACTCAGGAGTGCCAATTTCGAATTTGCTTCTACTAAATCTCTTTCCGAACTAACTAATTTTGGAACTACGGCGCTTTTCGCCACTGAATAAGCTTTTTGAAATACGAGAATTCCAAAAGCTATTGGGAACAAAGCAAGACTTTCGATGTACAAGGCGAGAAGTGTTGCCAGAATTGCGCGTGCAAGCAGTGTGATAAGAATCATTGTTCGTCGACCTCCAGAAATTCGATCAATTAAAGGACCGATGAGCGGCGTGACGATAGCGAATGGTGCAATAGTTAAAAGTAGGTATAGAGCGATTTTTGGTCTTGCTGAGTCTGGATCAAGAAAAAAGAGTGAACCTGCTAGCGCTACAGCGATCATCGCGTCCGCTGCTGCGCCTGAAAGGTGTGTGATAGCCATTCTCGTAAATGGACTAAGTGGGGGTTTTGTTTCCTTGACGCTCACAGTTTCAGGTTACGTCAATTTAAGTATGTTGATCTTCTACTCGGTATATGATCTATTCCCATTTTTCAGTTGGTAGATCTACATCGGCTTCTTTAGACGGTTCGAGTGTTGTAGCTGTTGCATAACCTTTTTCTAAAAGAGCCGAATCAGTTCCTTCATGTACAGGGTCATTACATGGCTCAAGTTCGATATCTATACCAGTTGAGTCTTTAGAAGTTATTACTGTTTGGACCCTTCCTATGTGGGCTAAATCTGCTTGACGGAACCCAAGAACTTCTTTCACGGGTTTATTTGGAATGTTTAAATTCAGCATTGTTGACTTAGGAGCTGAAGTGAGCCATTGAATAGGTTGAGCTGTCATTTCCTTTGCTGTTTCCCAATGTTCGCATGTATCTACAGAGGGATGATAATTAATGCTTACTGCTATTCCTGATCGATCAAATCTTGCTGCAGTTTTTACAGCAGCAATTGTTCCTGAGAACAAAGTCGATCGACCTGTATTTGGTCCTAAATTAACCCCTGAAGCAACCATGTCAGGAGGTTCTCCAAAACCTCCAAGCATCGAAAGCATGACAATCAATGCAGGTGGTGCACCTACTGAAAATGATTGAATACCTTCAAGATCTTGAATTTCTACTTCTTCTACAGCCACTCTGTCATGATCATCAAATGGCATAAGTGAAGCTGAAACACCACTCATGTTTTTTGAAGGTGCCGCTACAACAGCTTCAAATCCAAGTTCTGTGACTACTTGAGCTAGCGCGTATAGACCTTTTGAATCAATTCCGTCATCATTAGTAATAAGAAATTTCAATTAGCACTTCTTTTAGTTGATTGATCATTCTTTATACTTCTAAAAAATGAAATACAAATCAATTTGGATCGTAAAATTTAAAGTTAACCTTTGTCAGTTCTTTAATCAGAAATTTTTCTGATTATGTTTTTAACTTCTTGTATCTTCTGATTCATCAAAATAATCGAGTTGATCTACTGGCATTACTACTGCGGAAACAACATTGGATGAATGTGCAGTTACTCTTTTCAAAAAACGAAAGAGCAGAGCTCTGGGTACAGCTGTAACCGCAGCTTCGGTCGAGTGAACAAGTTCAGTAACTCGTTGATCGAAATCTCGTCTAAGTTCATCTCCTCGTTCGATAAAAATATGTGCCCTGTCTTCATCTCGTACGCTTAAGATTTCACCCATTGATGAAATTCGAGAAGAAACCTCGTCGCGTATGGAAATAATCGATTCAAGTTCTGGAGATTCTGTAAAAGAAACTCCCTCTTCTGCAAGATCAAAAATATTTTTGTTGTAATCACCAATACGCTCGATGTCCTTAATCATGTTCATAAAAGCAAGAACTTCCGGCGTGTCAATTCCTCCATGAACAGAAGCATGAACTATTAAAGCTCGACGGATCTCAATTTCAGTCGAATTAATTTGTCTATCTGTTGTTCTTATCTCATCGGCTACTGTTTCGACAGCACCACCTGTTACGGCACTAAGAGCAAGATCAAAAGTATGGCGCGCATCATTTACCATTCGTTGAACTTGCGCCTCTACGTTTTCGAGTCCGCTTTCCTCTGGGCGGCGAAAGAAACTCATCACCATAATTTTCTCCTATGTTGTTATAAATCTTACTTTCTATTTATTAGGTGTTCTCTAATATTTTCTATCTCAGTATTAAAACCCCTAAAAGAGGCACGATTACAAACGCTATTAGCGTGTATGCAAGAGCTAAAGAACGGCGTTCTACGGCAATATCTGCAATTCTGTTAGCTAAATTAATGGGTATTTGTCTTAATTTTTGAAATGGATAAAAGACAATAATTCCGCTGATATTAAATAAAGTATGGACAATGGCGACAGTCACTGCTGCTGGGCTTCCAGTAGCTAATGACGCGAGAAGAGCTGTAACTGTGGTACCTACATTTGCTCCCAAGGTAACTGGATAAATATTTTGGAGAGTTAGCACACCCGAAGCTGCGAGTGGCACAAGAACTGACGTTGTTATAGAAGACGATTGCACCGAAATTGTGATGATAGCTCCAAGCAATATGGCAACCATTCCAGAACCTGCTCCTAAAGCGTGATTAATTGCTGTTTCTACACGATCAGCAACAAGTAGTCTCATATTTTTCGTAATGTAAGCCAAAGATATAAAGATAAATAACAAGCCAATTGCAATCATCAAAACACCTTTGATGTCTCCGTGGCTTCCCATACTAGAAAGGAGTTCTTTTACCCATTTTGCAGGAAGTTTTACGGCCTCTTTTAATGGACTTTTAAAATCACTACCCGATGAGCCAATGAGGGTATCCGTTAACCAGGTTGCTGTGGACGATAAATAACCGGTAATTAGTTCGATCGGAAGAAAAACTATAACTGCCAGAATGTTAAAAAAGTCATGAACAGTTGCAGCGGCAAAAGCACGTTTAAATTCAATATCGTGCCGCACATGTCCCAGCGAAGCCAAAGTGTTAGTAACTGTGGTTCCTAAGTTTGCTCCCATAATCATTGGTACTGCATCTCCAGTATTTACAACACCTGCTGCTACTAATCCAACAATTACTGATGTTGATACTGACGAAGACTGAACAAGTACTGTTGCTAATAATCCGACAAAAAGTCCTCCAACAGGATTTGAGACACCTTCAAAAAGGCCGTCGACAAGATCTTTCCCTAGGTTTTTGAAACCACCACCGAGTAGTTCGACACCCGTTAAGAAAAGATAAAGAAGTGCTATTACGAAAAGAGCTCTTAAAAGAGTCGGGATTTCCCATTTGGTAGAAATTTTTTTCGAAAATGCGGAAGCAGCTGTTTTCAAAAGAATCCTTTTAACAAATTGTTGGACGAGTTAAATTTCAACCTTTCAGTAAAAGAATACAAAACATTATGTAAAAACATTGTCTTCTATTCAGAAAATAAAATCGAAAATTTTCTATTTTTACGCCAGTTTTATGTCATTTGTGAGAGAAATAGATCTGCAAGCGAAAATAGGAGACTGATTTTAATGAATACGAAATGGATGTCGAAAGGTAACTGTGCAGATACCAGTCCTGATGCTTTTTTCCCAAGTGATGGAGTAGGTGTTGAAATCGCGAAAAGTATTTGCGAAAGCTGTCCGGTAACAAGCCTATGTCTGGAATACGCCTTAACTTGTCGAATCAATCACGGTGTATGGGGTGGTTGTTCTGAAAGGCAGCGTCGCAGAATTAGAAAAGAACGTCGCCAACTTAGACCAGCGGCTTAAAAAATTTATCGACCTTCTTGTTCTTCTTCCTCGACATAACCTAAATCCCATGTGATGAGAACATTTTCGCGTTCTGCATCACGATTTATACGTTCGCGATTTCTTCTGAATTGCGGGTCATGTGGTGGGAGAAGCATAAGTCGGGCGCTGATGCGATCTTGAAAAGACTCAACCATTTTGGGATCACCAAATCCAGATCGCACCTCCCAGTGAGGAGCGGCTGGTCCAAGATAAATTACTTGAACTTCGCCTACTGGAGCTTGCTGAACTTGATCTTCGCTGATGTCACTCATGAGAGCATCTTTCCCTTATTTAGTCGTAGGCAAAAGTTTACCGATAAGAACACTTCAGGAGAATATAAATTCTTTTGTTAAGAAGATTCGTCTTTATTTTCGTTATCGTCACTGTCTTCCTTAGAACCTTCAGCCATTCCTTCCTGGAGTTCACGTTGTGCGCGTCCAAGGTTTCGAGCCAGTTTAGGAAGTTGGCTGCCGCCGAAAAGAACGACTGCCACGATCAGAACGATTATTAATTCATTGCTGCTTAAAAACGCAAATGTGTTCATAATTTAAGGTTAGCCGCGTATGACTCTAGGTGAGGTGCTTAAGCACTTCGATGATCGGTTAATCTTTCAATTTCTGCAACGCGTTCAGCAGCAGCAGTTCTTTCGAGAGCACGTTGGCGTCTAATTCGACGTCTCTCTCTTTCACTCATTCCGCCCCAAATTCCAAATTTCTCGCCGTTCTGCAACGCGAACTCAAGGCAATCGTCTTTAACTACACATCCTTGACATACTTCTTTAGCTTCACGAGTGCTTGCTCCTCTTTCAGGAAAAAACAAGTCAGGATCAACACCAAGGCAATTTGCCTCATCTTGCCACGAAGTATCTAAATCAGCTTTCGCATAGATTCCCATGATGTAATTACACCATTGTTATTAGTAAAAAAGCAATACCGCGACAAGAAAAAAGAAAAAAATTGCTGAAAATGTAAGTTTTTTGGTTTTACCTTGAAGAAGTAAATGTTCGACGTTGCTCAACAAAATCAACAAGCAGATAGTCCCCTAAACTCTGATTGGTCGTAAAAAACGCTCTCCCACCATTCATTTTTGTTACATGCTCAATGAAACGTGTGAGATATGGAGTCGCATCTAACATGAAAACATTTATTCGAATATCTTCTCGTGTGCAGCGTTTAACTTCTAAAAGGGTTTTTTCGATTGTCTCTTGCGAGGGTGGATAATTGAAAAAAGGGTAGCCGTCTTCAGTTATGTGTGCCGTTGGCTCTCCATCTGTAACCATTATTATTTGTTTCGTGCCGCTCTGCTTAGCCAACATCTTTCTAGCAAGTATTAAGCCGTGCTGCATGTTTGTTCCGTATACATAATCCCAGGAGACTTCCGGCAGTTTTTCTGGTCGTATCTCTCTAGCAATTTCACTAAACGTGACAACACCTAAAAAATCTCTAGGGAATTGACCTGATATTAAGGAGTTCAAAGCCATAGCTACTTTCTTTGCGGGTAAAAAATTGTCACGCATCGGCATTGAAAGTGAAAGGTCAAGCATCAAAACTGTTGAAGCTTGGACGGTTGCTTCTGTTCGTTCAATTTCGAAATCTTCAGGTTTAATATCTACAGGTATTCCTGAACCATTTCGAATAAGCCCGTTTCTGACTGTCCGTTCGATATTCAGGTTAAATGGGTCTCCAAACTCGTAGCTTTTGGTCACATAGTCTCGTTCGTGACCTGCACCGGTCTTTTCAGCATTGTGCCTACCGGCACGATCTTTAGAAATCCGTCGGTAAAGATCCCCTAAAGCATTCTGACCAAGTTTTCTAATTGCTTTGGGAGTCAAACTAAGTTGACCATCTTTGTTTTCAACTAATCCAGCTTCTTCGAGCATTTTGCTCATTTCTGCAAGCCGTTCAAGACTCTCTGCAGATTCATCTCCTAAGAGTTCTCGTACTTTTTCAGTATCTACCTCTGATAACGCTCCTGGTGATGAAACATTTCTCAACATTTGATCTAATCGATCTAGATCTGAGAGATCTTCAAAAGTCTGGATTGCTTCTGGAAGGTTTAAAGAATCCTCTCCTTGGAATTCGACTGATTGTTCCCAACCCATTTTCGGAAAAGCTTCCCTCAGATTCTCAGCTAATTGATCCATCTGCCAACGCAAATCCATGTCTTCTAAAAGTTGCTCTGAAAGCTCTTCTAACTGTGCTCTTTGCTCAGGAGTCATAGAATTTAGAATTTGTGACATTGTGGCCATTCTCTGAGCCATAACCTCTAAAAGTTCTTCAAAGTTTTCGGGATTTTCAGGAAAAAAATCACCAAAGTCTTCCATGAATTTTTCAAAGTTCGGAGTCTCACCTTCCTGATGTTGATTTAACATCTGATTCAAAGCAGACAACATGTCTTTCATTCTCGACATGTCTTCCGAACTCATATTCTTCATTTCACCAGCCATTTGATCAATTGCTTGTTGCATCAATTGCTCACGTAAATCGTCTACAAGCTCCTCAAACCTTTGTGCTGCGGTATTTGAAGTAAAGTCATAATCGCCTAAACCTTTCACTCGACTCGCTAGGTTTTCATGTTCCAACATGTCAAGTTGATCACGTCTAGACTGCAATGCTTCTTCATTGATTCCTTGTTGTCTTTCATCATCTCTGAATCGATTTTCCACTGCATCAAGCGATTCTCGCTCAGTTGACATTACTTGTTCTAACGCTTCATTAATTTCATCGTAAATACCACCCAAATTGTGCTGTTCGATAGTTTCTTGTCTTTTTTGACGCAATTTCTGCAGTATCTCTCTTAAACCTTCTAAGTGTCCACCTTCAAAATCTAAACCTCTTTGCATCAACCTTCGTAAGGCTGAATTGGGATCTCCGTTTTCAATTAGCTCATCTCCCAAAGCATCCATTAAAGAATTAGCGTCTAATTCGGAAATTTGTTGAGTACCGTCCCACTTCGAGTAAGTGAAACGGCGAACCCCAACTGGATATTTACTATTACTGTCCACTAAATCTCCAAATGCCACTCAACTGTTATTTGATAGAACTTACTTTCATACCATCTAATCAATAGTTAGCGGACAAAATTTAAATTTTTTACTGATTAATAAACCTAGATTATTTATGAAAGATTTCTTCTTACCACTCTTCAGCTTCAGGAATAAAATGAATTGCTTGATCAATAAGCTTGACCACCATTTCACCTAAAAAAGGTGTTGTCTCTCTTGTTGCGTCTTCGACTTGTCGGACGTAGACACCTTCTAACATGCAGGCAAGTTTGAACTTGCTCATCACTACATACCAACCAAGTGAATCTGGTTTGATTCCTGACCGGTCAGCCCATAGAGAAACTGCTTGTGATCTAGTAGGCATGTTCTTGTTTTCAAAATTGAGCGTCCCCATCAAATATCCCAAATCCATGAGAGGGTCACCTATAGTTGCATTTTCCCAATCTAAAACAGCTAACAAACTAGTATTTCTACCTCTAGAAAAAAGCATGTTATGAAAGTTGTAATCACCATGCATTATCCCGGAGATTGAGTTTTTTGGCCTGTTCTCATCTAACCATTTCGCAACGTCATCAATCCCAGGTATTTCCCTTTTTTGATATGAGTCGAGTTGGCTTTTCCACCGTCCCACTTGTCTTTCTAAAAAACCTTCCGGTCGTCCTAAATCTGCTAATCCAGAATTCTCATAGTCAATTGACGCTAATTCTCCTAATGCACTAAGAAGCTGAATGGAAATTTCATAATAAGCATCAGTGCCACCCAATTCTTCAGGGATTGGATCAGAAGGCACTAGACCATCCACCCATTCCATTACATAGAAAAAAGAACCTGTTACCGAAATATCAGTACATAAGGAGATCGCTTTAGCATGAGGTACTTTCGTTCCTTCTAGCGCTGATTGGAATCTGAACTCTCTCTCCATAATTCTGTTAGAACCATCGAAAGACAAAGGAACTAATGAAGGTCTGCGTAGAACCCAAAAATTATCAGAACGTTTAACTATAAAAACTTCGTTTGATTCACCAGCTTTTACACGTTCAAAAAAAATCTCTTCGCCTCGTCCGAGTCCTTGCGTGTCAAACCATTCTCTTAGTGAGTTTTCGTCGATCAGTTCTGGGAACAAATTCATTATGAAAACACTCTAATAGAGACAACTTGTGATTCTATTTATCACTCTTGTTGGCTATGAGCTTCAAGGTACGTAGATTCATATTTAGACAGTAGGAGGGAACAATGCCAATTAATCCAGATGCTTCAGGCTCCGTCGGAGAACCTGCAGAATTTTCATGGACATCGAAAGATAGTTTGTTGTACGCACTTGGTGTAGGAGCTGGGGTCTCCGATCCAACAGGTTTCGAACTCGAGTTCACAACCGAGAACAGTAACGGAGTAAATCAAGTAGCTTTTCCCACACAAGTTGTAGTTATGGGAGGCGGGAGTACTCCTAGTTTTGGGGACTTCAATCCGGTTAATCTTCTTCATGCTGAACAGGCAATCACCTTGCATCAACCTCTTCCAGCAGCTGGGACTGCAGTATCAACTGGAAAAATTGGTCCCATCTATGACAAAGGTAAAGCTGCGCTTGTCTACCTAGAAACAGATGTCGCAGACACTGACGGAAATCCCATGTGGAGTACAAAATCAGGTTTGTTCATCGGGGGAGAAGGAGGTTGGGGTGGAGATCGTGGCCCTACAACTGAATGGAACCTACCGGATCGTGAAGCTGACCATACAGTCTCATATGAAACAAGAAATGATCAAGCTCTTCTTTATAGATTAAATGGTGACCGTAATCCTTTGCATTCAGATCCTTCATTTGCTTCAGCAGCAGGATTTGAAAAACCAATACTCCATGGACTATGTACCTATGGTTTTACTGGACGAGCATTATTACATGCCTTGTGTGACTCCGATCCTGCACGTTTTGGAAGTATGGGAGGAAGATTCAAATCACCTGTGATGCCGGGTGAGGTATTAGAAATCCACGCTTGGGAAGAATCGGATCAAGTTTTATTCCAGACACGTGTTGGAGACAGAGTCGTTTTCGATAATGGAGTTATGACTCGAAATTAATTCGTGAAAAAAATTATGTGCGTGCGGCGTAACTTGCTCTAGCACCCGAAGCATATTTATTTAGTCTCTTCGACAAATGAAGCCCTTCGAGGATTAGCTCAACGGCACTAGCTGTCATCGCCGACCCATTTGAATTACTACCTTCTAAAACGGCTTTAACTGCTGGTTCAAGTGCAGGGACTTTCGAATTTACTACATCCTGATATTCATCTGATCGAATGTCTTCACCGGTTGAAATTCCTTCCAAATTCTCAAAAGCTTCGATAATCGACTGATGAAACTCAGCAGGAACAAGATCTCTGAAAACATTTAATACAGCTTCATTTAATAGCTGATTAACAATTTCAGAATCACGTTCTTCATCGAGACTTTCAATTTCTACTTTGCCGGCCGTTGCAGCAATTAATGCATTTAAATCTGAAATCCTAGGAACAGCTTCTTTTTCTTTATTCCGTAATGCACGTCGTACAGAATTGGCAACCATTGCTTCTTGGTTGGTCACACTCATACGAACTGATACTCCAGATCTTTGGTTTAGATGAGGACTGTTACGTGCTTCCTGTGTCAAAACAGCTATCACTCTGGTCATAAAACTTGGAATGTTCACATCTAATTCACCGACTGATGGGATAGATGCTTCTTGTTCAACTATGTCCATTTCTATTTCTGGTTCAGTTGGATAGTGAGTTCTGATCTGCGAACCAAAACGATCCTTAAGAGGCGTAATGATCCGACCCCGGTTTGTGTAATCCTCAGGGTTGGCTGATGCGAATAGAACAACGTCAAGCGGAAGTCTGATTTTGTAACCTCTTATTTGAATATCTCGTTCTTCCAAAACATTCAAGAGTCCTACTTGGATTCTCTCCGCTAGATCTGGAAGTTCATTAATCGCGAATAGTCCACGGTTTGTACGTGGCACCAGACCATAATGAAGAGTTAATTCATCTGAAAGATATCTACCTTCGGCAACTTTAATTGGATCCACTTCACCTATCAGATCAGCTATGGAGGTGTCAGGGGTTGCCAATTTTTCTCCATAACGAAGATCCCTGTGCACCCATTCGATTGGGGTGTTTTCTCCGAGTTGACTTACTAGATCTTTTGCATGCTTCGATACCGGTGAGTAGGGGTCATCGTTTATTTCTGATCCTGCAACTACTGGCATCCACTCATCTAATAATTCAATTAATCCTCGTATTAACCGAGTTTTAGCTTGTCCTCTCTCCCCAAGAAAAATTACATCGTGTCCTGCAAGTATCGCATTTTCCAATTGCGGCATAACGGTATCTTCGTAGCCATGGACTCCTGAAAATAATGACTCTTCGTTTCGAATTCTTTTAACCAGATTCCTTCTGAGTTCTTCTTTTACTGGAACTGATTCCCAACCACTAGATTTGAGCCCACCTAAAGTGGTTGGTCTTTGAATATTCCTATTTCTTGAGAACAAATTGCCCATGGCGGAACCCTAGCGATCCTTTTGCCTTATTTAAATGCCGGAACGAAGCGAATATAAATTTTTCAACCTAATCCCTAGGTTTATCTGTAACTCTTTGTCAATAAAGCCCGTTTTGTAGGGACTTACCAAATTTATACTGTGACCTTTTGCATGGATACATCTACTGAGAGGTACTCTCAGGTAGCGTTTAAAGTAGCGTTTAAAGTAGCGTTTAAGTGTCATTTTGCCCAGAGAAACCGGCTTAAGTCGGGAGATACCATGACCCAAACAACTAGTGAACGGTACCGAGTGAAACCCATTCGAGACCGTCGTCGCGAATGGCCTTTCCCTCTAAATCTTTACCAAACAGCTGTCGGCAGAAAATGGGTAATGGCTGTTACGGGAATAGGGCTTTTAGGTTTCGTTCTAATTCATATGATCGGAAATCTTCACGTATACGAAGGTCCTGCAAAAATGCACGAATACGCAGAGTCTCTGAGAAATCTTGGAAGTGGAATATTGCCACGTTCACTAATTTTGTGGCTGTTGAGATTAGGTCTGATGGTTATGTTTGGACTACATCTTCATTCAGCCATCACTTTGAAAGAGATGAGTAGAAAATCGAGTCTAAATGCTTCTTTCCAGGGTGGAGAAAAAAAATACGCAGGCGGAAGAGAATACATAGCTGCAAGTTATGCGAGTCGTACAATGCGTTGGACTGGTCCGATAATTGCTTTATTTCTTATTTACCACCTTGCAGATCTGACTTGGGGATGGTGGCTAGGTAGCGAATTTGTTCCCGGCGACCCATACCACAACCTCTACTCTTCGCTTTCCAGAATCCCAGTCGCAATTTTTTATGTAATAGCAAACATGGCTTTAGCTTGGCATATCTTTCATGGAGCCTGGTCAATGTTTCAGAGCCTCGGAATAAACAATCCTAAATACAACCATTTGCGTAAAGGATTTGCTGCAAGCTTTGCTGGGTTGATCCTTTTAGGAAATCTAAGTTTTCCAATTATGACACAGGCAAATCTGATCGATGAAGAAGAACGCCTATGCCAAGTAAGTATTGGCAATACTGATGAAATTTTGGCATGCCTTACAAAACAACTAGAGGATCACTAAATCATGGCAACTAATAACAAAACTGTGCTTGATTCTCGAGTGCCTTCAGGTTCATTAGAAGAGAAATGGGAAAACCATAAATTCTCAATGAACTTGGTAAACCCGAATAACAAAAGAAAATTCGACGTCATTGTTGTCGGTACTGGTCTAGCCGGTGCATCTGCTGCAGCCTCCCTAGGAGAACTCGGATACAAAGTTAAAGCTTTTACTTTCCATGACAGTCCTCGTCGAGCACACAGTATTGCTGCACAAGGCGGAATCAATGCTGCAAAGAACTATAAAAACGACGGCGATTCTGTTTACAGACTTTTCTACGACACAATTAAAGGCGGTGACTACAGATCTAGAGAAGCCAACGTACATCGTCTCGCAGAAGTCTCAACAAATATCATCGATCAAGCAACAGCTCAGGGAGTTCCTTTTGCTAGAGAGTATGGAGGCCTTTTAGATAACCGCTCTTTTGGTGGAGCTCAAGTTTCTAGAACTTTTTATGCAAGAGGTCAGACTGGACAACAACTTCTATTAGGTGCTTACTCAGCAATGATGCGCCAAGTCGCAGCCGGAAATGTTGAACTGCACACTCGTGCAGAACTACTTGATGTAGTAACCAAAGATGGCCAAGCTTGCGGAATAGTTACACGTGACTTACTTTCCGGTGAAGTCATTGCTCATTCAGCCCATGCTGTTGTTTTAGCAACTGGTGGTTACGGAAATGTTTATTTCCTCTCCACTAACGCGATGATGAGTAATGTTACTGCCGCATGGAGAGCTCACCGTCGTGGCGCTTTTTTCGCAAATCCCTGTTATACGCAAATACATCCGACTTGCATTCCTGCTAGTGATGATTTTCAGTCAAAATTGACTTTGATGTCCGAATCCCTCCGAAACGACGGACGCATATGGGTTCCAGAAGCATTTGACGATTCAAGACCTGCTAACGAAATCCCCGAAAATGAAAGAGATTACTATCTGGAAACTAGATATCCAGCTTTTGGCAACTTAGTGCCTAGAGATGTTGCTTCCCGAAACGCTAAAAATGTAGTTGATCAAGGGCATGGAGTGGGTCCATTAAAAAATGGGGTTTACCTAGATTTTTCTGCAGCTGTTGGAAGAGATGGCCATGATGCTATTTCCGCAAAATACGGAAATCTCTTCGACATGTATGAAAGCATTACTGGTGAAAACCCATACGAAGTACCTATGCGTATTTATCCCGCAATCCATTACACAATGGGTGGTGTATGGGTTGACTACAACCTAATGACGACAATTCCTGGTCTCTATGCCATAGGCGAAGCTAACTTCTCTGACCATGGTGCGAATCGTTTAGGTGCGAGTGCCCTAATGCAAGGTCTAGCCGATGGTTATTTTGTTCTTCCATACACAATTGGTGACGGTCTGGCAGATCAACTAGGTGAACCAGCAGTTTCAACCGATGATCCGGTTTTCACAAATGCTGTGAATGCTATAGAAGACGAAACCGCAAAATGGCTTTCAATTAATGGCACTCGCTCAGTCGATTATTTCCATAGAGAGCTTGGAAGACTTGTTTGGAATCACATCGGAATGAGCAGAAACAAGGAAGGCCTCGAAAAAGCGGTTTCTGAAATTGGTGCTCTGAAGGAAGAGTTTTATAACGACGTGCGAGTTTTGGGTAGCGCAGATACTTTAAATCTTTCCTTGGAGAAAGCAGGAAGGGTTTCAGATTTCTTCGAATTAGCAGAATTAATGGCACATGACGCTCTAAAGCGAGAAGAGTCTTGTGGCGGACACTTTAGAGAAGAACACCAAACCCCTGAGGGTGAAGCTCAAAGAGACGACGATAATTTTGCTCATGTAGCTGCTTGGGAATGGAATGGAAAAGAAGATTTACAAACTCGGCATGTTGAAAAACTCGATTTCGAAAATGTGACCCCTACCCAACGAAGCTATAAGTGAGAAAAAAATGTCAGAAGTAATTACCGTGAATTTAAAGATTTGGCGCCAAGAGAGTCCTGAAAAATCGGGCTATTTCGAAGAATACACTCAGAAAATAACAACTGAAGCTTCCTTTTTGGAAATGATAGACCTTCTCAATGAGGATCTAAACAGTCAAGGACTTGAACCTGTTGCTATTGAAAGTGACTGCCGCGAAGGAATCTGCGGCACTTGCGGAGTGATGATAAACGGACAGGCTCACGGACCTAGAAAAGCGACAACAACTTGCCAATTGCATATGCGTGAATTTTCTGACGGTGACGAAATTGTTATTGAACCTTTTAGAGCAATTTCTTTTCCGGTTATTCGAGATCTGGTAGTAGATAGATCCCCTTTTGACCAAATTATCGAATCAGGAGGTTACATATCTGTCAACACTGGTGCAGCTTCTGATGCGAATCTAACCCCAGTTCCGAAAGAAGCTGCCGATCAAGCTTTTGATGCAGCTGCATGCATAGGATGCGGCGCCTGTGTAGCTGCCTGTCCAAATTCTGCTGCACAGTTATTTACATCCGCCAAACTTGCTCATATGGCATCATTGCCTCAAGGTCAGCCTGAAAGATGGAAAAGAACTGAAATGATGGTTGGAACTATGGAAGAATTTTTTGGTTCTTGCACAAACCATGGAGAATGCCATGAGGCTTGCCCTAAAGAGATAAATCTTGACTTTATTGCTTTCATGAATCGCGACTACATGAAAGCAAAAGTCAAAAACCGTGCTCTGTCTGGGCAACGTTAACGAAAGTAGAGATAAAATATATTATGAGTCCAGTAGCAACAATTATCTGGTTTGTTGGAATAGCATTTTGGATTAAATTCCTTTTAGATATTCGAAAAAGACCTGAACTTAAAAAATCTTGGTTTCTACCATTTTTGATCATCGGATTTGTCTGTGCTCTACTCGGAATAGGCATCGGCCTTCTTGTACTTTGTGGAGTCTATTGGTATAAAGCCGGCAGAATTTCCCCCTCTGATGGGGCAGAAAATAGTAACCCTTTCAACTAAGGAACAATAAATTCTTGTTGTTATTTAGAACGCCGCCAAAGAACCTCTATCTCGGACTAACGTAATTTTGTGCCACATAGCCATAAAGTAAAAGTTCGTTTCTACGAATTAGACCCTTACGGTCATTTAAATCATTCTGCCTATGTTCAGTTATTTGAAACCGGTCGTATAGAAATGCTTGAACAAGCTGGCTTAGCTCTGCATGAAATTGAGAAAAATAACTTTAGGTTCGTCGTATCGCAAATAGAGACAGCATTTCTAAAACCTGTGGAAGCAGGTTCTTTTCTCACAATAAAAACTGAAATTATGGAAATTCGTAGAGCTTCATCTTTGTGGTGGCAGCAAATCATGGATGAGACCGATGTAGTGGCTACACAGCGTGTCAGAGTTGCAATCACTAACCGTGAGGGGAAACCGATTCGCGCCCCACAACAGATAATTGAAGCATTGACTCCCTTTCTGTCGAGTTTTAAAAACGATGAATAATATTGTCTTAATCTTTTTCCGCTTAAAAAAACCCACTAACAACCTCCTTAGAGGAATTGCTATGGGAATTGCTGATGTTGTGCCTGGAGTATCTGGAGGAACAATCGCTCTAGTCCTTGGCATCTACGAACAACTTCTAGAAAACATAAGCAATTGTGCTTTAAGTGTAGGAAAAATCCTGAAGGGAGACTTCTCAGGATTCATCCAACAACTCAAAAAAGTTAACTTCTTCTTCCTGATTCCAGTTATTGCTGGGATGTTCGTAACGATTGTTTCAGTTTCAGGACCTATGGTCAATCTACTTGAAGAGCATCCTGAACCAATGTCAGGTTTATTTTTCGGTCTGGTAACAGCATCTGCAATTATCGCCTTTTCATTAATAAATTATTGGAATTTGCAAAAGATTATATTTTCATTATCTACAGCAATTCTTTTCTTCGCTCTATTGGGTTTTCGATCTAGTGCTTTTGAAAACCCATCTTCATGGGTCTTCTTTCTTTCAGGATTCATTGCTATTTGCGCATGGATACTCCCAGGAGTGTCCGGCGCATTCTTGCTTCTTATAATGGGAAATTATGCTTCTGTTTTAACTGCGATTGATAATCAAGACTTTGAGAAACTTTCGATGCTTTCGCTCGGTGCGGTTATTGGACTTGCAGTTTTTTCTACTCTATTAAAGTTCCTATTAGATAAACATAAAGACATAGTTCTGTCTTGTTTAATTGGTTTGATGCTTGGATCATCAAGGGTTCTATGGCCTTGGCCTAATGGAGTCGGTGTGATTAACGAAGATGGTAATGAAATACTTTCTGGAACAAACATTGACTGGCCTAATTCGAACAATTTTCTCACACCTCTGCTTTTAGGTTTTTTAGCTTTCGGAATTGTTCTAATAATTGATTCAGTTTCTAAAAGGTCCACGAAACCCAAAATTAGTAATTCTTAATTATCTTTGAGGTTGGTTAAACTCGATCCACGCATGACCTTTGCGGCCATCGTTAGTTTGTATAGAAACCAGGCCGCGTGGAAAACGTGAAATGCGGCCATTGTCAGGATCTGTTAGAAGAACAGGCGCCCATCCAATTGGTTCAAATTCAATAATTGTTTCTCCAAGTTTGACATGACCGCTTGTTGGGATTCCTTCTTCTCCTAATTGTGGGTTCGATGCAACCCTATATTCTGCAATGAGTCCATCAGGAGAGGAGTAATACCCGATTCCCGCATCATGTCCCTCTACCGACACCGCATGGAACCTTGATCCGTCATCGAAACGTCCTGAGAACCAAGTCCATCCTTTATCCCACCAATCTCTTTCTGCCCATGAATGATCCCGTTGACCCCATCCGTCTATCTGAGACTTTGTTTCACCTATTTGTATTTCACCTGAAACTCTGCACGGAATTTCATATCGGGTAGTTACGTCATAATGAAATGCCCAAGGTTCTGCTCCATCATTTTCATTTTCGTGAGAATCAGTAGCCCAACCCAGATCAATCCCGACGGGGACCCTCTCACCTCTCATGTCTCCATAAGCTTCTGTGGGGTCATCTAAAACAACTCCGAATGCTTCAATACCTACGCTGAAATACTCAAGCGGGCTTTCAACTGCTAAATCTGCCCATAAACCTGTAGATCTAATTTCTAATCCTGGCTGTTCAGGAATTGCTGCTTCATGGTCAACAATAAAAACAGGTTTCTGATCTTGACCTACTATGCAACACCAGAACCAGCATTCGTTAAGGTTGGAGCACACAGCAAGCCGTACGTACCCTCCATTCTTGCCTGCATCATCGAACCAGTCCATGTACCAGGATTCACTCCAAAGTCTTTCTGGTCCTTTTTCGTGACGTTTTTCATCGGCAGGTCTTGGAACACTCATATATTAATCTCCTCATAATAAGGGTACGGATCATTATTGGGATCTTGTTGTGGGGGTTCAACCTCAGCAGTGACTAGAGGGTAAAGGTCTTTTGAAATATCACGTGGACAATCCCAGTCGATTTCTTCCTCAACTCCGGCCATTTGAGCAAAAGGTCTCAAAAAAGTAAAATAAACATAGGCACCGCACTTAATACGATCATCTCGACTCATATCAACAATATTTCTATAATGAATTTTTTGAACTTTTTTTACTTCTGAAACAAAGGTTTCAAACTGATCGTCATCTATCGGTTCGAGTTGTCCATTTTTGTTAGTAAAGATCGCAAATGAACTCAAATGATTCAAATAATCTTCTGGCGTTGTCACTGAAGTTCCAAAATCTGTAACCGTTACTTGAACTTCAGGGTCTAATACAAAAACTGCTGTCAGGTCTTCATAAGGTAAATCAGAAGCGACCTCTGACCACCAGAAATCACTTTTAGCAAGTCTGTAATAATCCCGGACAATCATTGTTCTACCGTCTTCTAATTTGTATGGTCCGGTATCGCCATGACCTACTCGGGTGTCGAAATAAAGTAAAAAAAGGTAGTTAATTAAAGTTGCATTCAAACGTCTTATCAAAGCTTTCCTGTCATCATCAACGGGGCGTAGGGCTTGTTGGAAGAGTTCTAATTGGGCTGATTCCAATACATTTATCCTGTTGTCATTCTCGGCAGAATGTAAGAATTCACCACCTCTGTATGAACGAGACACGCGTCCCCAAAAATCCAAAACTGTGTGTGCATTTGAAACATCATCTAAAGATTGATCGATCAAAGACATTATGTTTCTTCCGATCAACCAAAAATTCGCTACTCCCCAAAGAAAAACTGAATTCGCTTGACAACCTGGTCTTCTTGCTTCCCGACCGATCTCTTCTGGTTGCATCGATGCAGTTATAACTTTTATCGCTTCCGGATATCGTAAAAAAGCTTCAATAGCGGAAACGGTTACATAAGAAGTAACTGGAATTAGTTGAGACGAATAGCCCGTCCTTTCAGCCATAAGATGCGCTGAGACTGGGTTTATTGATCTTAGGTAATTGTTTACTTCTATAGTTTTATTCATATCAATCAGCTAAATAAATTGAACCTGTGATTTCGGTTCCATCGAGGATTATCTCAGTCCCGTTTTCAGGTTCATGAGAAAACTCAGCCGCTATCAAACCTGGAATTTGAAATTCGCGACTAACTATCCCAATATGGCTTCTGATTGTACCTCCTGTGCAAATTACTCCAGATAAGTCATCAAAAATAGGAGATAAGAAAGTGGCGCCTGCATCTCTTATTACTGCAATGACACCGTCGGTTCCTGCATCCATTAAGTCAAGAACATCTTCTGGACCCTCTAAACGTTTCCAAAATCCTCTAATAATTTCATAATCATAGGTTTTTTGCCCAATACCAATCTTTTCCATTATTTAAGAGTACTAGGAAGATCCGAAGAGATCTGTTACGAGTGAGCGTAAGATTGAACAGTGAGAAAAATCGTGCACCTATCAGAGGAATGGGTAGAGGAATTAAACAATACTGCCCAATCTCACAAAGGTTTTAAAGAAGCTACAACTGAAACCGAGCTTGTGATCGAGTACAGAGTTGTCGAAGAGGAAACTTTTGTCTGGCAAATCAATATCGACAAGGGTGTAATCGAAATTTACATTGGTAATAACCATGAACCCGATGTTTGGTTTGAAACCGATAGATCAGTAGCGATTTCATTATTTAAAGGAACGATAAATCCTTTAAATGCAATAATTGAAGGAACGATGCAAATAGGTGGTGACCCAAGAAAGCTTATTGAAGCATCAGGAATGTTCGAACAACTCGAAGACGTGTTTGCAACAATCCGTGATATGACAGTTACCAATATCCAAAAACACTAGTAGCTTTTACATATGGGCGAATTATTAGAAATTTGGTTGAAAAAAAACCATGGTGAACCAATGGTTGCACTAACCGAAGCAGAAGTTAGAGCGGGTGAAGGAATCAAGGATTCTGCAAAAGAGCCCCATGCAGATCGACAAGTAACTGTTCTGTCAAAAGAAAGCTGGGAAGCAGCAACTGAAAGTATCGGGAAATCTGTTGACCCTGGAGAACGAAGAGCAAATTTTATCGTAAGCGGCGTGGAGCTTGAAGAAACCATCGGAAAGATTCTTCAAATCGGTGAACTGAAAATTAAAGTGACAGGTGAGACAGTTCCATGCAAACTAATGAACGAGGTGTCCGACGGACTCCGCGATGCTTTGAAACCTGAATGGCGCGGTGGTGTTACAGGGTCTGTTATAAACGATTGTTTAGTTAAAAAAGGTGATTCTGTTAACTGGATGTAAAACTGATTTTTAAATTAGTTTCAAATCAGAAACAGTGTCTCGCTCTTCAGACAATTCTTGCACCGAAGCGTCGATTTTCATTTTTGAGAAGTCATCTATTTTAAGATCGGTAACAATTTCCCAATCCCCATTCGAACATGTGACCGGGAAAGATGAAATTAGACCTTCTTCGACACCATAGCTGCCATCAGAACATACAGCCATTGACACCCAATCATTTGCAGAGGTTGCATCAATCCAGTCTCTGACATGATCAATCGCAGCATTAGCAGCTGAAGCTGCACTTGAAGCACCGCGTGCTTCAATGATGGCCGCTCCTCTTTGTTGCACTGAAGGGATAAAAGTATTTTCTAGCCAATTCTGATCATCTATCACTTCAGCAACAGATTTGTCAGAAGTTTTACAATTAAATAAATCCGGATACTGGGTTGCAGAATGGTTTCCCCAAATGGTCATTTTAGTTATCTCTGTTGTAGGAATTTCTAACTTATGAGCAACTTGAGTGATAGCCCTGTTGTGATCTAAACGAGTCATAGCCGAAAATCTTTGATTAGGTATATCGGGCGCATTATTCATCGCAATTAGACAATTAGTGTTCGCTGGGTTCCCTACTACTAATACACGTAAATCTTCTGCTGCTTTTGCGTTTAATGCTTCCCCTTGGCCAGTAAAAATTTCACCATTTGCTTCTAAAAGGTCTTTGCGCTCCATACCTTTACTTCTTGGTCTAGATCCAACCAATAAAGCAATATTGGCTCCGTCAAAAGCATTTTCTGCTTGATCTGCAAGCTCTATTTCTTGCAATAAAGGAAAAGCGCAGTCATCAAGTTCCATCGCAACTCCTTCTAATGCTCCCATTGCAGGTGGTATCTCCAACAGTTGAAGAATGACGGGCTGATTCGGGCCACAAAGCTGACCGCTAGCTATGCGAAAAACGAGGCTATAGCCGATCTGACCTGCAGCTCCTGTTACAGCTATTCGAATTGGATTCTGGTTCAAGATCTACTCCATTTAATTATTTTTGCGTTCACCTGAGAATACTTTCTAAATTCTTAAATTGGTGTAAAAAATCACAATCAAATCGCTTTGTTACTTTTTTCACACTTCTCTTGTGTTACCTATCCAAGATTCGTAAAGCTTCGAATAGATTCCTTCTAAGTTGACTAAGTCAGAGTGTTCTCCTTTTTCAACTATCTTGCCTTTATCAAAAACCAAAATTAAATCTGCCCGTTCAGCAGTTGATATCCGATGAGCGACACTTACCGTAGTGCGACCTTGCGCTAATCGTTCTAACGTAACCTCCAACATCTGTTCCGTTTCAGGGTCAATTGCCGAAGTGGCTTCATCTAAAATCAATAATCCTGGATCTGCTACTTGCGCTCTAGCTAATGCCACCAATTGTCTTTCTCCCACTGAAAGAGATTCACCTCTTTCACCAACACGAGTTTCCAATCCTTCGGGTAGTTGTTCTATCCAAGGCCATAGTCCTAGATCATCAATGGCTTCCTCTGCTTCACTTCTTTGAGCATCATTTCGACCAAAACGAACATTCTCGATCACACTGGTGTCAAAAAGAAAACCGTCTTGTGGGACCATCCGTATTGTTCTGTGCCTGTGATCGGAATCTATTTCTTTAAGGTCTTGACCGTTGACAAGTATCCGTCCACTTGTTGGGTCAGCTAAACGAGTAAGTAATTTAGCAAAAGTTGTCTTTCCTGAACCTGTTTCACCAACAACAGCAACTGAGATTCCGGCCGGTATGTAAATGTCTACGTTGTCGAGCACCACTCCTCCGGTTCGATATGAAAAATCAAGTTCTTCGACTTTCACGTCAAGCGGACTATTGGGCAAAGTCAAACCTTGATGAGGTTCTTTAACTTCAATTTCTTTATCTAGAACTTCTAAAACTTTCCACCATCCCGCGAGCGCAGTCTGAGTTTGATTCAGCACTTCACCTAATTCCGAAATTGGCATTACTAAAAGGTTCGACAAAAATACGAAAGCGATCAATTCTCCTGAAGTTACTCCCCAGTCTGGGCCCCAATAAACACCTGCACCAACTACTGCTGCAATTGCAGCGACTCCAATAATGTCAGTGATAGGCAAAACAAATGAAAAATATTTTTGAGCAACCATCTGCTCTTTGTATTGATCATCAATGGCATGATGTAGTTTTGATCTGGTTTTTCGACGATACCCATAAGCTCTAACAACATCGACCCCTTGAATAGACTCTGAAACTACTGAAAGTGTGTCTGATACCCGACTCCTAACTCGATCATGAGCTCGTAATTGTCTTCGTTGCATCCATTTGAGAACAGGGAACAGTGGAGCATGAACTAAAAGAGTGACTATTGAAAGATGCCAAGAGTAAACAACCATAATTACTAAAACTGCCAGTATCTGTATGGAATTAATTATCCAAGCTATCGCTCCCCATTGAGCAAATTGTGTAAGGGTCTCAACATCACTTGTTACTCTTGCGGTGTAAGCACCCTTTCTAGCTTGCACGTGATCAGCGATGCTTAATTTATGTAGATGTTCAAATGTGCGTATCCGTAAACCCATTAAAACATTTTCTGCTGTTTTAGCTAAACGGTAATAGGTTGCTTTACCGAGAGCCATTCCCGCAATTGAAAGAAACATCGCTATTAAGGAAAAAAATAGAACTGAATTCACATTTACACCACTAGATGTAATTCCTCTATCAAGCACTTCTTTGATTGTTAGTGGCACCAATAACTTTCCACCTGCTACTGCTAGTGCCATCAAAGCTGTTAGTGAAATACCCGCTTTTAATTCCGGAGAGGCCTTTAAACCTCTCTTAAGAACATTTAGGGCGCCTACCTCTTCGATTCCTTCCAAACCTTGTATCTCATTTTCGAAATCTTTTCCTAAAGCATCATGCCCGTCTAAGAATGTCATGGCGTTACATCCTCGTATGCGCTTACAAGATTGGCATAATCATCAATTTTTAATAATTCATCATGAGAACCAGAAGCGGAAACCCTTCCGTCATCAATAAAGATTACTCTCTCCGCTAGTCGAATTGTTGCTAGACGGTGGGCGATAACAACCAAAGAACAATTAGTTTCTTTTTTTATATTCTGTAAAATTTCCGCTTCAACTTTGGGATCCACTGCTGAGGTAGCGTCATCTAAAACCAATACGGAAGGCTTCCTCAACAGAGCACGTGCGATAGCTATGCGCTGACGTTGTCCCCCTGACAGTGTTACACCACGTTCCCCGAGAATCGTTTCAATTCCTTGAGGCAATTCAGAAACAAAATTTTGAGCTGATGCAACTTGGAGTGCTGAATGAATATCTGAATCTGAAACGTTTCCATTTAATATCAAATTCTCACGGAGACTTGAAGCAAAAAGAAATGTCTCTTGGAAAACAGGGGCAATGTGATCAGAAACAAAATCCGGTCCTAGTTCGCCAACATTTGCATTCCCTAAAGTTATGTTTCCTGATGTCGGTTCGGTCAAACCAGACATGAGCATTACAAGTGTGCTCTTGCCAGACCCTGTAGAGCCTACGAGAGCCACTGATTCACCTTCGCTGATCTTTTCTGAAAAGTCTTCTAAAACAGTTTGTCTAACCTGTTCATCATTTTCAGTAGGGTACGAAAAACCAACTTTGTCAAAAATTACATCTACTGGTTTTTCGACTTTTCCTTCTTTAGAGTATTGAACTTTATCGATTGAAAAAATTTCATCTATTCGATCCATAGCTACTACTGACCGAGGCATCTCTTGAAACATGAAACCAAGTATTTGCACCGGAAGCGTAAGAATCATGAATAAAGCCATTGCTTGAACAGTTTCGCCAACAGTTACTGAACCGTTGTCGACTAATAGAGCTCCAACCATTAATAAAATCAGAATTCCGAAATTCGGGAGATGATATAAAAGCGGAGAGAAAACCGACCTCTGCCATCCAATTTTCAACCGTTCTTCACGTAACCGTTCTGAGCTTTTAATCAATCGATCCAACTCTTGTTTTTGTCTCCCAATTGTCTTAACAACCATTATTCCGTCAAGACTTTCATGTGCTATTTCTGAAAGTTCCCCTATAAGCGCTTGGGCTCTGCTTGCGGGACCTTCAACAGCGCGAACAAAAAACCTTTGCAGTACTGCAAGTACAGGAAAAAGCAACAACGCAACAACAAAGAAAAAAGGATGAAGTATCAAAAGACTTATCAACGAAACCAAAATTAGCGAAATCACAGATACTGAAAAAGCTAAAGGCATTAATACCGAAGTTGCTGTTTCTACATCAGTATCTACTCTCGCTAAAAGTTCTCCGGTGGATCTTGTCCAGTAATGAGCTCTTGGAGCGTCCAAAAGACTATCGATTATTCCAAGTCTCCAAGTCTGTTTGGTTTTCTCTACTGCCGTGAAGTTGAAAAACCTTCTCAGCATTACCGAAAAACCTCTTATAAGACCAACAATTACTATTGCGACGAACCCACCAAGAATTGTTCGTCCTTCTACGCCATCCCCGTCTAAACCTGGAATGATCACCTTGTCAGTGACACGACCTAAAACAATTGTGAAACTTACAACGACTAAAGAGAAGAGGTTGCCTGCTGAAATTCCTATGATGTGTGGTATCGGATGTGCTTTTATAGAACGAAAAACTAATCTAAACCAACGTTTCGCAACCCCATTTTCGTTGGAACCTTCTCCAACTTTTATGGTTGTACGTTCTGATTCAGAATCTGTCAACAATTGCTTGCGCGAATTCTGAACACTTAACTTCTGTTGCACCTTCCATTTGACGTGCAAAATCATAAGTAACAACTTTGTCAGCAATTGTTGCTTCAAGAGCTTTGACTATGTCATCTGCTACTTCTCTCCAACCAATGTGTTCAAACATTAGAACTCCCGAAAGAAGAACAGAAGAGGGATTGACTTTGTCTTGGCCAGCATATTTCGGAGCTGTTCCATGAGTTGCTTCAAAAATTCCATGGCCTGTTACATAATTTGCATTAGCTCCGGGAGCTATACCAATTCCACCTACCTGTGCTGCTAAAGCATCGGACAGATAGTCGCCATTGAGATTCATTGTAGCTATGACATCAAATTCATCGGGTCGTGTAAGTACTTGTTGCAAGGCAATGTCTGCGATTGCATCTTGAACAAGAATTTTATCTCCAGAGTCCCCACCACAATCTTCCCAAGCAACTGCTTGATCACTAAATTCTTCTTTGACGAGTTCATAACCCCATTTTTGAAAAGCACCTTCTGTGAATTTCATAATGTTTCCTTTATGAACCCAGTGGACTCTATTTCGTCCTCTATCTACCGCATACTGAAGCGCTGCTCTTTGAAGTCGTTGCGAACCTGTCTTAGATACTGGTTTTATTCCAATCCCGGAATCTTCCCTAATTTCCCAACCGAAATTCTCAGACAACAACTCTCTTAACCTTTTAGCTTCTGGGGAGAATGCTTCAACTTCAAGACCTGCATAAATATCCTCAGTGTTTTCTCTAAAAATAACCATGTCTACCAAATGAGGCGCTTTAACTGGTGAAGGCACACCTGGGAACCATCTAACTGGTCTTAAACAAACATACAAATCAAGGATTTGTCGCAAAGCTACGTTCAAACTTCTGAAACCACCTCCAATAGGGGTCGTTAATGGTCCTTTTATACCAATTAGATATTCATTAAAGACATCAATCGTCTCTTGAGGAAGCCATTCACCTGTTTCGTCATAAGCTTTTTGCCCAGCAAGAACCTCCATCCATTCAACTTTTCGTCCATGCCTAGCAGCTGCTGCATCCAACACATGCCTTGCAGCCGGCCAGATATCAACTCCGGTTCCGTCACCTTCGATGAAAGGGATAATTGGTTCATCTGGTACTTCTAGGGTTCCATTTGAACCCATCTTTATTTTTTCAGCCATACATTGACCTTATCGAGGTCGACGGCTTCTTTGGAATCTAAAGAGTTGTAATTAAAAAAAATTTAGAGAATTTTTCGTTCTGCCGCTTCTACTGTGTTACGAAGCAACATGGCAACTGTAGTTGGTCCCACACCGCCAAGTCGTGGAGTTATCCAAGATGCTACTTCCCCAACAGACTCATCTACATCAGGAAGCAATTTTTTACCTTCCCATGAGATTCCTCCACTGATGACAACAGAACCAGGTCTAACCATTTCAGGAGTAACGAAAGAAGGAATTCCTACTGCAGCAATAACAATATCTGCTTTACTCGTAATTTCTGAAAGATTAGGAACTGCTGAATGGACAACGGTTACTGCAGCGTTAGCACCTTCCTCTTTTGAAGACATTAACAAAGCCATTGGACGACCAAGCGTAGGTCCTCTTCCAACTACTACTACATGTTTTCCAGCCGTCTGAATCCCATAGTGAACAAGTATTGCCTGTATACCAGCTGGCGTACATGGAACTGGACCTTCTTCTTGAAGTACTAATTTACCTAAGTTAACCGGATGAAGACCATCAGCATCCTTCTCAGGATTCATTAATGATAAGGCAGTATTGAAATCAAATCCGTCTGCAACTGGATGTTGAATGATGTAAGCGTGAACTTCTGGATCGTTGTTGAAATTATCTACAGCTTCAAGCAGGGCAGTCGGAGAAGCATTACTAGAAATCTCTATGTGTTGTGATGTGAGACCGACCTCTTCACAGGTTTCGTGTTTTTTCCTTACATAACCTGCACTTGCAGAATCTTCGCCAACAAGTATTGTTCCCAATCCAGGTTTAATTCCTTTTTCTATTAGTGAACGAGTACGTATTTTTACGTCATCTAAAACTGAATCCGCAACCGGTGCTCCTGCTAATAATTGTGCTGCCATTTGGTGAACGATACCTGATTAAAAGCAATCCTCCTAGTGCCGGAAATGACGAATACCAGTAAATACCATTGTGAGGTTCGCTTCATTTGCTGCCTCAATTACTTCATCATCCCTTACTGACCCACCTGGTTGTATAACTGCACTAGCTAAAGCATCAATCGCCGCATCTAAACCATCTCTAAAAGGGAAAAAAGCATCACTAGCGCATGCACCACCTGCAGCCCTACCTGCTGCCTTTTCAGTTGCTATTCTCGCAGCGTCTCTTCTATTAGGTTGGCCAACCCCGATTCCAACTGCTTGTCTGTTTTTCGACAGAACTATTCCATTTGATGAAACACTGGCAACTACTTTCCATGCAAATTTAAGATCAATCCATTCAGATTCATTTGGCTGCCTTTCAGTTACAACTTCCCATTCAGAAGGGTCACCCAAATGAGTATCAGAGGTTTGCACTAATAAACCACCATCAACATTTCGATAATCAAATTTGTAACTCGTAGGCGATCTAGCTTCTATGATTCTCAAATTCGCATTTTCTTTAAGCTTTTTAACCGCTTCGTCTTCATACGATGGGGCTATCACCACTTCGGTAAAAATCTCACTTAGCTGCTTGCTGACTTCAGTAGTCACTGGGCGATTGAAAGCAACTATTCCACCAAATGCTGATACTGGATCACATTCATGTGCTGCTTTGTATGCTTCTTCGATTGTTTTCGCACTAGCGACTCCACAAGGATTAGCATGTTTTACAACTACTGCAGATGGCTCATCAACGAATTGGTCAACCATCCTCCAAGCTGCTTCAGTATCAAAAATGTTTAAGTATGACATTGGTTTTCCACTATGGATAATCGCCTCGTCCCACCAACTTGATGCATTTGTGAAGCGGTACCTGGCTCCAACTTGATGAGGGTTTTCTCCGTATCTGAGTTCTCCTGTTTTTTCAATTGATAAATGGAAACTCTTAGGTAATTCTTCTTGTCCGTCGTCAAACCATGAAACTATCTCTGAGTCGTATCCTGCAGTGTGAGCAAAAGCATCTCTGGCTAAATCTCGTCGGGTTTTTGCTGTGAGGCTTCCTTCTTGTCGTATTTCATCAATTACGTATTCATATTTTGAAGGATCTACAACCACCCCAACTGAGTCAAAGTTTTTCGCCGCTGCTCTGACCATTGTTGGACCGCCTATATCTATTAGTTCAATCCCTGGGTCTTTTGTAAATGGATAAAGATTTACGACCACCAAATCGATGGGTTTGATTCCTCTATTTTCTAGTTCGTTAAGATGCTCTTGATTTGAACGGTCTGCCAAAATTCCACCATGAATCTTTGGATGAAGAGTTTTCACACGGCCATCAAGCATTTCTTGTGCTCCTGTGACATCTGAAACTTCAGTTACATTCAATCCAGATTCAAGCAAGTGACTTGCTGTTCCACCAGATGAAATTATTTCCCATCCAAGATCAACTAGGTTTCTCGCAAAATCAACTATTCCAGTCTTGTCATAGACAGACAACAAAGCACGGGACGGACTCAAGTTTTCTCCTTTATGCCAGCGAACCAATCTGGTTCATTCATAATTCTTTTAATTACACTCACATACAATTTGCGTTCTACTATTTTTATTCTCTCATGCAAACTAGCCGTATTATCTCCTTCAAGAATAGGCACAGTTTCTTGGGCCAAAATAGGACCTGAATCAACTTCGAGTGTTGCTTGGTGAATGGTGCACCCTGTTTCTTCAACTCCTGCAATGATCGCTTCTTCCACTGCGTTCCAACCCGGAAAAGCAGGAAGCAACGAAGGGTGTGTATTTAGTACTTTTTCTGCATAAGCGTCATAAATCGGTTTTTCAAGAATTGTTCCGAACCCAGCCATTGCTATTAATTCAATTTCGGCTACTTCTAATTTCCTAACTAATTGATTCGTATATGAGACTCGATCAAATTTTTCACCAAAGTCTGAACGTTCAATGAGTTCTACATTTAGACCTCTGTCTAATGCCCGTTGTATCGCTTCACATTCTCTATCGGCAACTACCAAAGAAATCTCTATACCTGAATGAGAGATGGCTTCGAGGATGCTCCCTGTTCCGGAGACTAAAACAGCCAAACGCATAGAACGACCGTACCATTTGAATCTTTAAAACTGGGAAACAATCTCTGCCATTAAGTCACCTGCTTCAGTTGGGTTGTTTCCAACTTTAACACCGGCTTCTTCAAGGGCTTCCATTTTCGCTTTAGCGGTGCCCTTACCTCCTGAAACTATCGCTCCTGCATGTCCCATTTTTTTACCCGGTGGTGCTGTTACTCCCGCTATATAAGCAGAAATAGGTTTAGTCATGTTATTAGAAATAAATTCTGCAGCTTCTTCTTCGGCACTTCCTCCAATCTCACCTATCATCATGACTGCTTTGGTCTCTGGGTCAGCTTCGAAAGCGGCTAAGCAGTCGATAAATGAAGTTCCTGGAACTGGGTCACCACCGATTCCAACACAAGTTGTGCAACCTATACCTTTCTCTTTCAGTTCATGTAAAGCCTGATATGTAAGTGTCCCAGATCTACTTACAATCCCTACAGGCCCACCAGGAAGAGCTATATGACCTGCGGTGATACCAATGTTGCATTCTCCTGGCGATATGATCCCTGGGCAATTAGGACCCAACAGTTGAACATTAGGGAAGTCTTTACGAAGTTGGTTATAGAAGAGAGCCTCGTCGTGTGCTGGGACTCCTTCCGTTATTGCAACAATGAAATCGACTCCACCTTGGGCGGCTTCGAGTACAGCACTTCTTACTCCTGGAGCAGGAATGAAAATACATGATGCTGTTGCGCCTGTTTCTCCAACGGCTTCAGCCACACTTGCAAAGATTGGAATTCCTTCAACATCTGTCCCAGCTTTTTTTGGATTTGTGCCAGCTACAACTTTTGTTCCATAGTCCCTGTTTAATAATCCGTAATATTTGCCCTGACTTCCTGTTAGACCCTGATAAATAACTTTTGTTTCTGAATTTACAAAAATACTCATTAATTATTCATTCCTTTCGCTAAAGCAACTGCCTGTTCAGCTCCATCTAGCATTGTGGGTGCTACTTGCAGTGTTTGTGATAAGTGTGGTTCAAGAATTGCCCGACCTTCATCTGCATTTGTCCCATCGAGTCTGATTACAATCGGGGAACGCATTTCTACTCTGTCTAATGCATCGATTATTCCATTGGCTATTTCTTCACCTCTAGTGATACCACCAAAAATATTAATGAAAATAGATCTGACGTCTGGATCATTATTGATTACTTCTAAGGCTGCGGTCATCACATCAGCGTTTGCGCCTCCGCCAATATCTAAGAAATTTGCTGGACGACCACCTACTTGGTTAACAACATCAACAGTGGACATTGCTAAACCTGCACCGTTAGCAATGACACCAACTTCTCCTTCTAATCCGACGTACTGCAAACCCTTTGAGTGAGCCGCCATTTCACGCTCATCTCTGGTTTGCGTTTGATCAAAATCTACATAATTTTCATGTCTAAAAACTGAATTACTATCCAAAGTCACCTTCGCGTCTAGGACATGAACCTTTCCATCTTCTGTCAGAATCAACGGATTGATTTCAACCAGATCTGCATCTCCATCTACATAAGCCTCATAAAGTTTTAAAAGGATCTCTACTGCGCCCTCAATCGCTTGTTCAGGTAAAGCCGCTTCTTTCACCCAATTCCTGCAATTTCCTTCAGAAAGTCCTTCTACAGGATCCACCCAGATTCTGGCTATTGCTTCAGGGTTTTCTTCAGCAACCGTTTCTATTTCTACGCCCCCTTCGGCTGAAAGCATTCCCAGATGCTTTTTTGCAGATCGATCTAAAGTAAATGAGGCATAGTACTCTTCTGCTATATCTGAAGCCTTTTCTATCCAAAGACGTTCAACTATGTGCCCGTTAATATCAAGCCCGAGAATATTTTCAGCATGCTCTGACACTTCATCAATGCTTGCTGCAAATTTAACCCCGCCTGCTTTACCCCTTCCTCCGGTATGAACTTGAGCTTTTACCATTACTGGACATCCCAAGTTCTCAGCTGCTGTCACTGCCTCTTCAGTCGTAAGTGCTAATTCACCTGGTGAAACAGGCATTCCGTATTCGGCAAAAAATTCTTTGCCTTGATACTCAAAAAGATCCATTTATTTAAGCTCCTGTATATTTCCAAAAGTAGTTAATTCATTATTATTTAGTGCAATAGCAAACGGCCGCGATACTAGGCAAAGTAACGAGAAGACCCAAACCAGAGAAGGAAAAATTGGCAAGAGCTCACGGAGTCCGTGTAAACGTCGTAAAGGCAACTGTTGTAGGTGTTGCTGGAATTGTTGTTGCTCTAGCATGCTTATTTATCCTTCTTTCAATTTCAAAATCTTCAGATTCAATAGAAATTCGTTTAGGTGACGATGATTTTCGCGGAATTAATGCGACTAATCTTGCTAATGAAATCTCTTCGAACGGTCCTGTTCTTTTCCCTGACCTAGTAGGTCGTAATAGACCTATTTGGATCACTCACGCTGGCAACAACCCACAAACAGATTGGTTTGCATTTCTAGCTCAAATACCTGAACAAGCTGACTCTTGCATAGCGCAATGGGATTCCGATAATTCCAACTTTTTTAATTTATGTAATTCAAAAAATAAATTCCCTCCGGATGGTACTGGCCTTGAACAACTTACATGGCAAGTTGTTCAAGGGGAATTAAGAGTAGTAATAAATACAGAAAAAAAGAATAACTAATATGACAAAAAAGCTTTATTTAAATGATGCGGAACTCAGATCTTTTGAGGCAGTCGTGACAGATGTAGATGATTCAAGGATTGAACTAGACCAAACAGCTTTTTATGCAACTAGTGGAGGTCAACCTCATGACACTGGTCATTTATTATGGGAACATGGCGCAGCTTCCGTCATTGATGTAAGAACCGTCGGCCACCAAATCTGGCATGCCTTAGCTGGACCAATACCTATAAAAGGGACACGCATTTCAGGTGAAGTTGATGAAGAAAGAAGACGCCAAATGATGCGAACTCATACTGCAATGCACATACTCTGCGGTGTCATGTGGAAAAAATGGAAACGTGTTGTAACTGGGGGAAACATGGACGCATTATCTGGGAGAATGGATTTCGAAATGGATGAAATGTCAACAGATTTTGGAACAGAGATCGAATATTTATGCAATAAAGAAATCGCTGCGGATAGACATATTGAAGTTTCTTTTTTAGCTCGAGAAGATGCTGTACTCGATCGTGATCTGATTAGAACAAAAGTCAATCTGGTCCCCGAGTCTGTTAAAGAAATAAGAATTGTCGATATTGTTGGTCTAGACAAACAAGCCGATGGCGGCACTCATGTTTCATCTACCTCGCAAGTGGGGAGGATGGAAGTTGTAAAAACTGAATCAAAAGGAAAAGGATTCAAAAGAATACGTTTTGTAGTGCACGATGAATGAAAGGCAACTATGAATGAACGATGGATAACAGATTGGATACCAAGTAAACGTTTCCCTATGTATACAAGGTCAAATGTTGGTGAAATTATGCCCAACCCATGTAGTCCGCTTGGGTGGGATCTAGTTTGGGGAACTGGTGTTGCTTTCGGTTGGATGGATGGTCATTTTAGGTGGGGGTCTTCTGCGTCTGATGAAATAAACCATGACAAACCTGATTTCATTGGGTGTTTCGGAGGTTACGTGTACCTCAATATGTCATTGATTCGACTAGTAGGGGAACGTAGTCCTGGATTGTCTGCTCAACAAATGGATGACATCTTGTTAGGTTCTCATCCTGATGTGATTCCTCATGCTCCTCATCCTGATGATGATCGACCCGAATTGGAAGAAAAGATAGAGGCCACAATGGGTTGGATTATGACAGTAAATGAAGAACCTCAGGAACTTATGGAGGATAGAAAAAAAGTTCTTGATCTTCGAGATGGCAGACCAGATCTAAACACAATTTCAAACAAAGATTTACTGGATAGAGCTCGCTCTATCACTTCATATATTCGTGAGTTTTTCGAGCCTTACTACGTTTATGGAACTGCATCAGCAGTAGGACCAGGATTGCTTGGACAAATCTGCGCTGAAATAGACCCAAGTTTATCTGGGCGACTTATTTCTGGTCTTGATGGAATTGACTCTGTTCCAATGACAGAAGATATCTGGGAACTCAGTCGCCTTGAAGAAACTTCTCCGGAATTCTTGGAAGGTTTTAAATCTTTTCTTAAGGAACATGGCTGTCGCGGACCAGGTGAATGGGACGCAGGAAATCCCACTTGGGAAGTTGATTCAAATCCAGTCACTGCAGCTATTAATGCAATGAGGAAAGTTGATGAAGATTTTTCACCATCTTCGAAACAAGCACAAGCCACTGCAGACCGTTTAGCTGCTGAAGAACAAGCACGTGAAGCTTTAGCCGGTAACGATGAAGCACTGGAATTGCTTGAAACAGGTTTAAGAGTCTCCAAAATCTTTGTGCCGACACGAGAACGAACAAAACTGACTCAGATGATGGCTATCCACGAAGTCAGATTACCTATCTACGAATTAGGGAATCGAATGACCAACGAAGGCTATTTAAAGGAACCAAATGATATTTTCCTTCTTTTAGATGACGAACTCGACGATTTTCTTGAAGATCCAGCTTCTTTTAGTAAAACTATTTTACAGAGACGGAAAGATTTCGAATTGCTCTCTTCACTTGAAGAGCCCTTCATTGTAAATGGTGAGGTTTCGCCGATTTCTGAATGGACTCAAAAAACTAGTTCAGTTGAACCTGTTCAAGTTGGTGAAGTTCTAACTGGACTTTCAGGTTGCCCTGGTGAAATAACTGGTAGGGCGAGAGTAATAACTGATCCTGGAGATCCACGCGGACTAGAACAAGGTGAGATTCTGGTAGCTCCAATTACAGATCCAGCTTGGACACCACTTTTTATTCCTGCCGGTGGAGTAGTTGTTGATGTAGGAGCTCCTATGAGTCATTCAGTAATTGTCAGTAGAGAATTTGGTATTCCTTGTGTAGTTAGCGTTCATCAGGCAGCTGAAAGAATACCGGATGGAGCTTTAATTCAAGTAGATGGCAATAATGGCACTGTGACTATTATTGAGCTTCCTTAAGCATCAATCTTCGTTGACAAATTCAATAAAAGCGCTTGTAAAAGTAACCGTTCATTTGGATTTCTTATTAGCTCTAATGCCGCGCCAGTAATCATCTCAACAGCATCTAACCCTTCGTAATTATCGCTTGCAATTCCCAAATCTCTGTACCGTCTGCTTAGTGTGGCCAAACCAAATCGCAGTTCATCATCACGCAGTCGACGAATTTCACGTTTGTGACGTTCAACAACTTCTTGCCGCCCCGAACCTCGAGTTCCAAAAATCTCTTCCTGTTGTCCAAGGTGTTCTAATTCTTGATCATGGCGTTCAGTAAGTGGATATTGAGCACCATCAATCATTTTCTGCAATTCTTCAACAGCAATGGATACCGCAGCTCCACTTCCATCTAAACGGTCTGGCAAGGTTCTCCATGCTTCTTGTCTGATGATAAACGAAGCATCCTCTTGCAATAAACGTGCTCTTCCAAGATTACCTGCAGAAGCTTCTGCTAGACGAATAGCATCTTCTGTTTCAACTCCTTCACTTTTTAATAAATCAGCAAGCCCTTCTACTGTCATAGCAGGTACATCAACTCTCACACATCTAGAGGAAATCGTCACATGCGAATCAGGGACGCTCTCTACTAAAAGGATAAAAATCGTCGAAGGTGAAGGCTCTTCTATGGTTTTCAGCAAGCTTGCTACCGCTTCTGGTTCAGCAGTATCAAAACGGTTTACAATCAAGATCTTTTTTTTCGATTCGATAGGTGAGCGGGAACTTTCAATAATTATTCTTCGAGCATCTGATACTCTTAGCCCTCTACCTTCAGGTTCTATTATCGATAAATCAGGATGAATTCCTCTCCAAGCCAAATCTTTACACCTTTCAAGATCTTGACCTTCCTCATATTTAGCGAAGATAGAGCCAGAGAAAGCTCTTGCAATTTCCTCTCGTCCGGCTCCTTCGGGACCTACGAAAAGATAAGCATGCACGGGTGAAGCTACAGCTTTCTTTAAAAAATCTGTGGCTTCTGTCTGTCCTGATATAAGACCCCAAAGGTCAATCTTTTGCATGCTTCTCTAATCGGACTTCGACTTGATCAATAACCTGTCGAGAAACTTCATCAACTGTTCCTGATCCATCAATCACTATCCAGCGTTCTGGATCGTCAGAAGCCATGGTTCTGTATGCACTCATAACACGCGAGTGAAAATCATCACCTGCTTTTTCAATGCGATCTAAATTTTCACCTCGTCTATTAGCGGCAAGAGGGGCATCAACATCAATTAAGACAATCAAATCCGCTTTTAAACCTTGTGTTGCAAATATCGACATGTCAAGAATTTCTTCTGGGCCTAATCCACGTCCATAACCTTGATAGGCGACAGAGGACTCAAGAAACCTGTCACTTACAACATTCTTTTCTTGTTCGAGAGCGGGTCTAACCACTTCTTCAACATGTTGAGCTCTAGCTGCGGCAATCATCAAAGCTTCAGCACGATCAGAAAGCCCTTCGCTACTCGGATCTAGGACCATATCTCGAAGCTTTTCGCCAAGTTCAGTTCCGCCAGGTTCCCTTGTATATATTGCACCAAGATGTTCCGCTAAAAGACGTGCCTGAGTTGATTTTCCCGAACCATCTGGCCCTTCTACAGTGATTAAATAACCTGTCACAAGTTTTTCTCCTCAGTGGTTTCAGAAAGTCTCTTTGTTTCACCAACCCTTAAGGAAACTTTAGATAAAACACCAGCAGAAAAGACAATTAAAGCTGCAAGCCACAAACTTATTCTCACCCCAGGAACAGCAATTTCTAAACCAGCTATTTCAATATTGCGATCCCATAGGAGACCTGAAAGTCTATCCAGACCATCTTCTACTAGCGGACCGATAACTAAAGCTAATAAGACACAAGCTCTTACCAGTAAATAAAAAGTTGCAAAAATACGACCCCTCATATGATCTTCAACATTTTCATGTAGAAGAGTAAACCCAACTACATATGTGACACCTAAACAGATTCCTCCGAGAAATAACATAACCATCGCAAAATGAATTTGCCCTGTAGAAACTGTTGCGAATAAGGAGATTCCTGCTCCGAAAAGAACTCTCGTAAATGTTTTTGCCTTGTCGATACGATTCCTAAAAAAGAAAACTAGGAGAACTCCCGCGCCTACACCAAAACCCAACGCTGTTAAAAGAACTCCAAATCCGGATTTACCGGCTCCCAGTAATTCATCTGTGTAAATCACCCCTAAAGGAATAACCATCCCGGCGCCTAACATCGCAGTAGCTAGCCCTGCGTTAACAGTCCTAACTACGGGATTAATGAAAGCGAATTGCCAACCTTCTTTTAATTCTCTAATAGGACTCAATAACTGTTTTTTCACTCCTTGATTTTCTGATTTTTCAGCGGATTGCTTTTTCGGAAGCTCAATGGATGAGATGAGTAATGCAGTCACCAAAAAGGAAACTGCATTAGCGTAAAAAGCTAAACCCATATCATCGAGTCTGATGTTGTCGGCCCAACTTGAATCAAACAATGCGGTTGAGAGACGACCAAATAATGCCATTAGCCCTGCGCCTAATGGAAACGTTCCGTAAGCGGCAACAAGAGACAAAGAATTGGCACTTGTCAAAAACTTTTCAGAAACCAGATTAGGGACAGAGGCTTCTTTCGCCGGTGACCACAACATAGTTAAAGCTTCGAGTATTAGGGAAGCGATAAAGAGCCCTATCAAATTGTTAATAAACGGAAGAACAATCATCACTATCGCCCTACCAATGTCACAAAAAACCATGACTCGTTTTCGATCCCAACGATCAACAAAAACACCTGCTAAAGGTCCAAAGAAAAAACCTGGTGCAATTCGCGCTCCCAATACGAGACTTAATGCGGCTCCTTCATTTCCAGAACCAACCCTAATAGCCAAAATGCTTATCGCTAATAGGCCAAGCCAATCACCAGTTGCAGATACAACTTGGGCTATCCAAAGTTTAAAAAAACTAGGAGAGTCGAAAGCCTTCTCTGTGAGATTACTGATGTTTAAAAATAACCGTCCATTCTTATTATCTTGTTTTCCAAGACTCATAACAGCCCCTATTCACATCAATAATTTAAAAATCTCTTAAGCATAAGTCATCAAACTTTTGCTCTTCTCTCAGCTAAAAGCTCAACTGCTCTCTCATCAGTAAGTTCTTCAACCGAATCACCCAATTGAAGACTCGCGTTGGTTTTTCCATCAGTTACATAGGGTCCCCATTGACCTTCTTTTAAAAGAATCGGTTTTTCTGTTACAGGATCTACACCCAATTCTTTCAAAGGAGGTTTAGCCGCTCTCCGCCCAAACTTTTTGGGTTGAGCGAGTAAATCTAAACACTGTTCTAAGGAAATTGTTAAAAGCTCCTCTTCAGTAGCAATGTTTCTGGTGTCTGAACCTTTCTTCAAATACGGTCCATACGGACCATTCTGTACTGTTATTTCTTGCCCATCAGCTGGATCCACTCCGACTGTTCTTGGGAGACTCAGAAGCTGAAGAGCATCTTCAAAAGTAACTCTCTCTAAAGTCATAGTGTCAAAAAGAGAAGAAGTTTTAGGTTTGGGTTGCTGCTTCAACTCTTCAAAACGTTCGACCTCTGCAATAACTTGCTGCGTAGTTTCAAATTCCTTTAAAACTTCAGATAATTCTTCAAAGGTTTTTATTTGTGCTTCAGAATTCTTACTACTTAAAATCTCTTTTCTGTAACCCGAAATTTCAAAAATTTGGTTTAAAAGATCTACAGGTGTCGGAGAATCAAGAGTAGAGATAGACCTGCAAAAATTAGTAAATCCTTTAATGCCTTTTAGTGCCGTTCCTTTTATTTCTAATTTTTCTACTTGCTCTAAAGCATCAAAAAGACTCAAACTATTACTTTCTGCAAATGTTTTAGCCTTATCCAAAGAACTTTTACCTATCCCACGTTTGGGAGAATTAATCACTCGTAAAACTGCATCGTCATTTTCAACTGAAATCGCCAACTTCAAGTATGCCATTGCTGTCTTCGTGAGTTTTAAATGATGCGGAAGTCTAAACAACTTTCCCTCAGGTGAAGAAGCCTTCGGCCATTGTGGAAATCGTCCTAACGAAACATAAGCTCCGAACCTTCCTTGCTTTGCAACAATTGGTAACCCGGTTTCTGGATCAATTCCCAACTCCCTATCCGGTGGCGCATTTATGTATTCAAGTGCTTTGTCAACCGTTAATTGATCAAGAGGTAAATCTTCTGGAACCCCAGCAGTATCCTCACGACACTCGACATAAGGTGACCTCGCATATCGTGCATAAACAGCCTCCCCATCAGAAGTTTTTCCTAATGGCACACCACAGACAGCCCTTGGATCAATTTCATCTTCTCTCTCAACTACTTTGGTATGAAGTCCTATATCCCCGTCAAGGCCATCAAAATAGAAAGCCTGAAGATAAGCGTTCTTTTCCCACATGCCATTTGAAATATCATCAAGTGCCACTTCCATTTCAGCTGTAAATTTATAATCAACCAATTTTGGAAAATGCGCTTCTAATAACTGTGTTACTGCAAACCCTTTTACGGTAGGGATCAAAGCTGTTCCTTTTTTCCAGGCATATCCTCGTTGAATAATTCTTCCAAGAATGGCCGCATAAGTACTTGGTCTTCCAATACCTTCTTCTTCTAATCTTTTGACTAATGAAGCTTCTGTATACCTAGCTGGTGGTTTTGTAACATGTCCTTCTGAAGTGGAATCCACCACACTGACCATCTGTCCGACCTTCACTTCAGGCAAAACCTGATCCTCACCAGAAGGATTTTCTTCATCTGTTTCGTTATCGTCTACATCTTCTATATAAACCTGCCGGAAACCTTGATGATTTATAACCGTGCCTGACAAAGAAAAGATTAAAGATTTTTCTTTATTGTTTTTTTCTTCTATTACCGAACCTTCAAGTTTTACGCTTACTGTCTCGCCAGTTGCATCAGTCATCTGTGAAGCAATTGTCCTCTGCCAAATCATTTCATAAATCAGATACTCATCTTTCGATAACTCTTTCGAGAGGTCTTCAGGTGATCTGAAATTTTCACCTGCGGGACGAATGGCTTCATGAGCTTCTTGAGCATTACGTGTTTTGTTCTTATATGTTCGTGCTTCATCCGGCAAATAATTAGCCCCATAAGAACTCTCTACAGTCCTACGAGCAGCTAAAAGAGCAGTATCTGAAAGGGTCGTACTGTCTGTTCTCATATAAGTAATATGACCATTTTGATAAAGACTTTGAGCTATTCCCATTGCTCGACTTGCGGAGAAGCGAAGTTTTCTTCCCGCTTCTTGTTGAAAGGTTGACGTTGTAAATGGTGCCGCTGGACGTCTTCGATAAGGTTTCGGTTCAACTGATATAACTTTTAAATCTTTTTGCTTCAACAGTGATGACAAGGTATTTGCTGAATCCTCATTGAGGACAGTCACTGCATCAGAATTCCAATTTCCTTTTTCGTTGAAGTCTTTTCCTGTCGCAACACGTAGACCATCAACTTCTAATAGACGAGCTGAAAAAGATTCATCATTGTCTGTGGTTGCATCGATTTTCAATCCCCAATAATCAGCAGTTTTGAATTTCATTCGTTCGCGTTCACGTTCGATAACAAGTCGTGTGGCAGGGCTTTGCACTCTTCCTGCTGATGCACCTCCTCCGACTTTTGTTCTCGTTATATTGGAAAGTTCAAACCCGTATATTCGATCCAGTATCCGACGTGTCTCCTGTGCCTCAACAAGATCTTTCCCTAAATCACGTGTATTTTTCAAAGCTTCAGTAATAGCTTCTTTAGTAATTTCGTTAAAAACCATCCTCTTAACTGGCACTGAAGGTTTCAAGACCTCAAGTAAATGCCAAGCGATAGCTTCACCTTCACGGTCTTCATCAGTCGCGAGAAAAAGCTCATCAGCTTTTTTTAAAGCTTTTTTTAACTGTGAAACCTGTTTTTTACTATTAGGACTTATCTCATAGAGGGGTTCAAAGTTATGACATACATCAATTCCTAATTTTCCGAAACATTCTTTTTTATCTTCAGGTACGTCTTTGGGGCTAATCAGATCTCGTATATGTCCTACGGAAGAGTCGACGATATATCCGTCGCCTAAATACTTTTCAATAGTTTTTGCTTTTGCTGGGGATTCAACAATTACTAATGCAGTCACATCTTCTACTTTGTTCACACTCAAACACTGGTTGTCAAGTACTCCTAATTAATTAAATTGAGCAACTTCTTTATTTTCCTCAAGAAAACTAGCCTCTTGTTCAACTACTTTGACACTTCTTAAAAGGAATAATCCTATGATTGCAGCTAATGCAGACGCTAAAAGAATTCCTACTTTAGATTCATCTTGCAAAATAACATTGTCATAGGCAAGCGCGGTTATAAACATGGAGACAGTAAATCCGATTCCTGCAATCGCAGAAATCCCAAATATGTGGCGGAAATTCGAACCGTTCGGCAATGTAGAAACTCTCAAGCGAACTGCTACAAAAGTGAAAAAAGACACTCCAACTATTTTTCCAACGACCAACCCGACTACAACTCCTCTCGTAACACCTGATGACGCTGCATCTGACAAAGAATCCGAACTTATTTCAACACCAGCATTCGCCAAAGCAAAGATAGGAACAATTAAAAAACCCGTCAACGGATGAAGTAAATTCTCAAACCTCTCTGTAATCGGTACAGATTCATTGAGATGAAAAGTAGCTTTTCTTAAACCAGAAAAATCAGTCTGAGCTTGCATAGCTGGTTGAACTGCTTCAGACACGGTATTTTTATCATTTATGAGAGCTGTAGCTGGAGCCAAAAGTCCCATTACTACACCTGCAATCGTTGCGTGAACTCCAGACTCAAAAAGCGAATACCACAGTAGGAATCCACAAGCTATATATACAGGGGTATACCTGACATTTAATTTCTTTAGAACGATTACCCCAAAGACTGTTAAGGCGGCGACGAAAAGCCACCCAGAAGCCAGGTCATCAGTGTAGAAAAAAGCAATTACTAGTATTCCACCAATATCATCAACTATCGCCAGCGTTAATAAGAAAACCTTCATTGCACTTGGAACCCTTGGTCCTAAAAGTGAAACCACACCTATAGCGAAGGCAATGTCTGTTGCCATCGGTATGCCCCATCCATCTGAGGCTTCTCCCGATGAATTAAAAACAAAAAAGATAACTGCCGGCACAACCATTCCTCCTACCGCAGCAATCATTGGCAATAAAGCATCTCGGAATTTTTTTAAGTGCCCTGTAACCATTTCGCGTTTTATTTCAAGACCTACGACAAAAAAGAAAAGAACCATTAATACATCATTTACAAACTGACCTAATGTAAGTGGATGTCCATGGTGCTCTAATGAAATTGACTCCCCAAAAGAAATCATTATTTCAGTATCCCAGAGATCGTGATAACTATTAGACCACGGAGAATTAGCCCAAATAAGAGCTACTAGAGCAGCTATTACTAAGAGAATGCCGCTTGAAGCTTCAATTCCCAAAAATTTTCTGACAGGACGTCCTATAGTCTTGGCTAAACGTCGGTTACTACCAAGCCATGTATTTTCAGAAATTATTTTCTCGCTATCCATAATTTTCCTAATGAAATCTTAGATAAATCATGCCAAATGTTTAACTGCACATAACACTCTGACATTAAAAGTATTTTACTACAGGCTTTACAATTAAGAATTGTTACTGTTCTGACTATTTATGGTCATATGAACTACTGTGCCTTCTGGTCCGGACTTTATCTCTAGCCCATCAGACATCTCGCGCATTATCGACAAACCTAAACCTCTTTCATGTTGTAACCGTTCTGGGCTTTCTGTAGGTGGCAAATCTGGAATCAAATCGACATCAAAACCAGTTGCTTTGTCTCTAACTTCAACTTCAACTTCAGAATCAGTCAATTTGCATAAAACGGTAAGTCTTTCTGAAATAGAATTTTTTTCTTGTGCACGAATCGCATTTGTTAGAGCTTCTGATATGACAAGACGTAAATCTGCAATACGAGCTGTACTTAGTTCAGGATTTGTAGATGCTAAAGAACCAACCACTGCACGCACTAATTGAACATAATCAACTCGTACCGGAATGCTTAATTCGATTTCTACAGTCATTTAAACCCTTAACTAACCTGAAAAGTTTCACGAGTTGAGTCCATTTTAAAAATCTTATCCAATCCACATAACCTAAAAATCTTTTGCAATTCGTCGTCTATGTCTACTAAAAATAAGTCTCCTTGATTTGAACGCACACGTCTCAAACCTCCGATTATTGAACCAAGACCGGACGAATCTATGAAGTGAACCCCTGCAAAATCAAGAACTATTAAATTATTTCCTTGCGAAACCTCGTGTACTATTGATTGCCTAAGGAGAGGGGCTCCTGCCATATCTAAGTCTCCAATAAGGTCAAGAAACACATTTTTACCTTCTGTCGAACGGTGAATTTCAAGATTCATGTAGCTCCAATAAATACTTCCCTTTAACACGTTAGAGCCCTGTTGCTTGTTTTATTTACATCACTCTTCATTATTCTTTATCTTGGATCTAAGATCATTCTGTGGAAGCTGCTTTTTTTGACTTAGATAAAACAGTTATAGCTAAGACTTCAATCATTGCCTATGCCCCTACTTTAAGAAAAAACGGTTATTTAAGTATTCCTATGGCTGTTAGGACCGCATGGGGGCATTTATTGTTCAAATTTTTCGGAGCTGATGAAGAGAGTCTTGATAAAGCAAGAAAAACTGCCCTTCGTTTAGCAACTGGTATGAACCAGAAAGCGATGAAAAGACTTGTAAGAGATAATTTAACCGAAGTAATTGAACCGATTGTTTACGATGACGCAATCGACTTGATAGAAGAACATAAATTGAAAGGTCATCTGCTGGTGCTGATTTCTGCAAGCCCTACAGAAATAGTTGAACCCCTAGCTGAACATTTGGGTATTGACGACTTTATAGCTACCACGCCTGTCGTGGACTCTGAAGGTCGTTACACAGGAGAAGTGGAATTTTATGCTGCTGGGTCACATAAAGCAGAAGCAATAATAGATCTCTCTTCAAAAAAGAATATTTCTCTAGAAAATTCTTGGGCATATTCTGATTCTTCAACCGATCTTCCTATGTTAGAACTAGTAGGAAACCCAGTAGCTGTTAACCCAGATAGAGAACTAAGAAAACAGGCAGAAGAAAAAAACTGGCCGATATTAGAATTCGTAAGACCAATTGCTTTAGGAGAACGAGTTCCTTTAAACCGCAAATGGATTGCTGTGACAGTTCTAACTTTTCTTTTAGGAGCAGGGATCGTGAAAACTTTTAAGCGTTTCCGTTCAACTAAATAAAATTAAATAGAACGAACCTTACGAACCGCCACTGAAATAAGAGCTCCTAGGGCCAAAAGCATCAAAAACTTTTTCATAAAAGAATGATACGTGCCTGGAAAGGGTAATTACATAAGCAAAGAGTCAAATTGTTTTTACTATTTTTATTGAATGCATAGTATTTGAGCTCTGACACAATACGGTCATCTGTGGAGGTGTCCGAGTACCTGGTGGGCTCCCCCGCCTTCAAAGCGGGTGGGACGGGCGATCCCCGTCCGGCGGGTTCGATTCCCGTCCACCTCCGCCAGATTATTTCTAAACGGCCAAAAGATCCCGAGCGCCTGTATCGCTGCTTGGATGACGTAACTTCGACATGGCTCGAGCTTCAATCTGACGGATTCTTTCCCTAGTTAGGTCGAAATGTTCTCCCACCTCTTCAAGGGTTCGAGGTTCTCCACGATCGAGACCAAAACGCAACTTCAAAATTTCTCTTTCTCTTTCGTCTAGGGGAGCAAGAAGTCGAGAAATCTCTTCGGGTAATAATGCAGTAGCGGCAGTTTCAAACGGAGACTCCGCTGAACGATCCTCTACTACATCTCCTAACTCAGCATCTCCATCTTCGCGTAGTGGTTCACTGAGAGAAAGTGGTTCAGCAGCAAATCTAAGAGCTTCTGTTACTTTGTCTTCTGGCATTTCTACCTCAGCTGAAAGTTCAGATAAAGTTGCTTGCCTCCCAAACTTTATTTCAAGACGAGACCGAGCTTTTTGAAGACGAGCAAGAGTATCTCCAGCATGTACAGGTAAACGAATTGTTCGTCCCGTATTCGCTATTCCCCTAGTGATGGCCTGTCGTATCCACCAAGTTGCATAAGTAGAAAATTTGAATCCTTTTCGCCAGTCAAACTTCTCTACGGCATGCATCAAACCAAGATTGCCTTCCTGTATCAAATCTAAAAGAGGCAATCCTGAAGCTTGATATTTTTTTGCAATAGAAACCACAAGTCGTAAATTTGATTGAACGAAAGTTCGCTCTGCTTTTGAACCACGACGAATAGTGACTTTTAATTTTCGAATTTCTGCTGCAGTTAATTTGGCGGAATTA
Organism: Acidimicrobiaceae bacterium; assembly: GCA_002729765.1. Lineage (GTDB taxonomy): Bacteria > Actinomycetota > Acidimicrobiia > Acidimicrobiales > MedAcidi-G1 > MedAcidi-G1. Next base: position 123,446 of record PBYV01000068.1, read on the forward strand.
GCTTCCGTTTCCTGTTCAGCTTTAACGCCTTCTTCAATTTTTTTAGCTAACTCGACTTCGCCTTCTTTAGTTAATAATGGATATTGACCTATATCGGTTAAATAAAGTCGAACTAAATCTTCCTCGTCTCTATCGACTCTTTCCTTAGCCACGCCCGGTCCTCCGTAAATTCAACACACGCTTACCGCGCGTTACCTTATCGATGCTCTAGCAAACAACAAACAAAAATCGTGACGGTTGTCACAATTTTTAAAAAAATGTTTTAACCCTTATATCGATTTACGAGTGGTAAACGTCGATCTCGACCAAAACCTTTTCGTGTAACTCTTACTCCTGGAGGATTTTGACGTCTTTTATACTCAGAGGTGTCAACCAATTGAACAACCTCATCAACCATTTTCGAATCGAAGCCATCTTCAACTAACTCAGCTCTTGTTCTATCACCTTCGATGTATGACTTTAGAAGGGGGTCAAGGGTTTCGTAAGGAGGCAAACTTTGATCATCGCGTTGATCTGGCCGAAGTTCCGCTGAAGGAGGTTTGTCTATTATTGAATTTGGAATTATTTCTCTTCCTGCAGATTCATTTCTCCATCGAGCCAAATCATATACACCGGTTTTATATACATCTTTAATAACTGCATAAGCACCAGCGGTGTCGCCATATAGAGTTGAATAACCGACTGCTGCCTCACTCTTATTTCCGGTAGTTAAAACAAGCCAGTTATTCGTATTTGCAAACGCCATCAATAAAACTCCACGGATTCTTGATTGCAAGTTCTCATCAGCAACTCCAAGGATCTCTTCATTGAGATTAAAAATCCATTGTTCTGAAAAAGTCGAATGAATGTCTTTAATCGAAAAATTGACTGAATCTATTCCAAGGTTTTTAATTAGTTGCTCAGCATCTGTTAAAGAATGGGTGCTCGAATAGCGTGATGGCATCATTACAGCTGTCACATTGTTTGGTCCCAAAGAATCAGAAGCTATAGCTGCTACCAACGCAGAGTCGATACCTCCAGATAGCCCTAAGCACACTTGCTGAAATCCACTTTTTAAAACATAGTCTCGAGTAGCGGTCATTAACGCTAAATAAAGTTCTTCAAAAATATCTAAAGTAGGTGCAATAGAGGTTTCAATTATTCCTTCATGGTCACGAATCGAAGAAACTTCTATAATCGGCACATTATTTTCAGTGGTGTTATTTTTTTCAACAGATAAATCTGCAATAAGTACCGACTCATGAAACCTTGGTGACCTTAAAATAACTTCTCCTGAAGAATCGGTAATAAAAGAACCACCATCGAAAACGAGTTCATCTTGACCGCCTACTAAATTTACATATGCAATAGGAACATTATTTTCTTGTGCAATCTCATTTACAAGAACCTCTCTTTCTTGTTGCTTGCCCTGATGAAATGGTGAGCCGTTAGTTGTAACAATCAATTGAGCGCCTCCATCAATGAGCGCTTTTACTGGTCCATTTGGAACCCACAAGTCTTCGCAAATAGCGAACCCAATGTTTGCTCCTCCGATGGAAAAAAGGTTTAGGGGTTCTGATCCTGCTGAAAAGTTTCTGACTTCATCAAAAACTTCAACGTTTGGAAGATTCTGCTTTCTGTAACTTCCTACGATTTTCCCCTGATGACAAATAGCTATCGAGTTGTATACATTTTCTTCATCTGAATCAGCAAACCCAACCACCAATGCGCAGTTTCCAGACATTGAGGCAAGATCATTTAAAGCCTTTTTATTATCTGCAATAAATCCTGGTTTTAAAACTAAATCTTCAAGTGGATAGCCAGTTAATGACATCTCTCCAAATACTGCTAGATCGCAATGTTCTAATTTTTCTATAACGTCGCGAATTAATTCAACATTTCCTTCTAAATCTCCTACAACTGGATTGATCTGAGCAAGAGCTAATCGCAACATTCCCATATATTCAGCGTACAGAGAGCAGATGACACATTAATTACTTTCAGTTGTTCCCTCTAATGATTGTTCGACACTTCCTTGCTCTAAACCTTCAATTATTTGAGTTACTGCGTCTTTAGCTACACGATCGACCAATTCAGAGATCTCGTCTTCAAAACGTTGATCAAAAGTTTCTTTAATGAACTCTTCAATAAGACTTAAAGTCAGTTCGTCTGATTGGGAAATTTCTTCATCAGTAGCTTTAGAACCAACAGAATCCGATTTCTCTATAGATTCAAGTGAATCAAGAATCGCATCGAAGATCCGCTCAATTTCTTTGAACATTTCAGACTCTCGCGTTTCAAAACCTTCACCCATCATCGGAGGCATGAAACCCTCATGCATCATTCCCATCATCGGAGGCATGAAACCCTCACCTAATCCATTAGGCCCA